>DASXUQ010000010.1:0-300000 GCA_036504735.1 bacterium
ACGGCGAGGGCAGCGATGACAGCAACTGTGCGTTTCATGGAGCGAATCTCCTCCCTGGAGAAAATATGGAAAAAGAGAGTTTCACCTGCCTAACTGTCTCGCAGCGCGACATCGGGGCAGGTTTCCGGTGTGCTTTGCTAATATGAACGTGTCCCAACCCGTGCCAGCGGCTCAGACAATCTGCTCCGTATCCGCGAGCTTAGATTCCGCGACCGGGCAGGGCTTAGTCTTTGATGGAGTATGCGGCCGTTATCGCTGGATCGAGGACACGCACCTCCCCCGGCGCAGGTGGCATATCGCCTCGCACTTGAGTGGACGTCAACTGCTAATGTTGGGTTGACACAGCGTCTTCCGATTCCACTGTCTTGCGCGACTTCCTCCACGCATGGATGAAGAATGCGAAAAACAATCCCGCCATGAAGAATGCTGCACAGACGCCGGCAACCTTTAGTGGTTTGAGCAGAAACAGTGCGCCCACACTGCCCACACCGACGCCGATCAACAAGACGCAAATCACAGCGTAAAAGAAGGACTTAAATCCCATCAAGGCTCCTGAAGAAATGTTAAGAGAGGTTTCTTCTTATTCCGGCTTCCTGGTTCAGTCATAATTTCCTGTAGAACATTCGCGATTACTCTCTGCATTCTCGCCCTGAATCCATAGGAAACCAGGCTTCTGATCGGACCGCGGCAATTCCGTTCCAACACAGCTTAGTCGCTACGCTCCCAGGTTGCCGCCTCCTCACCCGAAACGGCGACGTCCCGCTTCCGCCTCCGGTTCGGGACGACGAAAGCGGGACGGGGGGACTTCACGCCTTGTACCCAAAGTGCGGGCAGTTCGCGGAAGTCTGCGAATTCTGCACGAGGTGATCTTTGCCAACAACCATGAGTTGTATGGGCTGCGCTTTCAGTGGGTGGCCTCGACGGCAGGCGTCTGTTGGCGCTTGAAGTTGTCCACGCAATCTTGCTTGCTGGTGTACCCTTCGGATGAACTGCCAACAATATTGCCATTGGAAGCCTTGCGCCTCCAACGCCATTCACTCTTAGCGTCTTTGTAGTATTCGACAGTGTCTTGAGCCATGATCTTTTCACCTCCTCTCGCGGCTTGTACGCTAAACGAACCTCAGCATTCGTAAGGTGTGTCAGAGAACCTGATCTGCCCCCGGTTTCGGTACCAGGTGCAAGGTTATCGTTCACTCTTTCGTTGCCGCCCTTGACTACCGCCGTGAACGACGTCCACCCAGGAGTCCGCCCAGCAGTCCGCGCACCAGTTGTCCGCCGATTTGGGTCGCCGCGGCACGGGCTGTACTCTTGACAAGCGATTCAAGCAGGGTGTCACTGCGTCGGGCGGACGGGCGTGATTTGGCTTGGGCTGTCGTTGCCGCCGCACTTTGGGCCGCTTGTTCGGCACGTGCTTTCAGGACTTCGTAAGCGGATTCGCGGTCCACTGTCTTTTCATAATGCCCCGCAAGCAATGATGACGAGATGAGTTGCTGTCGCTCGGGCGGCGTTAGTGCGCCAATGCGGCTATGCGGCGGTATTACGTAGCCGCGTTCCACCATCGTTGGCGCCCCCTTTTCATCCAGCGTAGAGATCAGGGCCTCACCGATTTCGAGTTCGGTGATGACCTTCTCTGTGTCCAGTTTTGGATTAGCGCGAAAGGTCTGTGCCGCGGCCTTAACTGCCTTCTGATCGACAGGAGTGAACGCTCGCAATGCATGCTGCACGCGATTGCCCAATTGGCCGAGCACTTTGTCGGGTACGTCGAGCGGATTCTGAGTAATGAAGAACACGCCGACACCCTTCGAACGAATCAACCTCACCACTTGTTCGATCTTGTCCAGTAAGACATCCGGTGCATCATCGAAGAGCAAATGCGCCTCATCAAAAAAGAAGGCGAGCTTCGGCTTTTCAAGATCGCCCACTTCCGGCAACTGTTCGTGAAGCTCCGACAGCAACCAGAGCAAGGTCGTCGCATACATTTTCGGAGAGAGGATGAGCTTATCCGCAGCCAGCACATTCACTACTCCGGCCCCGTTGGCGCCGGTCTGCATCAGATCCGACAGATCGAGAGCGGGTTCACCGAAGAAATGATCCCCGCCTTGCTGCTCAAGAGTCAGCAGAGAGCGCTGAATCGCACCCACACTCGCTGCCGAGACGTTTCCATATTGTGTCTGAAGCTCTTTGCTGTGCTCACTGGTGTACTGCAGCAGCGCACGCAGGTCCTTCAAATCAAGCAGAAGCCATCCATTCGTGTCGGCAACTTCGAACACAATGCTCAAAACGCCGCCCTGCGTTTCATTCAGATTAAGCAAGCGGCCGAGCAGCAATGGCCCCATTTCGGAAACCGTAGTCCGCACCGGATGACCCTGCTCTCCATAGACGTCCCATAGAGTGGCCGGGCAGGCTGCGAAATCAAAATGGGCCATGCCGAGTCTTTGCAGTCGCTGCGCAACTTTCGGAGTGTCGACTCCGTCAGCCGCGATACCCGAAAGATCACCTTTGATATCGGCCACGAAAATTGGAACGCCGATCCTGCTCAGGCCTTCTGCAATCGTTTGCAAGGTGACGGTCTTGCCGGTTCCCGTCGCACCCGCGATCAGGCCGTGCCGGTTAGCCATGCGCGGCAAAAGGACCAGATCCTCCCGGCCGCGTGCAATTGTGACCGCAGAAGCGTTCATACTGAGAGTGTCATTGTAAAAGCGGCCAGTTTTCAATTCCGTGTGAGTAGATCGCGCCCTTCAGCGTAAGGAAGTCTCGCTTGCGCTGGGGGTCGGCCTGAGTGTGGGTGATCAAGTGTATTACTTCGCCGCGTCCGCAACCGATCCCGTGGGAGTCAGTTTGTCCACGACTTTCGGCAGAACTTCGCTCAGCTTGGCGGCCGCTTCATCTGTAGATATACCGAGCTTGGTCGCTATGCCTTCAACTTGATCCTTGCCGAGGGCTTGGGTGACTTGCGCAGGCGAAATCGGTTTATTCTCGCCGGTACCCACCCACGATGACACAGTTTCTCCCAGCCCCTTTGACTTGAACTGCTCGACAAGATCACCCAAACCACCAGCCTTGCTCTTGATCATCCCGAGCACCGATTCCGCCACACCGCCGTGAGCGCCGAACAGATCTCCGGCTTTCTCGGATAGTTTGTCTAAGATACTCATGATACGATCCTTCCGATTAGAAATGTTTTGCTTCCTGTCTAATAACCAGACTTCAGTATAGAATGTTTCAATTCGTAAGCCGGATGAGACTGCCGTCACTTGCTTTCCCGCGCGGAGGACCTCTATGGCTCCTGTCACGCGGCTATCGCTGTTGAACTCAGCATATCAAAGCTCCGGAGCCGAGACTCACTACAGGAGCGATCGCTCATCGCTCTGCCGGCGCCAGCCATTGGTACAGCCAACCGGCCAGAATTGCTCCGAGAATCGGTGCCAGCCAGAACAGCCAGAGCTGTGCCAGTGCCCAGTCGCCGACGAACAATGCCGGGGCCGTGCTGCGGGCCGGATTCACCGAGGTGTTCGTCACCGGAATGCCAATCAGATGGATCAGAGTCAAGGCAAGACCAATCGCAATCGGAGCAAATCCCTTTGGCGCGCGGGTATCCGTCGCGCCAAGGATGACGGTCAGGAAAAAGAACGTAAGCACCACTTCGGCCACAAAGCAAGAGAGCAAGGGATAGCCGCCCGGTGAATGTTCTCCGTAACCGTTGGATGCGAACCCATTGGCGAGGCTGAAGCCGGCGGAACCGCTTGCAATGATGTATAACACTGTGGCACCCAGGATTCCACCGATCACCTGAGCGATGATATACGGCAGTAACTCGGAGGCCGGAAAACGTTTGCCTGCCCAGAGTCCGAAGGACACGGCGGGATTCAAATGACAACCGGAAATGTGGCCTATCGCAAAAGCCATCGTGAGAACTGTCAACCCAAATGCGAGGGCCACGCCCAGAAACCCAATCCCCAAGTTCGGAAATGCGGCGGCCAGTACCGCGGCTCCACAACCTCCGAATACCAGCCAGAACGTGCCCATCAATTCTGCGGCGAAACGCTTGGAAAGAGACATCTGCGGATCCTTTCGATGACGCCCAACGCGGGCGGATCTTGTTTGTCTGTCGCCGACTTCTCGTCGTCATCAACGACCGTTGCATATGCGACAAGTGGTAAGGTGGCAGTGCACGGCAAATCAGTCTCCATGCACCAGGCTGCCAACGTTCATGAAGCGCTTGCGTTCATTCAGCTCGCGCCTGATAACGCGATTCGTACACGTCGATGGCTGCCTCGCGGAAACGGACATGGTTTCTTGTGAAGGCAATCTACGTGAACGGGCCGTTAGTGTCGGATGAGGATTTCGCTGCAGATTCCGTTTCGCTTCTTTCAACGCATGCTTGACTCACGCCGCATGCCCCTACGGCGTTGGGCATAAGCCCAAGAACGGTTGTGCGTCTGCGCTGCGGACTCAAAGTGGGTGGTTAGACGTGAACTGTCTCGAGCCATGCGAGCGGCGCTAACGACGGGTTGCAGGTAATGGTGCTGATGAGCACAGGATAGACCGCGCACTAAGGCGGGTCACGGCCGTAAGTGGTAGTTGACATAGCTACCCGAGTGGTAAGCCAATGGCCGGAAAGAACCCATCTCACATACCATTTATTATTCTATGCATAGCATTCTTTTAATCACATAATCATTGAATATAACAATTATGTTTTCAGAGTCAAGTGTAAGGCGAAAACGAACTGAAAGCAGCGGAAGAGGCGGTCCGATCCGGCATTTCAAGCTCGTGGCAACTCGTTTTTCGTTAAACTGATAGGCAACGCGGATGTTATGGAAAATGGAAAGTGGGAACCATGTACCGATTGCACCGCGGGTTTGCAACGGATTGCCGATCAGTGGTTTGCCATTGTTCTTACTCGACTCGGCGCGAAGGCCGAGACAGCCTTGTGACAGCCGCAATAGCTCTTTGGAGCACAGAAACGCCCCTTGGTTCCAAACGTGAGTAGATGCATCCGGATCGCCAAGATCGAATCATATCTGCCAGTCAAACAAAAAGCCCGTAAGTTCATCACTTACAGGCTTTTCTCTGGTGCACCCAGTAGGACTCGAACCTACAACCCGCTGATTAAGAGTCAGAAGTCGAGTTATGAAAAACAATAATTTGCGGAGATAGAATGACGGTTTAGGGACAGATTCGCGGGCTGACTGTCAGTCAGCACTTACATCGCCCCACTCTTCACTAATACTACGGGGTCAACTGTGCCAAGCCGCTTAGCTTGATCGACGAGGCGGACCGAATGGTCCGCAATTTTAATGGACCGCAAAACGGCTACATAGAAAAGTATCGAGCTATTTTGCCAGAGCAGGTAAATAAATCTGTTCAAATCGCTATGCCGAGGAAAAGCGTTCACGTGTTCGTATCTTTAAAGCTACAATTATCGACCGGGTTTGCAGCCAACCTCTACACTGTTCTTTGCGGCGAGGTCGCTTGACGGTGCACCGCAGGGATCCGATCCGTCCGTGCTGAAAGGCGGATCGGCATACTGAACCTGAACAGAATGAAAAATCTATCAGAGTAGGTAGGAGTTACTCATGAAGATCATTATGTGGGCGCCGCTTCTCGCTTGTGTTTTATTGACGGCAAATTTCGCCTTTGCCAATGGCGGGGACACATGTCCCGGGCCGCTGATTAACAGCATTCCGTATTTTGACAGTACGGGCAATACGACCAACATGAACGGAGACTATGCTCATTGTGGCGCGTTCGCCGCCAGTCGCGATGTTGTCTATTCGATGAATCTGAGTTGCGATTACACGGTGACGGCGTCGCTGTGCGGCTCGTCGCTCTCGAGCGTGCTCGAAGTGCGCACGACCGGGAGTTGTCCCGGCGATTCGTTGGTTGGGTGTAACAGCAACACGGTTTGCCCGACGGGAAACTCGCGCGGCGTGGTGACGTTTCATGCCACGGCGGGAGTCAACTACTACATCCTTGTCTACGGACGGTGCAGCCCCGTGATCGGCTGCTTTTTCGGCAATTACCAGTTGTTTGTAAACGGCACACCGGACGTGCCCGCTAACGACCAGTGCCCCGGTCCGCTGATTTCGTCCGTTCCGTACAACGATCAGGGTGGCACGTGCGGGGCGAACAGCGATTACGCCAATTGTGCCTATCCCACCTCGCCGGACGTGGTGTACACGCTGAATCTGCCGGAATGCCGGATTATCACGGTGTCGCTGTGTGGCAGCAATTTTGACACCCAGCTGACCGTGAATGCCGGCGGATCGTGTCCTGGCACGAATCCTGTCGTGTGCAGCGACGACACAATCTGCAACGGGGTTGCGAGCTTTCAGAGCGTGGTGCGTTTTCTTGCGCAGCGGAATGTCAATTATTACATTCTGGTCAGCGGCTTCGGCTTGGCAACCGGGCATTACATGCTGAACGTAGACGGGCCGCTGTATGTCACGCCGAACGATTTCTGTCCCGGCGCAACTATTCCCGACGTCGCCAATTTCGGCAACTATTTCGATGCCGGGATTACCACCTGCGCGCACCATGATTTTGATTTGACGACCGGGAGTTTCTGCTATACGACGACCTCGGGAGACGTGGTGTACAACTACACGCCTCCGACCTGCCAGTCTCTGACGGCCACGCTATGCGGATCGGGCTATGACACGGAATTGAACGTGCGCGCGGGCGGCGGCTGTCCGGGCGCAGTGTCCATCGCCTGCGACGACGATTACGTCTGTTCGGCCGGTCACACGTTGCAAAGCCAGGTGACGTTTGACGGCTATGCCGGGGTGACGTATTATGTCATCATCAGCGGGTATCAGGGAGCGGAAGGCGGCTATGTCTTTTCTCTGAATTACAACGGTCCGATGGCGACACCGGCGGCGGATGTTTGCCCGGGCGTGCTGATTCCGGCGCTGCCGTACACGGACATCGCGAGCACAAGCTGCATGGTGCACAACTACCACAACTTCCAGAATAACACCAGCCGCGACGCGATCTATAGTTATGCGTCCCCTTCCTGTCAAAATGTTTCCGTATCGTTATGCGGCAGCGGGTATGATACGGGGATCAGTGTGTACCGTGACGGTAGCTGTCCGGGAACGACGCTGGTCGCGGGCAACGATGACAGTTATTGCGGCGGCAATGCAACCGTGCAAAGCAACGTGGCGTTTCAGGCCAACCCAGGGATAACGTACTTCATTATCGTGCACGGCTTTTCGACCGCTTCCGGACCCTATGTGCTGAATATGACCGGTCAGCCGTGCAACGAGCTGGCGCGTGTAGATTCGCTGGTGATCCAATCGTTCTACCCACCCGATCCGGATGTGCAGATCAGTTGGGCCTCGCAGGGGCCGGCGTATTATTATTATGTCTACCGCTCCCCCGATTGGGGCAATTTGCTGAACCCGGCTAACCGCGTGGATTCGACCACCGATCCGTATTTTTACAATAGCGGCGTGCTGAATCTGCCTGGGATATCGATGTACTATGCAGTGACAGCGGCGCCGCTGCCTTCCTTGCTTGCACAGGGCGGCAATTCCGAAGGTACGGCGCAGATTGACAAAGCCACAGCGTCGCCAACTTCCGAAGCCGTCTTTGTTCAAACCTCGCTGTTGCGCGATGCGGAGATAGCGATGGAGAAGGCTCCCGCCCCGCCTGTCTACGAGTACTTCCCCGCTTTGACCAAGTACAACAGCACTTACACCCCCAACCCAAGCAAGAGTTCGCCGCTGAGGTAGCCTTCACTCGCGGTCGATAGCCGATCAGTTGGCGGCCACTGTTCTTGCTCAACCTCCGAAGTCGGAGAGACATTCAAGCCACAGTCATGGTGCGTGCGTGTAGCAGGAAGAATCTTCTTGAATCCCAATTAGTGTATATGAGTCATATGCACCAAAACAGAATCTTTTTGGTGGATCTAACTAACAAGCCCGTAAGTCATTGACATACGGGCTTTTACTTGTGCACCCAGTAGGACTCGAACCTACAACCCGCTGATTAAGAGAAAGTGGGCGAGCGTTGTAAAATAAGAGTTTACAAACGATGAGCGACGATTTAGCGACGGTTTCGACAAAATGCCTTCAGGGTAGGCAGAAGGAGCAGTACCACCCGCCATCGAACCATAGCCAACGTAGTGACCTGTGTCAGTGGCGTTAAGAATTCCGATGCCCTCGCGGCTGGGCGCTGGGTAGAGTGGGGAAGAGATGGACCATTCCACCAACGAGACTCTCGCACCAAACTGCGGCCTACATAAGCAGCAGGCCCCCCCAGTCTGAGGAGCCTGCCTGTGTTTGCGAGCAGTATTAGCTGTCAGCGAATGAGCATCATCTTTTTAGAGTCCACGAACTTCCCAGCCTTGAGCTGATAGATGTAGACGCCCGATGCTACGCTGTTGCCCGACGTCGTCTTGCTGTCCCACATGAACCGATAGGCTCCTGCTGGTCTGACCTCGTCAATCAGCTTTGCCACTTCCTGTCCGAGGATGTTGAAGATTTTCAGTTCCACCCGTACCGCGTCCGGCAAGTCAAAGCGGATCTCGGTGTTGGGATTGAAGGGATTGGGGTAGTTCTGGTACAAAGCGTACTTGGTCGGAATCGCCACACCCTTGCCTTTAACGGCCAGCGCCGGATTATCTAACATTCGCGTCAACTGAATCACTCGATGCACCAGTTCTCTGTGGCTGGCAGTTTTCACCTGATTGTTTCGTGGCTGGACGCTGTGGTCATGCTGGTTGAAGAAGTACACGCCCATCGCATCCATCAAAGCTCGAATAGAGTCTCGTGGTGTCGATGCAGTCTCCATTATCTCCTCCAAACCCGCAAGAGCTTCAACTGGCTTTCCTTCCCTTGCCTTAGCCACCAGAGACAGTCGCTGAGCCAACTTCCGCTGTTCTGGATCAACCAATGAACCTGCCTGCACTGATAGGAATTTGCTGACAGACTGGTCGGCGTCTCCCTTTCGTGCCAATCGAGACAAGTCAACCATAGCCGCAGGAGCCAGCTTTGAGCCCGGATGATCTCGTAGGAAAGTCATCGCGCTTTGAGTTGCCGCCTGTTTGTCACCACTCTTACACAACGCCTTGGCTTCACGCCATTGAGCAAGCTCCTGATGATGCAGCCTAAGCATCTCTGCACGATTCACCGTCTTCTCGGCCAGAGGCGAAATCGCTTTGGCCACAGGTCCTACGGCACTGGGAGCCTTGGTGACGGCTTGGCTGAACTTGCTGGCAGTAGGAGGCTGTACTGTTGAAAGACTGGTTGCGGTTTCAGCACCATCGTTCTTCGGATGATATGAATCCGTACCCGCATGGTCTTCGTTGCCGGGGATAATAAAATTGCTTCCACCGCCGAATGACATCGTGCCGCCTTGATCACAGCCGACGAATGTCGCAAGGGATGTGTCCACTAACCAGCGAGCGGAGTTTCTAGGCCAAAGGTGAGAATAGAAGGCTGTATCCGTTGGTGTGTATGGTGCCCATGTATTCAAGCCGATGTCCCAAGTGTCTGTCGTATCGCCGGACTTCAGGTAGTGTCCTGAGCCTGTAAGCAAGTTGAAGTTGTTTTCGCCGTCACCCAAGTCCACGAAAGAGGGATCGGCGGTGTAAAGGAGCGCACCGCTGCTATCAGAGAACTGGCTGTGTGCACCGACAAGATTCAAGGTAGAGGCGTCAACCCAAGCCTCGGCGAGCGTGTCTCCGTTACAGGACAGTTCGCAGCATTCCAACGATGCATCCGAACCATCCGAGACCACCATGCCGTAGCTTTTGCTGCCGTTCACGGTGGTGTTGCGCATGCTGATGCCAGACCCGTAGCACACCGCTACGCCGACTTCACCACCATGTTCAATGTGGCAGTTTTCCACAGTCAACTGGCCGTATTCCATTACGGTCAATGCAGCCGTGTAGCTATTCCATTGAGCAACGCCGCCTCCCAGGTCCGTAAACAAACAGTTGCGAATGTAGCTTGACGAATCCGTCACGTCACACGTAATGCCGTCGCCAAAAGAGCGGAAGACGCAAGAGTCTGCCTTGAAAACAGGAACATGCGGCCAGTCCCCTTGGCCTGTCGGGTTATTATCGAACACCGCCCAACCCGCGCCGCGAAGTTCAGCGTGTTTCAGTTCCATGTAGCCGCAGCGGGATTCGATATTCGTCCACGTGTTCGCCGTATCCCAGTTCAGGATTACGCGATTGTCCGGATCACCCAGAACATAGAGTTTGGCTGCGGGAGGGCCGGGAGAGTAGCTTGACCAGCCCTGCACCAGAATGCCTGCACCAGACGTAAAGTTTACTACGGGGTTATTGATCCCTGGATACGGCTTGATTACGAGCACGGCTCCTGGTTCAACCGTGATGGAGCTGTCAACCGTGCACGGCGCGTACATTACCACACTATCGGTGATGTCGTACCGTTTCCATTTAGTCAGCGAAGCAATGAGGGAGTTTATGCTATCCTGCACGGCGAGCCGTTCGGCAGTGGTAACACAGTCGGTGGTGTCCACAATCTGCCGGTAAAGGTCGAGGTTCAACATGGCGATTTTGGCTTCCACCTTTGCCGTATCGGTTTGACCACTATTCACCATGCCTTGCAGAATGCTTTGCGCGCTGTCAAGATCAGCAGAATGTGCCAGTGACCACGCTTGGGCGAACTTCGCTTCGGTTTTCAATTCACCATAGAAGGCTGAATCTGCGATGTCCTTGAAGTACTTTGTCGACTTGTCCGGATCCCCGGCCAATAGGTCTGTGCAAAGAATTCTCTGAAGTCCCGAGACCCCGTATCGTGTGCGGCTACCGGAGCCTACCGCTTCCCGGAAGCTGACCCGTGCCTCGTCAAAGCTGCCGTCGCTCAGTTCTGTTGCCCCGGCATCGTAGTCTTGTTCCCACGGCGTGGTAGAACCCGTGTCATTAGGAAAGGTAAAATCGCATCCGCTGGTGTCATTTAGGAACGGCGTGATCGTCACATCGCCCGGCAGGAATGTTAGGATGGTGGCCGTGTCCGTGCGGCCCCAGTAGTTGTTCCGCCAGTCTCGCATAACGGTCAGGATGTCCGTCCGTGGCGCAATAATCCACTTGCTGTCTGAGCTCGCGCTGTTAATAGTATTCCGGCCATTGCGGACAATCAGCGTAGAATGATCCGCTTGAATAAGCGGAGCCTCAGCGGTTCCGTCGTCAGAGATGATATTCCTTCCCCAGTGAGGTGTGGGGTTTCCAGGGTCTGCTAATCGAACCGTAGAATTGTAGACGTTAATCGCGCCCAGACGATTGTTACTGAGTACACAGCACCTAAACTCAATGTCGGCATCCGTTCCACTTACGGCACCTGTCAGGAAGGAAATCCATTCCCAGTCACGCATGGTTCCGCCATTGCGAATCAGTGTGTCCTGGATGAAGGTTCCCCATCCCCCGTTCATCTGAACACCGGCCACACGGTTATTCGAAACGGTTGATTTAACCAACTGCAACATGCTTTGGGCATCACAGCGAATTCCGCAGTCGTTATCAGTGAATTGGGAATGCGAGATCGAGTCCAGCGCAAAGGCGAACATGCTTAGTCCTGTAGCACAGCCCCGGAAGGTGCAGTGGTCAATCTTCACCCAGGGGGTTCGCCCCCAGTACCCCCAGTTGTCTATCCCGGCATTGAGCGTCAACCCAATCGGCGCACCTTGGATCGTCGCGTAATGGAATTCTACCTGGTCTTGCGTATTTTCGCTCACCACAATTCCATCCCAGCCGCTATCCGCGTTAGCGGGCTGGAAGCGCAGTTGCGTGGTTGGTGATCCCATTACATGCAGTTCCGCTCCTTGGAGATGATCTTCGAGTCGAATCCCCTTCCCCTTCCAGAACGTGACTGTCGCCACGCTATCGTAGACCGTACTATCATGATTGGCTACGCGAATGGTGCGGCGCAGTGCCGATGTGTCGGGCAATATCGTCAACGAACCGCCACTGTGGATGACGATATTCTTCATGAGGAACGCCGGTGCATGAAGCGTCTGAGCAGAGTTGATATGCCATGTTGCCGTGTCTGCCAAACTGAAATGTACCAGTTCGGCTTCACCCGGCTGAAGCGTGACCGTAATCACTTTGCCGTCGATACTCGCGTCATTCGCCGCAATGGTAGTCGTGTTTGCCAAGATCTGCTGCACAGCATATTGTGCGTTCTGATTGTAGACGTTGCTAATTCCCAGACTGATTCGCCTGGTCTCATTCACTAATGCGCGCCGATTGACAATCAGGAACCAGTAATCCTCCCCGCTTTCGCCCGGCGTCTTGAAACGTGTCACCTGCACATACCGTTCATTGGGTGCTTCCCAGTTCCACGCCATCGGCATGCCCGGCTTTTCTGTCTGGATGTACTCCACATAGCTTTCGGGATGCCCCGGCTCGTTTGGATACTGCTGCAGAAGATCCTCATGATGCGAGCTGATCCCTAGGTTATCAAGGGTGTCCGAATGCTGTCCGTAATTAACCTGAAAAACGCGGCTTGCGTACGTCTTGATAAAGTCAAGCGACTCCAGCAAAGGTGCTATCCGTAGAATTTCATGGTCCACCTTCTGAGCAGCGAAGTAGCGCTGTGTCCGATACGCATGCTTTGGCACAGTGAAGTTGTGACTGGTATCTATGTGTGAGGAATCCGTGCCCCAGTCAATCAACCCGCCTTGCTGTTGATAATGCGATGCGTCTACATACCCGCGCGGCCCCTGCATACCCCAGTACCACATGATTCCGTCTACGCCGCTTGATAGCGAGAGCCATGCATTCAATATGACTTCGTTCGGAGTCGGAAATCTGCTGACAGCCCTTCCATTCATCACATCATTGATGTCATAGTTGATCGCCTCTTGAGCACCACCTTGGATCAACGCCCAGAACTTGTCGCCGTGCTCGTGCACCCTTTGTGTCTGAGCGACGATCCCTGGAATCAGTGCCAAATCGGTTGAGTCACGCGGTGGCAAAGGGCGCTGGAAGCCTGCCGTCCATAGGAACGGTTCTGATCCCCACAGCCCTACATCAAGTCCGGCTTGAAGTGAGATCTTGCCGTTGTAACGAGTGAAATGCTGGTTTTCCTGTTCCGGCTGCGGACACGCTGTACAAACCTCGGTATCACTATAAGGCACATCTGAATTTGATGTTGTCCACATGCTTTCAGGCATTATTCCGAATTGACTGCTGGGCCAGCAGGTGCTATCCCCTCCATAGGGATAGAATTCGTACATCATTACCGGAATGTGTACGCCAAGCGTATCCAGCGTGTAGTACAGCTTGTGCCTGAAACCGCCACCATACTTGTCAAACCAGTGATCGTTTAAGATGAACGTCGGTAGGCCTGCATGCTGGAGTATCTGATTGGTTTTCGACCAGGCAGGAATAGCGTCCCATGTGAATTCGTCGTAATACCATGCGGCTAACTTTCCGTTGCTCTGAATGCGTTCGTCCGAGAAGGCTCTCGCAATGAGTGAATCGTAGTGCGCAATGGTATCTGTAGGTGCCCGAAACAAACGATGGAATCCTTCATCCCACACCTCAACGTCATAGACGTAAAGCGCGTGGTGGCCGGAAGACTCAATTTTCAGTCGGACATTATTTGACCCGCCCCAACTTGGATTGCCACCGAACGCAAAATAGATAGGATTGTTACAGCACCCCATTGTGTCATCTTGAAACCATCCGTCAATTGGTTGGAAGTCATCGCCGCAGGCGGTGTAAAGCGTATCGGTGAACCGCAAGGTGTCCGTGATTTGACGAAACAGACGATTATCCGGAACAATGACCTTATCAATGACGCTGAAATACGGATAGTCCGGATTCGGATTGAAGTCCGACTTATTAACTGTGATGCCTGGAAAGCGTCTCCACTTGGATCGACCAGTCCAAAAATCCTGCACGTACCAGTAGAGAGTTGCCACATGTTGTGTTGCATCGTTATCTGGGTCGATCTTCGCCCGCAATCTGAAGTGCATTGGCATGACATTCAGTGGCCATGAGCATCCTCTTTGGGCCCATCCGTTCCAATTGCCAACGCCATTTTCCCACAAGGTGGAATCAGTACTTGGGTCATTCGGTATCATGAGCACCGGCACGGAGTTGCCGCCAGGCTCAATCACCATCGAAGTGTCTTCCGCATCTAGACCCGCGCAACCTTCCCAATTGTATGGATCAGAGGGCAGACTAAATGGATGAGCTATGCGGATAGTTCGATCATATGCGTTCAAGTACTTGAAAGCGTCTGCAGGCCAGTCGTTATTCATGATTCGCAGCGAGTGGCTTGCGACCCCACTCCTGCCGTAATCGGCCTCTGGGTTCCAGTAAACGGATAGAATGTTGATCCCCAAGCTGTCCCACCACGAGAGCACTTGGTCATTTACCGCGGCTGCCTGATTTACCCATTGTGTCGTATCCCCATCTCCAAAGTCAGGTCCCCAGTGTTGTGCTGTTCGGACGTGGGATAGCGGGTCATAGTAGGTGCTGATGTCAAATGCGTACGCAATTCGCACCGCAGTGACGGAAAGTACGAAAGTGAGGGCTAGCAAGAAGCGAGGAACTTTCTGCATATGAGCCTCCTTAATAGATGCCTGAATAGAAACGTGCTATTTCAAAACGACCAATTTTTGCATTGTCTGCATGGATCCTGCACTTGCCCGAAGTAGGTAGATCCCGGAAGACATTGCCGTCGCATCCAAGGGGTAGTGTACCGAGCCAATCACGTTGCGCAATGTGCCTTCGTGGACAGCCTGCCCTAACAGATTGAACACCGTGAGCCTTACTACATCGCAAAACCGGGGAATTTCCAGCGAAACTGTAGCCTGGGCGTTAAAGGGATTGGGGTACACCGACATTGCGAGGTCGCGCGATACAAGAGATCGAGGACCCTCAGCGTTGACTGCAAGACCAGAGACAATGACTACGTGGCCTCGCAAACCAGTTGGATTGTTATCCCACGCGCCAACTGCGAAGTCTGCGAGACTGTCCCCGTTGATATCACCTAGTCCTGCAGCGCTCTTGATACCCATCAGATTGGTCGGTGCGGTATTTCCCAGAATTTCCAGCGCCGGGCTGGAGGATGGTGTAGGTCCACCGAAGTAAACACACAATTTCCCCCATGGGTCGTCATCGCAATAATCGGACAATACCGCGAAATCCTTGTAGCCGTCACGATTCAGGTCACCCACACTGGTAATGTTTAGCGGATATTCTGTGCAGCCTGGCCAAGATAGAACTGCATCCGGCGTCGGCGATATCGTCTGTGCGCCCCAGTGGATGTGGACTTCTGCACTGTTTGTTGACACCAGTTCAGCGCGACCATCGCCATTCAGATCGTTGATGATCCGGGCGGGGAAATCGGCGAAGGTGTTCCAAATTGCAGCCGGCGATGTATCTGGAAGCGCCGCCCCGTGGAAGATGTAGAGCATGTGCTGTGTCCAGACGGAATAGGACACGAAATCATCGAACCCATCTCCATTTAAGTCCCCGAAGGTTTGTGCATAAGGCAAGTAATCGTGACCGATACTACTGTTTACCGCCCAGTCAGGCAAGGTATCCATCGGGTTGCCACCGAAAAACACCAGTCCGCGATTCGGGTTACCGTGGACGTAGACATACAGGTCATCAAAACTATCACCATTGAAATCCCTCATAGGCAACAAGTATCCCAAGAGTAGCGAAGGGGCATGGAATATCAAGTTCGGTATTGTATCCATTCCGGGTCCACCATAGTAGATTTCCACAAGATTTGTGTCCCCATTCGCCCGAAGTTGTCGCTGCAGACACAGATCAATGTGACCGTCTCCATTGAGGTCCCCGCTTGCTCCGCCATATACCTCGTACTCGTTGCTTCGTGGACGAAATGTGAGATACGGCAGATTTGACGGCGGATTGCCTCCATGAAATAGTTCGACCCTAGGTTCGTTCGGGGTTCCCGATTGGCCCCATTGTCCGCCTACTATCACGCCCCAGTCCATATAACCGTCATCATCCTGATCCCCCATGGCGAAGACCGAAGCGCCATATAGCGAGCTATCGCCCGCGCCGTTCTGCTGCCAGATCACCTGTGGTGTCCACGGCTGAGCAGTTGCCATAATATCGGTCACGATAACGCATGTGCATAAAGTCAAGATGTGCAGTGCAGTCTTCATTGTTCTTCCTCTGGTCAAGCACGAGCCCATAAGAACAAAAAGCCAACCCTCTCCATACCGCCCAACCGATATCCGAGGATCAGCCATTTCGTCGTATGTATGCATCGTCTTTCGCGCCATCAATTCACGCCACAGTATCAATCTACTGCACAAAGGGCAAATTGTCAAGTGTGCGAATGCTCCACGTTCCGGAAAATCCGTGCGAATGCATGTGTCATAATGCCAATATATGCATGTAAGTGATATCGGTTGCGCGACTGCCTTCCATGCGACTACTTTTCCAGGCTTGTGAGCCTCCGCACAAGCTTGTTATGACCGTGAGCGACAGTGTTATCCTACTGATCAAGGATCAGTTGTCGCGAGTTGTTTCCGCTCAGCTTAGAAACGTAGTGGAGACGGTCTGGAGACACATACTATATCTTGTGGTTAATGTCCCCAAAACAGAGAGCTTCCCATTGCTGAGAAGCTCTCGGCACATTTAAGAGAAAGTGGCCTCGTCTTGGAAAACAATAACTTACGAACCGCGAGCGACGGTTTAGCGACGGTTACAACATGTGGTATGCCAAAAACTCGGCAAGCTGATGTTTTTCAGCGCCATAGTGGGGGAGAAGACGGTGAGCGACGGTCATTTTGTCACTCGTTCGCGTGTGCCAACGCGTCCGAATCCAACATGAAGTCCCTTCTGGCTTGACATCGTCTTCAAGACTGTCTATATTAAGCCTTGAAAACGACTCGGAACAAGTCACGTAGGTTCTGTCGTTGAAGAAGTGATTGGCTGTTACGGTCAAACCGTCTTTCCATGGGGACGACATGGTTTCGACGGGATTCGCGATGGCATTGGGTGCAGGCGGAGGCTGGGACATCCTCCTAAATCATGGCCCAAATCTATAACTGCCAATAACAGTTATGCCCTGGCTGCCTAATTAATTAGCCAGCCATGCTCCCCGGTTGTGCGCGGAACCGCTGCCGGACTGAGCACCAACCCTGTTCCGCTGGTTCTCTGTCTGCCGTGTGCAGAGAGCGAGACCCCGATGCGGCTGGCTGATTGCAGGTTTGTCTATGGCCCTGCACCCAGCAAGAAACAACCATAGTCTATGCCTGTAGTACCCGGTGTGGTCTGTTTCTCGGACGTGGGTTCAATCCCCACCGTCTCCACACAAAAGCCCTTGTTAACTACGATGTTGACAGGGGCTTTATCATTGGTATCCTTCCATAATCATAAGAACGGGTCTTGGATGGTTTAACATCATCTAAGCGCGTAGACTTGCTAAGGTATTCGCTTTGATTTCCAGCTCGAAACAGCACACATTTCAGCCAAGTTCCATCCTGCCGCAGTACAGAATGGTGTCTTGAAATCATCGTGAAATGCTTCATCGAGTCTACTCGAATTCTTCAAGCCATAGGAGACGAAATGCGAACGCTACTTACGGCCAAACAAGCAGCCGAGTACTTAAACGTGCGGCTGAGCACTATTCGGAAGTGGACTCATCTCGGTTTCATTCCCCGCATCAAATTCAGAGGAGCTGTTCGCTACGACCAAGCGAAGCTCGACACATGGATTGACAACCGCTCTTCGGCTGGGCGTACGAAGATCCGCGATTTATCGTCTCAAGTGAGAGATAAGCGCATGCAGGTGTGACGCTACAAGCAACTGCATTCGAGCAGGAATCAAAGGTAGCCCCGTGATGTCATCATCGCGGGGTTACTCTCTCCTCGATTGAGTGATGCCACGAAGCCTTTATATTTCCACGCTGCCTGCCCTGTGGCGCTCTCTTCACGCGCCGACCCGACAGAATTCCCATTCGCTTGCAGCATCGCCTGTATGGCCGTAGAATGGCTCGTAGGGGAGTTCTGCTAATTCTTAATGCTAACTTTAGTCCTAAAGTTAGTTGGTCTGACGTTGACTCCGCCACTAACTCTGTGGATGGTGTTAATAACCCATCCGTAGCCAGGTTACTTTTTCGGGGGATTGTCTGTTCCACCCCCTGACTTGGGCCCTGCAACCGCACTCGGCTTCCCTCCTGGGCATTTTTTTCCTTTGCTATCGTTGTGCCCACTGTCATGCAGATGCGTCCTGCTTCTTGAGCCAGTCCATTACCTGTTCCACGCAGGTGTCTATCGGCAAGGTGGTATCAATGGTGACATCGGCGTGTTGTCTCAGTATTCCATGCGACTGAGCTTCTGCCCTATGCTCGCCTTCGCCATCGGACCATTCAGTATCACCCCTGAGCCTCCGCCTCTCCATTCTCACTTCCTCTGGCAGCTCTGTAAGCACTAAGAAGACCGAACCAGGATTTGTGAGTTCTCTCAACGCCTGAAGGATTTCAAGGTGACGAATGGCCTCGATAACCAGTGAATCTCCAGGACGCCATTCAGCATGCTGAAGAAGCGATCTTGCGAATCCCGTCACGTCAGTATCAACCCAGGTTTGTCCCAAGTCCTGAAGTTGCGCACGAGTGGGCTGAACGATGCCACGGCTCACAAGTTCTGCTCGCAGCAGTTCCACAAATGTGACCCGTTTCCATCCCAGCCGCTCGGCCACGGCGCGAGACAAGGCACTCTTCCCACTACCGATTTCGCCTCCGAACGTCAGCAATGTGGGCTTATTCATCAGCATGACTCCCTGAATTGTCTGTAAAGAGGTTTACCCAACCGCGTCGATCCTTCTTGGCGATCCTAATCGGTCTCAGTTCCCGCACCGTCGAGATCATCATCAAGGTTACGTAATTTGCCCTTGACTTCGATTCCCAGAATTCGGGGTCGTCAGCACAAATCCGCTTTGCGAATGTTCTCCGGATGTCATCTATGCTATTTCCGGTCAACTGATAGTGCCACACGCGATGCACCGTACAGATTCCGCAGACAGGACCGGAAACCTCCTTCAAAACCAGAAGATCGCCGTTACACACTGTGCCATAAGGAGCAATTCGATTGACCGAGAATCTACTTTCAACAGTCTTTCGTTTCTGAAGGATGTAGGTGAGAAAAGGCTCTACGAACACACCCAGATGAATGGAACGAGTTCTGTCCTTGCCATGACACTCGTCAAGCAGCGGTGTCCATAGCTCGTCATCCCGAAGCTGTTTCCGGATTGCCATCCACAGTTCACGTGACCAATCTGGGTGTGGCTTCTGCTCCATATTCTGCTGCATAATACGTTTGCCGGAGAGTGCTTGATGTTCCTGCGGGATTAATTCCGTATTTGGTGACTATAGATGGGTGCGGATCGCTGGTCGAAGGTAAAGCGGTCCGTGAGCTCATCCATCCAAGCCGCTGCAACGTCCATTTGGAGAAGGAGCGCTTTCTCCTGCTCACTTCCCATGCGGCGTCCAGTGGGTGTCCATCGTTGAATCTTCAGCGGTACGGTTCGCAACGGGAAGAGGGGATGCACCTCTTGGAGCTTGTCTACGAAACCTCGCACTTTCGATTGGATGTGATCATGCCGATCCGTGGTAAAGGTGGCATAGCCGTAGACATCGAAGCCCTGGGCGACGAGGCGTTTCATGAGCTCAAATTGCCGAGCAAACTCTTGAGGTGCCGCTCTCGTATTGAATGAGAATGAAGACTCGTCGAACCCTTTGAAGCAGCCCACACGTCCGTAATTGGTGTATCTGCTTAGGCGATCAATCTCCTCCGGCGCGAGATACTTCCATAGGTAATCGTTGCTCAGATTGTCATCCGTCCATAGATAGGTTGTTGTGTGCAAGCCACGATGGTGCATCGCATCGGCAAACCACAGTGTCCACTCCGGAATCAAGTCTGGCTGCCCTCCTGACAGGACGATCACTTGTGGTCGGTTGGCTTCCAATTGGTATGAGTCGAGGAGTTCGTCTGGGCTTTTGAAAGCGGTGTACAAGGGATGTCCGCTCAGGACCTCCGAATCGACAAAGCAATACCAGCATCTCCAGGTGCAAACGGCGCTTTGGAACAACTGCACCCGGAGTATGTTGGCTGGCGGAGCGCCGAGCCAATGGAGCGCAGGGTCAATAGGCAAGGGGTTTTCCGGCCAGGATTCACCATAATCGCGTTGAAAGTGGCGTATCCGACCAAAACCGCCACAATTTGGCGGCTCTTTCAGGTCGTTGGCTTGGAGTGTCTTTTCAAAGGATGCGTGGAGAACCTTTCGGTTGGCGAGATCCAGCCCTTTTCTGCGCATGATAGCCGACAGCTTCTCCGTATCTACGTAGGACATGTTTCTACCCGGTGAGTTCGATTGTCATCTCTTTCGTTACTGCGAGGTCCTTGGCGCACGAATCTGTCTATTTAGCCTTGTTGCCCTTGCGAATAGACGGTACGGGAATCCCTTGTTCAGCCAAATCAGGCATACGCAGGTCAATGTACTTCATCACCAGCGCAGTAAGGTAGCCGAGTTCATCCTCAGATAGTGTTCGATCTTGGGGAATAGCGTGCCAGTATTCTACACACTTGCGGCAGCAGGTCGCCGTGGCGTGTTGAGCATAATAGATGATATTGCCTTCCTTGGGCGTCTGACGACCATCCCAAGCATCGGGTTCCTTCCCGATGTTTTGTCTAAGGATCTCATGCGCTCGTGCCTCAATTTGAACCCGCCCCTTGCGTCGTGCATAGTTCACCGCGTGTTGATCAATGTCCTTGTGCCACCAATCATGCCGCCAGCATTCTGTCTGCAATGAGGCAAAGGTATGGTCAACGTCGGCCACTTCACGCTTGTGCACACGTCTCCAATCTACTAAGTCAGCACCACAGTCGCGGCATTTCCCCACCGGATAGGGGCTGTTCTTGCGCCCAGCGGCTCCGTAATAGTGGAGTCCAATCTCGCACCGCGTAGACGAACAGGACAATTCGAGTTTGGGCAGAACCTTTGGTCGCGCCATACTCTTTTCCTCCCTAAGCTTCGGATAAAGCTCTAATGAAGACATCTTCGTTTGATTCATCCATGCAGGAAGATCGCAAGTTCCTGAGTAGGACTGACCGAACCGTGCTCCAAGGATTGATGTCCGTAACCTGGAGAGCATTAGCGGTGGGCCACCAGTTAGTTCCTTGCTGCGACAAGCGGTAAGCCAAGTAGTTTGCCAGCACTCCAACATCAACCTGGTTGCGTTCAGCGACCTGTGGCACGGCCCGCTTCAGCCACGGCACTTGCCCTCTCGCTTCAGTAACGCATTCCTGGAGAAGTTCTTCGGGACGTCCATTAAGCATTACGGCTACGGCAAACCACGTGGCATCGGCCTCTTCTTCAGACTCAGGTGTCTCGCCTGGCATGAGAATATCTTGCTGCTCTATTACCGCAACATCGGGCTCATCCGTATGGCTTGCTGCATGGTAGTACTCATGAAGGAGATCGATCATCCATCGTGAAGCGGAGACGACATTTTGCTTTACGACAGCGATATCACGCCCATCAATCCTCCAATACGCACCGTGGAAGTATCCGGCATCTTTCAGCGGCAGAACAGCTAACCCACAATCCCAAACGTACTCTGTAATCGATGCTAAGTCCAGGACTCCGTACCGCGCCAGAATGCTCTCATGAACTTCTACCGGATCCAACGACCTTGTCGCTATCGGCGTACTATCTGTGCACTGAAGAGCGAGCATCGCCAGATAGTGGGCGTAGACAGTATACAGGCTTACTTGCTGCTCCGTGACATTGGACGCCTTCTTATACTTCGTTCCGAAGGATAACGCGAGTTGAGGTTGCAGTGGCCTGTTACTGAAAATATCCTCTGAAGTCCAGTTGAAGATTCTACTGAGCCAAGATGCGAATTCATGGGCAACCGTATCGGGCTGTGCCTTTAGCCGCGCTGCATCGCTAATCTGGTTTTGGAGCCAGTTAGGAAGGAGCTTATCGACGACAAAGGATTTGCTCAGTCCAAGTTCACTCAACCGTTTGAAGACGAACCCCACAGATGCATGCGGCGCGGGCAGCAAAAGCTTCTTTTCTATTTTTATTCCGAGAGCGTCGACTACTTGCTGGATGCGTTCAAGGTTTGCCCCTGCATAGTCCGTGGCTTCGTACCTCTGGACTTGTTGCTCTTTGATTCCCAAACGGTCAGCAAGTTCTTGTTGACTCAGGCCGGATGCAATCCTGGCCTTGATCAGCGCTTGCGGCAATTCATCGAACGAATGGACTTCGATTACGCCTGGACTGGCGGCCTTCAGCGCCTCGTATTCAGCCACTTCCTCTCTAAGCTCTTCAATTTGATCTCGAAACGACTCGTTCTCTAAGCTTGTCAGCCAGCTCGGTTTCGGGCCTTCCGTCTGAGCCTGCGCGTTTGCTTTCAGAGCGTCTTCAAACTTAGCCAGTTCAGACTTTGTTATTCTGTATTGACGATCATTCTTGATCATGACAAATCTCCCAAATTCAGCTTTACGATTCCCTTCCGGTTGCCAGTGTTTCGGTCTTGCTGGAAGAAATCGAGGTATCGGTTTCCGGCGATATCTGCTGTTGCGGATGAAGGAAATATCTCTCCACCGAAGCGGGTCTTTTGATTAATTCGTCGCGGACCCGGATCCAGAATTTCAGGAGCGAGCTTCCTCAGAACGTCCGGGTCCACGCCAGTTGGATCAAAGCAAGCATCGAAATCCCTTGGAAACTCCTTAGAAGTCACGTAACTTCCGTCTACACATATGGATGTGCCGCCAGCTTGCGCCAAAGCCGCCCCAAGCTGTTTCAGACCGTCAAGTTGCTTCCGGCGGTGATCATTGTAACCGAACCTCTCCGTGAATTCAGCCCATGTAGCGGCGTGAATCCCTGGCGGAAGGTTCCCATTATCTTCAAAATCAGGTATTTGATTCGGCATGCGGATCGCATATCGCTGTTGATTGGAGGAGTCTACTGAGACAACAATATAGTTGTGTTGCTGCAAAAAGTCAAGCACCTGCTGCCGCTATCGGATGCCAAGTCATGCATTGGGTGGCAGCATAAAATACGTTTCGAAACTGAACAGGCTGACACTTTAGTCAGCCTGTACGGAAGTGTGCAAGACCTGATACTATGTTGATACATACGCGTCAAGCAGCAATCATAACGAACGCCAAGTAATTCAGCAGGCTGTCAATTTACTTCTTCGGCGGATTGTTATCTCGCCCACCACCTGACGGCTTCCCTTGATTTCCACTTGGGAAGCCCGCAGACCCTTTGCCACCGCCTCCACCGCTGCTGCCTTTTCCACCTCCACCTCCGCCTTTGCCACCACCACTTCCCTTGCCCATTGTTTTCTCCTCGATTTTGTGATTACCTGATCATGTCTGGGCTTGCACTAAATCCTACATGAATGCCGCTATAACGTTAATGCGTTCTTCCATGCCGCGCATGATGTCTTTGCGGATGCTGCGCATGCCTTCTGGCCGCTGCTTCAGCATTCTCCAGTTTATCTTTCGCCTTTGCGGCTTCCTTGGTCTGAATCTGAAGATTGGAAATATCATTTGTGCCGCCGTTCTCCAGAGCGACGATATGATCCACAACGTAGTTGTGACGCTGAGACCACGGAACGCCTGCACGACGAAAGGCCTCTCTCTTCTCGGCAGTTGTAACGCTTCGTTCAGTATGGTAGGCGGAGTCCCGGTGATGAACGGCGTGGGCGCTGTGGTGGGTGTAGCTGCGCGAGGAGTAGTGGTGCCCGCCTCTGGCGAGAACATCGCTTGATGAAAGCACCGTGATGCACAGGAGAATCGAGAGCAGCCTCATTGTGGTCCACCTTTCTCCATGATAGCCCATTGCGTCTTGCTCTTCTGACCTTCTTTTATGAAGTGCTCGGCCACTGCCCAGTACGAATCTTCTTATAGCCTTCCGCAGAAATACAGTATATTATGTCTTGGTTCAGCTCCGCGTTTACAGCCCTGACTATCTCATTGATCGAGCCCCCAGCAATCCACTTCCGATATAGACGCATATTTATGTCAATCGCATCTGCAACGCCTAGATCGTCCTTTGGTCCGATAAGCCCAAAAAATGGATAAGTGGTATCCCCTATCGAAACGGATTTGACAGCATGAATGCCTCTACACGTAGTCATGTTCAGAATAAGACTGCCTGACATCAATTCGTTCATTGGAACCAGCGCCTTTCGAAGCTCACTCCAAGTCAGGAAGTCGAATTCACCGATTCCGATACCGTCCTCGCTCCCGTGACCAACAACATGAATGAAGAACTTCTCGCTCTGCGCTGAACACGTCAGTCGGCTAACGGCATTCTCAAATGCGCTAATGTTCGCGCAGTCAAAACGTCTACACGAGATTGATTCGTGTTCAAAGAGAGACTTGATCATTCCGCTCAAATCGAACCGCTCGCGGTCCTCATCCGGAAGAAGATCAATAATAGCTACGAAATCATATTCGACATCAAGCGCTGGTTGGTCATAGCTGAAATCACTGGTCATAACACTTGCCACGGTTGGTGTACGGTGGTACATGTACTTCGAAGGTCATTAGACCGGAAGGCGCGTATTCGATGCAACGAAGCTTGGGGACTCTTTGCCGTCGAGATTCCACATGAAGCAGCCGCATTCAAGGATGTTTCAATGCATGGTCACAGGATCTGAGGGTATCCAGATTAGAGTAGCTGCCGAATCTCGTCCACGAATGGGGACAAGCGGACGTACGGAATGTGCAGATACTCCTGCGCCCTCGTCATTGCCACATAAGCCAGCCGTCTTTCAGTCTCGACGTTTCGGTTGTTCCGGGGCATGGTATCCAATCCGACGAAGAAGACTACCTTGAACTCAAGCCCTTTGCTGGATTCGATAGTGCACATCTTCGCGCACGGCGAGGTCACGTCCATATTGTGTCGTGATTCGTCGTTCTGATTAACCCAATAGAGTCGGTCCGTCTCCTCGAAATTGAACCGCTTGTAGAATGCTGCGTTGAAGGCCATCGGGAACTCTTCATACTTGTTGGCATACAGAATCCCGATATCAGACCAAGCGCAGGCTCCAGTTCGCACATAGCGATGAATCTCATCCATGATATACTTGCACAGTTCGGTCTCGTCAGCCAACTGGCGCATCACAGGTCGTGCCCCGTGTCTATTAACGCTCTTCGGCACCAGGACCGCTTCGAGGGATATTGCCTGCTGGGCCGGGATCTTCGAGAACTTGGAAGCGAGATCTATAATTTCGGAAGTGCTCCGGTAGCTCGTGTTTAGTTCAATAGGTCGTTTTCCCTGTACTTTCAGCCCCGCATCCTTCCACCGGGGAGTCTCCCGTCCGAAGACGTTCTGCGAAGGATCGTAGCAGAAGAGCAGGCTATCCGTTTCTTCATTCAGCAGAGAAACGAGACTTCGAACCATGCCAACAGTGAAGTCCTGTCCTTCGTCGATGAGAATGGCATCGTACCTGCCGATGTTGCGATCATCATCGGTGTGAGCACTGGCTAACCCTAAACTGCTGACTTCTTCGAGATAACCAGTAATCCGTTCTTCCCACTTGTCAAAGGGCTCATCCCACGCCCTGCGAAGATCGGTGTTCACGACGCTCTTCACAAGGCCAGTGAAGTGAAAGACATCTATGTTTGAGACATCAGACAGCCCTCCCGTAACTTCTACCAGCTTCCGGAGGTACTTCGAAAGGGAAGTATTGTAACACACCAGCAGAATTCGCCAATCGGGATGGCACTGCTTCAGGTACTTGGCACGAGCGGCAACCACCAAAGTCTTCCCGCTGCCAGCAACACCTTTCAGAATGCGATGACCGGAACCAATGCTCTTGGCCACGCGCTCCTGGTCGTAGTCCAAGGTACGCAAATCCACTGATGCTGATGGGGCACCAGTGGTGCGGACATCGTTAATTCGGACCTCCGGAAAGATCGCATGGCGAAGGATCTTGAGATCCTTTTGCTCTAGGGGCTCTCCCTTGAACTGAACCGTAATGTTGAAACTCGGCTTCAGTCTCTGGATGAATGCCTGCTGTTGGGACTTCTCAGTGGGGTCGAAGGATATCTCGTCGGCGAACAGGCATTGGAGTGGCGGCAGTGCTTCGGTGATACCCGCTTTGACCGCCGCGTCCCGTGTGATTTCCGAAAACACGGCGCAATAGCCTATCGGAAATCGTGGCTGCCCTTTATGGTTACCATCCGGATGAAGGAGCGAAGGATACTTCTTGACCTTATCCATCAACTCGCGGTACGCTTTTCGTGCCTGCGTGAGAGGGCTATCGCATTTCTGAATGTTACCGGAAAGGTCAACCAGAAACTTGTCCGGGTTCGCCTCCTTGATCTGCCGCAGGGTCCAGTCCTTGACCTCGATGATTAAGAGTCCAAGATACTGACCATAGACAATGAAGTCCGGGTGTTTGCTGCCGACAGTGAGGTCATACCAGACAATAAAATCATCGTCCGGCTGGAGCGCCTCTCGCAATATGTGAAACAAGTGCTTCTCACCCTTCGTGGCGCTGGCACTTGCACTGATACTTTCGGGAATCATTTCAGCCATTCGGGCTCGATAGCTCCTTAAGGACAACCACTCAACTCACCCTCTTACAGTTTTCTTCGTAAGCTTCTGGCTATGCATCAAATGGGTCTGAGATCTGGACGCTGATGAGCGGAGTGTAGGGCCAAGCTCAGGAGCGATACGCAATCTCATACCGATTCAAGGCTCTTGGAGGCTTGTCCAATGACTTTCAGCATGCTTGCTTTGAACTTTTCCAGTTGCTCGATTGCCATCTCCACACTGCTCAGACGATACTCATCAGCGATGAAACTCTCCATGAACTGACCGTCCGCTTCAATCCTGCTGATGGCCCGATCCAGATCCTCGGCACTCCTTTGTACCTTCATGGCAAAGAAGAAGGAGGCGAAAATCGCGACCAAGAACAGTGCCAGGAAGGACTCCACCATAGAAACAATCTGAGAGAGCATTCCAACCGGGGTGATCTCTGGAATCGAACGAAACAGTAAGCCGTTGAAGCTGTAGTAAAAGAAACTGTACAGTGAGCCGCTCGATGTCATTTGAAACTGCTGGTGCTCACACTTGTAGAGCCCAAGGTTGATCGCAGCGAAAGCTAAGGATGCCATGACGATGAGAACCATCGCACTGGTGACGTGGGACGCTATGTGGATTCCGCTATTGTGATACTCCCGCAAACGCTTCGCAGTAAGCAAGCAGAGGCGGTTTAGGAGAACCAGCATTTGGAGATTCGATGTCCATTTCTCAACCTTCTTCTTGTCACATGTGTCTATCGCTTCGGTTTGTATGCCGTCCTCCGGCTTAAACTGCGACACAAAGTGCTGCCGCAGGTAGGTGAACGCCTCAACATGAGCCCCGAACTCATTGACAGGTTTCAGAATATGCACAAACCGATGAACCATCGTCGTTAGGAGTAGAATCAGGATTGCCGCTGTCGCGGGCCAGAGAATAATCCCGTTATCCGAACTCAGGATCAAGACAAAGGCGATAACGAATAGACATGATACCACGAACTTGAATTTGAACGAGCGAAAGAGAGAGATAGTCATGTTGACGAGCGCTATTGCAAGCGTCCAACTCTTCTCTCTGTAGACAAACGCAGGCACTTTCCAAAAAATGACGACCAAGGGGAAGAACAGGGTGTAGAAGGTCCACCCAAGGATGTGCCTGCTTTTCGTAAGAACACACAGCAGGGCTGCCGTACCAATCAATAGCAGGAACTTGTAGTGCAGAACCCAGAGCCACGAAGGCGCGAATCTATCTGCCAAGAAGGTATCAATGTCAAAGACGAAGAGCTTAATCGGGACATAGAGCCAAAACATCATAGCAATCAGGTCTCTGGCTACCCGAAAGATCGACGACGCCAGCGAGTGATTGGTAGCGCGAATTGATGCCTTGGGACTGGAGACAATGGATTCTGTCATGTGTCGGAGTATGATTGCTGAAAGAACCGCAAGCCCATATCAAGTTCAGTTCTGCGAGCCAACAACGGAATATGCGTTCGATGATTGATCGCGGGAAGCGATTCGTGCATGACTCTCGCTTGCGAAAACATATAAATGGTGATCACAAGTCATCACTATGCCACTCTGTATCGGGGCACATCGCCATCGCGATTCGTAGGCCATGACGTGGTTAAAGCACAGTCACGAGCACCTTGGATTGCTTCAAAGCCAGCAAAGTGAATGACCTTTCCACAATGGCATAGCCATCGTCTGCCACCAGGGTAAGACCTGTGTTTCCCAATTTCAATTGAACTTCGCCTTCAAGAATGTGAACAAACACATGCTTGGTGCTCGGAGCATGGGTCCACACTTGTCCCGTGTCAATTGCATACGCGGTTACAGATGTTCCTTCGTGGTCGATGTAGATTTTTGTGCCAATGGAATTCTGCTTGTACGCGAGGGCTTGGCGGATTTGAATCACTTCTTCCTGAGAGTGGGGACTTCCGACTCCGGTCATGATAGTAACCTCTACTGAATGTTATGACGGCATGATATTTAGGTGCATTGGCAGGCGCGCACCAGTGGGATAGCGGAGAGTTGTGGTTCCTATACTGTTCCCTGCGGTGGGGCTGAAGGTTGGGATTGCGGCTGCGGGGCTATGGCTGGTTTTGACGGTTCGATTAGCTGGCGGAGGCGGTCAAGGAAACAGGTCATGTCAAGGTCTACACGGCTTTGCCTTCTTGCTTGCCCGGTGCGGTGAAGGCGCGCTTCACCTTCTCCAGAAGCGGTGCATAATGCGGCGCAAGTCTTTCGTCGAGAGGGATCTGCTTTACGTGTAGGATGGGGAAAAGAGGTACACCTTGTGCGGTCAACCTGCTTCCACAGATCTTCAGAAAGGGAGACGTTCCTTTCGAGGCATAAATGCCTTTCGCGGCATCCTTTTGCCGTGGTTCGGCACCAGCCAGATACTCAGCCACCGCCTCGCAAAAGCCCAGCTTCTGAAGCCAGTAGT
This sequence comes from bacterium, assembly GCA_036504735.1. Lineage (NCBI taxonomy): Bacteria > bacterium. The sequence goes on from DASXUQ010000010.1 coordinate 28,967, forward strand.
TCACCTGCTGCGACATCGCAAAGATGGACTCGAACTGATGTTGGGCGACAACTCCTTTGAGGGCATCTACGCCGCGCAACGCACAGTCTTCCGGAATGTAAACGACCTTGCCTTTATTGTCGGACGTTCGCCTCAGACGTTCATTGCAGAGGTTCGTGACGTAGATGTCTTCCGGTTTGTATCTGCCGTTGCTCAGGCAGTAGATGTAATCGTACATGGCCTTGGCAAGGTCATACTTTGCCCGTTCCGATCCGGAAGCTGGAAGGGGGCCAAAGTACATGTCCGCAAAGAAGGCGTAAGATGCCTGCGTCGCCGATCCTTGCAGAGCGGGATCGTGCCCGATCACTAAAGCTTTGGCCGTGTCCAACGGGCCGAAGGGAAGAGTCGCTGTCATGGGTGCCTCCATTCAACACTCAAAAGATTAGCCTTGGCATGCTCATAATTTGCATAATCACAGGGAAATAGTCAAGGTAATTTAGGGACATTTGAAAGGCCGTTAAAGTTCCCAGAGTGTATCCGAGACTGGATGGCAAAACCGAGTGAAAGATGTGGATGCCGGAAGCTTCCTTCGCCAGCACTAATAGGGCTGCGGTTGTCAGCCATAAGTGGTTATTTATTATTGCCGTAACCAGAGACATGATCTCGTAGGCATTACTCCATAACTCTCCACTTTTTATCCTAATTCGTGGTCCGGCGAGGCGCTCCAATTTGAACGAATCGCCTTAATGTCTCTGGCACGTAGTTGCACGATGACAAGTTAGCATCCAGAACGTCAAATCTTGACGAACTGGCTGCTTTGTAGGTAAAGAAAAAGCCGGGTGGAGTGCCCGGCTTTTCTCGTGTCTGCCGAAAAATCCTACTTCAGAAGGAGTAGCTTCGTCGAATGGGTTGTAGCAGCGGTTTTCATCTGCGCCACATACACGCCGGACGGCAGCTGTGCACCGTCAAATGTCACGCGGTGAATGCCTGCTGCAAAAAGCCCGTCTGCAACATCACATACGCGTCTTCCTGCCACATCGTAGATAGTAACCTGCACGTGCTCTGCTATGGGCAAGGAGAAAGTGATCGTCGTGGCCGGGTTGAACGGATTCGGGTAAGCGGCCAGGCTATAGCTGGTGGGAATGCCATTGTCTGCGCGAACGGTTGCGGATCGCGTCAGGTCCTTGTGTTCGGTCCGGTTCCCTGAAATGTCCACATCGGCAAGGTAGTACCAGTAGGTCTGCTCGCCAGTAACGGCGCGATCCGTGAAGTCGTAGCTGTGCGGGGTCGCGGAATTCCCTTGCGAGGCGATAGCGGTGAGTAGGGAGAAATTGCTGTTCGGCGTGGTGCTCCTCCAGATTTCAAAACGATCATTATCGGTTTCCGAAGCGAGAGTGAAGGAAAGGCGAATGTTGCTCGATGCTGGCACCGCAGAAAATGAAGTCAATTCGACAGGCAACGTGGAATCCGATGCAGCTCGCTTCCACACTTGGATCGTAAGCCCGCCCGAATTGTCCCAGTAAGAGTCTGGGTCGCTGAATGAGAACACCTCCGCCTCACCCGTGCCAATGAAGGGATAGTAGTAGACATGATCCGGAGTATAGACATCCGGTGTCGGGCGCACATGCCAATTGTTGTTCCACATCCAACACCATGTGGGGTCACCGTATTGATCCGAGGCCAAGGGAGGTGTGCAGATCCCCCAACAGTAGGCCGCATCGAGCCAAGACCACCCATGTGCGATCCCGTAGTTGCCTATGACCTTCAGATAATACGGTTTGCCGGATTCCAACGGCACACTCTGCACTTCAGAGTACTGGGTCATCGAGAGGCTGTACTCTCCAATCAACAAATCGGTGGTCGAATCGGGTAATGCCACACTACACTGCGCATCCACATTGTCTATCCAGTGCCACGAGTGGCAATTACCACCTCCCGCGCTGAATACGAAGACGCCGTGACTGAATTCCACAGGCAAAGTTGCGGATAGCAATAAGGTGTCGTTGACGAAAACGGAAGTGGATCCGTTCTGAAAGCGTACTCGGACATGATGCCATTCAGCATCCCCCATCTGCGGATACGAACAGGAAGCAACCTCATTACCGACCCCGTGCGTGACAATCGCCAAAGTGCCGGACAGGGTATGGAATTTTATCCCCTGACCGATAACGTCGGACCAGGCCCAACCGAGTTGATAACCGCCATAGCCTCCTACAGGACCCGGAAAACTCAGATCCGGATACCACCAAAAGACCATACCGTCGCCGGGGCACCTGTCAGGAATCGGAACTGATCGAAAATCGAATGAAGCTTCAAAGTCCGTGACATCGAACGAGGTCAGGCACGCAATCCGACCAATACCTCCAATCCGGAAAGCGCTGTCCAGATGTGCGGCATGGTCGTCGACACTCTCGATGCTGTACGCCGAAGAGTCAAAGCCGCTGCCAAAATCTTCCTGCCACTGTGTTGGCGTAGTCGTTGTTGCTGCGAAGACACTACTGGCTATCGCCAGCATCAAAATCACGAGAAGTCTGTTCATCCCCATGTCCTTTTTTGTGTAATGCGGTTTCTGCATTTCTATTCTTGAATCGGGATTTCCTGTGGAAGCGATCATTGCGCTGAGACCAGCAGTTTGCGCGTGACAGCCAGACGAACGCTGTCCGATTGCAACTCAAGCTGCTCGTATTGCAGGATAGATTCCGCTTCATGCATAGCTCTGTCGAAAGCGTTCAGCTTGTCTTCCGCAGAAGCGACCCGATCTCCGGCCATGCGTATCATGCCCTCATAACCCAGAGTCTGAAGGGAAATGGGGCTAAGAACGATGTCTCCGTCGGTCACGTCTACGACGGCATTGTCCAGTGTGCTCATGGCCTCGGAGAGCTTCTTGTGGGTGCCTTGAAAGTAGCCCCATGACTTGCCGGACCACTGACGTTCCACGTCACCGAGGCTGTCCGCAAGCATTTGGTAAGGAAGTGAGGGACCTGGCCGCTTTCCCAGCCTTCTGCTGATAATGCCGACGAGGTCCAGTCGGGAAAAACCGTTTATCAGATTGCAGAATTTTCTCACATGGTTGGCATAGTAGTTGGCAAGCGATTTGGTTGAGGTGTAATCGAAGTCGAAGCGTGCGGAAAGGTCATTGATGTGGCGCAGCACAATTTCGCCTGCTACCTTGGAGTTAGGTGCTTTGGAAAGTATGGTAGCGGAATCGCCCACAGCATACAGAGATTCGCAGGCCGCCTCACAGTAGACCGACTTAGGGAATGAATCCAGCACCATGATGAAACTGGACGTCTGCCGCCGCCGAAGGAGTTCCAGTGCCAGGGAATCTTGTGCCTGCTTCACAAGAATGATGCAGTCGGCCTCTTGGTAGCGTGGCTCGTGCGTCAGTCTTCCGTACTGGCGGTTTTGGAAAAGCTCCAGTGCGGCCTCACGTCGACTTTGGCAGCCGATTAATAGCAAGGAGAGGAGGAGAAGGGGTGGGAAAAGTGCTCGCATTGGCATATTCCGGTTTGGTGAAGAATTCCATGCTGCCTTACTCGGATTGTGATTTGAGAATATCCTGCTTTGCAGCTTCTATCTTAGTGCGTTTGGCTTCTCTCTTGATTTCTTTCTTTGCAGCTCGTTTTATGCTGTTATCTCGTGCTGCGTCTCTGAGGTTAGCCATTGCGTCGGCATTCTCCTGCGATCCGAAAAGGAAGGTGCTCTTCAATTCGCGTCTCTGTGCCACTCTTTGTGCAGAGTTCTTGGTGGTCGGCTGATTAAGTGCTTTCCAAGCAACACGAACCAGAGTACCGATTAAACCCGCAATGAACACCGTGATCATAAGTCCGAACATAGTTATCTCCTTTTAGCCTCTTATGCCAGGAACACGTGTTGATGATATGGCGCTATCGCGGAAACTGCGAGATTCAGATCGGCTGATTCGAGAGCAAAAAAGAGCCCTCGATTATGCCGTTTCTGACAGCGCTCTGCTTGTCCTACCAAGCGGGAGTTACTGAAAGACGTACAACAACCGAGGGCCTCAATCCAAAAGTGGAGAGAGGCCATCAGTAACGGCATATGTCTTTCAGAAGTTAGATAACTTCCGCTTGGTAGGATGTGTGAATATAGCTTTGAAGATGCACTTAGTCAAGGCTTGAAATAGGTCGTTTGCATTATTTTGTGGATGGCAGTAGGGATGGTTCGTGGACGGTGAAAAATACGGTGAATTGGATGAGCTGGGAGGGGCGATCTCCATCGGGAGAGCCGGAGAGGCTGGGAGGAGGGGTGAGAGTTAAGGGTCTGAGAAAGCGGGAGTTACCCAACTCGCGGGGGCTAACTCTTTGATGGTAAGCCACACATAAACAGCAACTTACGCTAACTCCGGGAGGGTCGCCCTAAGGGGTTCCGGGCACCCGCCTAATTTTAGGGCCACCAGGCTAACTTTGGAAGTTAGCGATTATCGCGTTTTTCGATTACTTCGCTTAAAAGCAGATTACGTCGGGAACTTTTGTCGTGGTTGTGCGTTTAACAGGTGTAGTGGGAGCAAGTGGGCGTGGCCCCCGATTTTTCGAAGCGTTCCGGACCGAAAATGCTGGAAAACGCGATGTTCAAGTCAATCGTCCCCCACCTGTTTCACCAATAGTGAACGACACAAATCCGACTTGACAGTTTTCGATTATTGCTTATATTATTAACATGACACGACACGATTTACTGACTTAGCGGGGTCTGACCTCGCAAACCCGTCGCTTCGGCGACGCCCACAAAAACTAAATGCGGGATTTGATCCCGCAGTAGAGTTTATCACCGTTAACCCGGACAGCGTATTGGAATAATTATCGAACGAACTGGCGAACAAACCACCATCACACGACGACTATTCTATATGCGCAGGGCTACGGGTCCGCGCTTTTTTATTGCGCGAAATTCGGGTTCTCTGCTTTTCAACCCAAGATCAAAAAGCAGAACAGTATCGATTTATGAAAGGACTTATCATGGCCCACAAATTATTTTCTGGCCGGGATGGACATCGGGCAGAAGATATCTACAACTACTTCCTCAGCCAAGGCGGGATCATTTACTCCATCCAACCGATCCCTCCCAAAGGCGAACCTATTGAACAGCACACCTGCTTTATCTGGTTGGACACTTTCAGTTTTGAGGTGACGGACTATGACCGAATTTGCACCTGGCTTAAATACCTAGGGCTGATTTCCCCCCGATGGTGGTGGGACATCCGAATCACAAAATTCTTTCTGGAAGGGCTTCTGGACAAAGCTCGCCACCGAATCATAGTCGTCAACCCAGCAAAGGAATTGGCGGCCTTCGATCTTCACCAGGGCTATATGCGTTGGTGCGACCCCAAGGAATTCGCCTACAGACGCGGAATGCGCGCAAAGAATGCCGCCCAGCCTTATGTGCAGGCAATCCTGAACGCAAAATCAACGACAACGAAAGGACAAAAACAATGTTCATGACCAAAGACTTCGGACTTATTGTAACACTGAACACTCTCGGCTACCAGTACACCGATTACCAGGTAGACCAGTGGGGCAGAATCTTCTTCCGCTATCCCGATGACCCCGAAATCATAGCCATCGAAGAAGGGTTTTTTAGAAATACCGTGTCGGTGCCAGTTCAGGATTTCCTGAACGCCCACATGAAAATGAAGACACTCGTCTTCAAGATTAAAGAAAAGGAAATGGCAAATGGGAATAAATCATTCGGCAGCCGTACTGCCACTACAAATTGCACAAGATAGTCACGTCAGCAATACTCAAGATATTAATTTTGATTTTACGTTATCGGTATCACCACTACAAATCTTTACTAAAGCGGACGGCAGATTCGTCGTCTATTTCGAAAGCAAGACTTTCAATTCAGCCGACACAGACGCGCTGAACGAACTTTTCACAACACACTGCTATTCAGCAAACAGCTGGTATGGCACGTGTGCCAGCGAACACTACGCAGGGATGACAGGCGTTGTCTTAGATATTGACGGTGGCCTGGCCATCGAAGAAGCGAAGATTCGCTTCCAAGAATACAACTACATTTTACACACCAGCACATCGCATCAGGCGAAAGAACCGCTTTCGGACCGTTTCCGCGTATTTCTTCCCTTTGCGGCTTCTGTGCCGCGCTTCACTTCGGAAACGGAACATCAGAAGGTGTACTGGAAGGTGCTGAAGGAAAATCCGGAAGCTGATTCTGCCTGCGGTGATGCGGGCCGTAAATTCTTCCCACATAGTGAAGAATTAGGTTCGCCATTTGTTGTGCATGTAAACAACACTGGGAAATACTTCGACGTTGATATTAGTGATGTGCCGGATTCTGTGCTAAAGCCGAAGCGGATGGATTGTCTTCCATCCGGTGAATTAGGCACCAAAGAAGAATTGGCACGGGTCATCAAGTTCTGCCCGTTCATCCAATGGTGCATAGCAAATGCAGCTAAGGGACTACCAGAACCCCTATGGTATGCTATGATTTCTAACCTATGCCGCTTTGAAGGCGGCAGGGATCTAATTCATCACATCAGCAGCCAAGACCCCATTCCAGGCCGTTATGATTTCGACGATACCGAAGACAAAATTCAAAAGGCTTTGGTTAGCAGTAACCCTATTGGCTACGAAACTATCGTTGGCTGGGAATGGCCGGGTAAGGCACCCGAAAGACCCTATTCACCAGCTGGGTGGGGGAAGCTGGGCCAAGTTCGTGGGCGTAAGGGATTGGGTGAAGATGGGGAAGTCCCGGTCACCTATGACGACCACCTGATCGTAAACCTTGACGGACACTGGCAGGTCACCAATTTAGAAGCGGTGAAGAACGACCTTCTTGCCCGTCAGCGGGAAATCCGGGCCGTTTGCCCGTTCTGTGACTGCGATGATGCAGTGTTCAGCGAAAACGTCTATTGCTTCGCCAAGTTGGAATGTCCAAAGTGTCAGAAGACCTACTTCGAACACCCGCTGGCACCCAACATCTTTTCCTATAAGAATCAGGTAATGCGGATCGAACAGCGGTATGGCAAGTTCAGCAGCATGGAAATGCTTAAAGAAGATAACTTCCGCAACGACGCTGCATACTGCTTTGTTCACAAGGTGCTGGTGAACAGCCGGAATCGTCGTTTTTTGGACGATAACTTCCAAATCCGCAAGATGGGCAGCGGCGACTTTGAAAAGTTAAGTTATGAATTCCGGATCGAAGAAAACGCCGTGCAGTACCACTACCCCGCGTTACCGCCGAAGATCCAGGATAACGCCTTCATTGACGCATTCTTGGACCGGATGTTTGGGCTGTATTCGGGATTTATCAAGGATTGGATGGCACTGTACAGTTACACCAATTACATTGGGCTCCCGGTGATCGTGCTTACAGGTCCACGCGGATGTGGCAAAGGCACCTTCGCACAGATGATGGCGGCGATCTTTCCGTCTTTGGCCGGACTCTGGGACGGTGACTCGAATCACTTCAACGAAAACTACACCAGCAAACTTTTGTTCGTAGATGAAAATCCGAATGCAGACAAGGCTTCGCAGTACACGGAAATCAAGAAGATCACTGGCAACAAAACGATCATGATCAACGGGAAGTACAAGCCGGAATATTACGTGCCGAATAACATCAAGATTATTATTGCGACTAACGATCCCAGGCCAATGTTCTTGAAAGCTAGGGAAGAACCGAAATCCGAAAACAACAACAACTTTTTTATCTTCGAATGCCCGGACGTGGATCCATCACAGCTAAATAATCAGTTGGGGCAGCAACTGGAAGATAGGCTGGGCTACTATGTACGTACAGCACTGAAGGCGAGATATCAGAGATTGGCCGTCAGTTTCAGCACGAATGCTCGGTATACGCTGCCAACACCCATTACGAACTTTGCCAAGGAACTGTTCTGTTCAGCGAAGACATTGATCGAAACTGAAGCAGACGAACTGGCAAGGTACATCGTCCTGGGAATAGACATGAAGGATCCGTACAACCCGTCAGGACCTGTCATAACTTTGGATCGAACCCCCAACGGCACTGAATGGTACGTCCAGCAGAAGGACATTCGGCGGCTGATCGAAAGGCTGCGCTTCAAAGGTAACTCGAACCCGAAAGCGTACATCAACGAACTGCAGAACATGGGTGTGATTAGTCATAAGGACGACTATCGAAACAGCTTGGAACGTCTGGGTTACCGGATTCTCCGCGATAAGTCCCACTATGACAATGAACAAGACAACACCAATGAAGAACCGAAATCCAATGCATCATTGGATCCTGCGGATAGCGATTAGGCTTGACGGCCTCGAAGACTAACCGACTTCGAATGACAAATTTGACAAAATGGGCGGTGGCATTTCGAAAAATGTCATCGCCCAACCCTACACTTTTACAAATACTTAGAATGCTTTATGACAAAATGACAAAAATGACACTGACTTCAAAAACAGATTTCAAAGGAACCAAGACCGCTGGAAGGAACTGGCTCAGGGAAAAACGAAAGTAGATCGGCTGTCATTTCCGTCATTTTGTCATTAGTGTCACAGCAAGAGGCGCTCCCGAAAACCCAAGCCACTACTTCTATACTGGCGTGTCGTCCACCAAACTTCTCGAAAGGAACATTATGATACCCAACCACTTAATGCAAAGCTTACGCAAGCTAAGAAGATCCGATCCCGAATTCGTGGCCCTTTTCAAGCCACAGGTGGCCCGAAAGGATCCAACCAACTACAACAGTGCCGCAATCCAGCTGAAACGCGATCTCTGCCTATTTGATGATCCCGTCGAACGTAAGGCCCCAACCGCAGCCCAGATCTTCTGGGATGATATTATGCGGATGTTTTGAAAACAGAAAGCCCAGGGGTGAGACTCCTGGGCTTCTGAGTGTCCACTTCTAATACCTCCCCAAACTCGTCACGCGACTAATAGCCTCTTGCCGCCCTTTGCCGCAACCAATCCCCAGCCCCGGGACTGTAACTACTCCCCGCAGCAAACATGCTGATAACTCCAAGCTGGGAGATTTGAATCGACGGGTAGAGCAGGATGTATTCGCTTCCATGAGTCTTCCCGTATGCATCATCGACGGGGACTACGAAGATATTTTCGCGTGCCTTGAAACCGTCCGCTATTCCGAGTTCCCACGGGACCCAACGTGATGCTAATCCGTTCTGAGTGGCTAACAGCATGAAGTATCCGCACTCGCGGATCTTTCCTTTGATTTTGTCCGCTGTTGCTGCCGTAGGCGGCGGGGTCATCTCGTGATCCTTCCAGTCGATGTACAAATCAACGCCTTGCGAAGCAAGAAAGTTCTTAAGGCCCTCCGCCAGCTGATGGTCCTTGTGGCTATGCGAAAGTAATAGAGAGATCCTTGCCGAAGCTGCAAAGGACTTCTCGAACCTGCTTGCTGTAACCCGTATCGAAGGATCAGCAGCATAGGTTCGCAATTGATTCTCAGAAAGAAATGCCATGTTTTACGGTCTACTTTGGCTGCTGAAGTTGAGGCACTAGTTGTCATTACGAACAGTGATTGCGTTCTCAACCCAGCTTGCGAGATTGTCCTTGATATGGTCGTACACGTACGTACTGGTTGAGTACGGCGGATCGTAAACAGGCACTAGGCTGTACAGGGATTTGCCGTCAACCGTTAAGCCCCAGAATGGACTCGATCCTTTGGTGCATTGATCGCCACCCTGGTTCTTCAGATTATGGACATAGATTCCAAGCACACCTTTGCCGTCTCTCCATGCTTTCTCGATTTCGTACTTAACCCATGGTCGCCCAGACGTGTTAGTGCCGATCAGGACAACTGCACACGAGCGACCTGACATCTGCTCGTCGATCCACTTCTTAATAGCGGCATCGCCCTTTTTTGTGACGGTTTCCCAATCATTGTCGGAAACCGGAGTGTTGCCTTCGACTACTCCAGCATTTCTGACTTGACTAGCACGCCAGCAATCTGGTTTGTAATGGAAGCTGAAAAATACTCGTCTTGCCACGATCAAATCTCCTGTCTCTTGTAACTACTGTCTATTGTGAGTCCTCAACGGCTTCGTGCTACTTTTACCTTCTCTGCAACGGAGAAGACCGCTTTCAGCAATTCCTGATCTGACAACTTGGCATCACCCAGCGCCTGAAGTTCAGTACTGACGTTCGCGTTGCCGTAGAATCTGGCTTGGTCACCTCTTACTTCATCCCAAATCTTCCGCGCAGCCCAGCCCGTCGCTCCGATAGGAATTGGCACCGCTGTGAACGCCTGATTCTTAGCGATGTCAAATTCCTCGATGACGCCATCAGCCATTATCACTTGGGCCTTGGAGTCTCGCTTGTTTCCCGCCAAAAAGATCGAAAAACCTGCTTGGGAAATCATAGACTGTCGCCATTCGGTGAAGACTTGTTTGCGCTTAGCCGGATCAATAGTAATCGGAAATGGCCGCAACATGAGTCGCTCTTTTAGATGTGAAGGAGAAGTGTAAGCTTTCTCAAGAGCGCCTGCGAGAATGTCGCTCCCGATGCCGAGGCCGTAACCAGAAATAATGTTGTAACCTTTATCAATGATCGCTGTGCCAAGCTTTCGCGCAAATAATTCCAATCGAGCCTTGTCAAAATCTGCGACGCCTTCTTCTGCGCTGCCGGAGACAAAGATATTCTTGGCAAACGCGCTCTCGTTGATTTGCCGAAGGATCTCCGTGACCTCCGAATAGTCGTCAATAAGTACTGTTTGGATTCCAAATCTCTTAAGGTCATCGATCCGCAAGGCAAGTTTGGTTCTAGCGTAGTCGTACTTCGCAATTTCTTCTGCCGATGGCTGTGCTGGCAGTTGTGGGGCTCGCATGAGACAATAGTGCGGAGGAACATCCTTTTCAAGCAGCAAGCGCACACGACTCAGTATATATTCAATGTTGGGGTCATCGAAGCTGAATCCCAAAAACAGAAACGTCTGAGTGATCAAATCACTTCTCAGCCTAATTGAATATGCGCCGCGAGTTTGTTCATATCTTTCATAGTCATCCTTCGTGAGCACTGCTTCATTGGGAAGCAAAACGTCGCCATGCATCTTGTATATGGTTACGTCTGTGCCGGGCAGATAGGTCGCCAGACTTTTCGCCGTGATCTTGGCGTCAACCTGCTTTTCCTCGCGCTTGAAAGCCTCTTCAAGCAAGTGGTCATAGTTGGTTGTCCACACTGTCCGCACAGGCAGTCGGGCAATCAGCGTGTGGTTATCGTTCGCCGCAGCGTTCTTCGTAAACTCGTGAAGCAGTTTTTCGTTAAGTTTGGCTCGACTTCGCTTTCGATTTTCGTGATACTGTGCCACAGCTACGAGGTCGTGCTCAATGTCAACGTCAAGACCCAAGTCGTCAGCAACCTCTCGCAGCAGGTCGCGCCAATTTACGTAGCCTACCGAGCACGACATACCTGCACCGATGAAGAGCGCTGCTGTACCGTCGGCGAGCCTTCGACTGTATTCGCGGAGGAATTCACGTTTAGGTGTGGGGGACATGATATTGGTTTATCAGGTGTTTGAGGACACGAAAATCAACACAAGATTAGTACCAGAGTAATGTACAAGTAAGATTGTAAAATGTCAAGTTGGATGATGTGTGCGCAGGTTTACCAGATTGTCAGCCAAATCTGGTAAACTGCACCTGTAAGATGCTGTAATGTAATAGGTAAGGGATGCGGTAATTCGATAGGTCATCGAAACGCGATTTCTGATAACGAGTTAGTTACCTCGCTCAATGAATGTCTCTCATACGTGCTTGTTCCACGCTCCATAATGGCCCCTTCCCTGCGATTGGCATCAAAAAAGCATTCTTCCCCCAAACGGCAGTCCTTCAACTAAACCCTGCCAGTATCCCCTACACAACTGATTCAAAGGGTCCTTTCGAAACCTAGGCAGGAAACGCCTTCGTAAATTTTTTTTGGGAATTTTGGAAGGTCACTGAATACAGGATCGTCTCAATACTGGGTGCTACCAGCCATGAAGCCTTGATATTCGCAACTCGCTGACATGCATTTGAAAATTTCTCAGTTCTGCCAGAATGACTCAAAGATGGCTGTCATTGTGGCATATACCTATAGAAGAAGCCCGCGTGAACGGGCTTTTACATTCTTGTGGAGATACTGTCATGGGTTACTTCTTCACCGTAGCTTGGTCATCTCGATCAGATCGCAGATCTGTTTTGCCGTGGATTCGAACAGTGCCGGAGTGTAGGGATGCCCACCATGTACTTGATCGCCGGGATGACGGGTTGCAATTAGACGGCACGGCTTGCCATCAAGAGTTATCTTCGCGAGATCAATAACTATGGACTGGCCGTAGTCGGGTCTATTCCATTTCTTCGCGAAGGGCGCAGTCATACCAGCGTCAGATAGCACTTCGCTAACTCTCTTCACTGGTTCCTTTCCGAAGATGATCACCCACCGAGGGTGAAAGAGTCGAAAGAGGTCAAGCAGGATCTTTCGACATTTCTGCTCGACTTGGTAAGGAAGTTGTTTCGCTGAGTCCTTATCCAGCCCTGGATAGCAATATGCGTTGGTTTCGAGTACCGACGCTCCCCCCGTCGAAATAGACAGGCTGCGGGTCAGCTCTTCAAAGCGGCCTCTGGAGGTTGATGATGCGCCGATCAGTTGCTTTAATTTCAAGTAGTCGTAGCACGATTTCGCGACCTCTTCGAGCGGAGTAACTTCAGGAATCGGGTTCTTCGGACTAAAGCCTACGTAGAAAATCCCGATGTTATTGATGTCCCCTTCGCAGGTGAAAGGCCGAAAGAAGGTCCGGTCTGGTGCAACGGGACGGCACCAGCCAAGAAGAGTTTCGAACGAGATGGGCAGTTGAACTGAAGGCGTCACGGACATTCGGCGAATCCTCTCGTAAGGTTCCAGATGTAGGCACTTTCAGGAGCATTAGGCGAAAAACGATACAACGAACACGATGATAGCCGCCGTTGATCCGATCAGGATCCCGATATGGTCCAGCACCTTCATGTCATCGCGGCGCATTGCTCCTAGCAACCGAATGATGAAGTTGTGAACCCACTTAGGGATGAATCTAACAATAAGCGCAGGGAATGTTGCAACTATTGCAGCCATGGTAGAAAGTGTGGATCCGACGACGAGCCAAGCCATAAACCGTCCAGCAAGGGGGTCGAATATCAACGGTGACAAGTACCAGATTACTAAGCCGAAAGATGAGAGCCAGAGTAAAACTAACCCAGTTCCAACGTGCCCCAGTACCTCCGTGATCTTCTGCAGACGCTGACGATTGAGGCGAAGGATTGTCTTGGCAACGAAATAGATGACCGGACTGCTCTCTTTCAGCTTTGCCCCAGCTTCTGCTATTCGTGTAGGTGTAAGCGTTGTTGAACCAGTGCGCCCTTTGCGAAACCCATGTGTGATTGCCTTGCTCTCGCCGTCTACGGCAGTATCTTCTACAGTCTGCAGAACGTCAGCGGAATCGTCTTTATGGGACTTAGCCACTTCGATGATCATATGTAGCATAGACCCTAACGCAGCGAGAACGATCAGCGCGGCAAAGACGAAGAACACGAGCATTAACAATAGCGGCAAATAGAACGGAAATAGGTTCAGGCGGACCGTCTCAATAACACTTGCGAACCTGCCCGACGTCAGCGCCATGATGAAGAACGGGATCCACAAAAGTATTGGATATCCCATCAGCTTGCTAAACTTTCGAAGCGCTGCAGGTATGGGTTTCATGTCGATCACAGGGCGAGTGATTAGCCACGTAAGCGTACCGAATAGTAAGACATCGAACGCGCTGTTCAGCAAGCCGATCATGGGATCCCGCATGAACCAGAAGTAAACGCTCTTCGCGACAATCCAGATGACAGCCGCCAGAGTCACAACTCCCACTGACAGCGTAATCGTGAGGAAGCCCGCGTTTCTCGCAGTCCTGGCGACTCCGATCAGGAAGAGGGTCGCGAGAAGGGAGTAAAGATCCAGCAGCGTTAGCTCAATCGTAGCACCGCCAATTTGCCAAATGCTTGGACTTATGCGGAGTGCATGGACGTATCCTTCGCTCCAGAACGTTGAAGGCACTTGGGCGAGGTTGACCTCACGGTAAATCGGCATCAAGTAGGCACCATCAATCGAAAAATAGCCCGTGGCTTGAGAAAGCGTTAACGCATGCAGCAGTACGAAACAGAGAACCAAGGTCGGCAAGGCGTAGCGCTTCGCGATGAGCATTATGAAAGATGCAAATAACCGCCGATACACTGTCTGAAGAACTTCAACCAGCCCTTTCGAGACCAATGAATCGTGCCCATGCGCTATGACCTGTCGAAGACTCGCGTCTCTGTCGGCATACACCAGCCCCAAGTACTTCAGTGTACCGACGACGAACCCGAACACTATGACGGCCAATTCCAAATGTGGCAATAATTGGTTTATCATAACAACCGCTGAAGAGCAATCCGCCAAGGATAGTATGAACACGCATTGAATCGCTTTGCATCTAATTTATGCATTCAGAGCGATAGAGTCAACAAGAGAACCACTTAAGCCTCACAACTCATTGCCCATACGAAGTTTAGTCGGTTAGCACCAGCGAAGTCTTTGCTCGTTCGCAATTAGTTAAAAAGCTCGTCAGGGATTCCTGCGAGCTCTTTTCTTGATCCCATGCGGCTTTCTGATCTAATTCCGCAGGTCGAGAATCCGTCATCCAACAATCGCAGGCGTCCGAGCCAGCATCATGCTGATTAGACGCAGCACAGCGATCAAACCATGTAGGTAAGCCCGCAATGCAGCCCACAGTGCTGGCAGTTCAAGAATTCGCTCACGCAGATATCCGATGAAGCTTTGAATTCCGGCAAGTATTTTCTTCAATAGAAGTCTCCTGGTAAATGATAGGCGGGCCGACCTGTCATCTTATGCCAGAGAATCGGAGCCGTACCCTATTAAAACCAGGCAATCTCGCCGTCAGCCATTCTCCCGTTTCAGGCGAGCGAAATATGCTGCGGGATAATTCTGATTTGCGTAAAGAGCCTCTTTGCGTCGTATCCGCCCTGCATTGATCGCCGCTGAACATCCCAGTGCCCCCAGCCACAAGATGTTACCGCTCACAATAGTTTGTGTTATAGATGCCACAATCTCTCTGCCGAGCGTGGCGAGGCCACTGACCTGTATGCGTCGCCACTCCTCTTCTGCATGGCGCATGGTGTCCGTAAGCTCCTCAGCCAAAAGCTTTGCGTTGGCATTACTCATGACGTTGTCTGAGCGGCTCTGGTGCCAGAGCTTCCGCAAGAATTGTCTAACATCCCGCAAGCGTTCATCCTTACGAACCTGAAGCGCTGAATCGAGAGAGACATTATTCAAGAACTTGAACTCTGTGGCTTGAAAAGCCTTTGCCACAGGTTCCCAATCATCTCCCGAAAGGTCATTATGCTTTCGGTCTAACTCAATCTCCTTCCACCGGATCGCAGAGTCAGTAACAAGATGTGAACCTGTAAGGGCACACATGACTTTTGCAACTTCGTGGTTGGTTCCTGTGGTTGTAATAATGAATTCACTCCAGGATTTCGGGCTTTCACCGTTGGGCTCAGGCAGAGCAGTGCAATAAGGGTGTGCATCTCGCAGCCTTCGGCACCCCTGCAAATACTCTTCAACTTTGGCTACGTCGAAATGAGGGTGCATCTCTTTGATCTGCCTACGTAGGCTGCTATCGGGCACTCTGAGAAACAGGAATTGCCGATACTGCTCGAAGACCTCGCTGTTCTTTGTTTCATCAAGCAATTGGGCTCGTAATGCCAACAATTCCGGTTCTGTCTGATAACGTTTCTCTTCGACGTCAATACTCTGGCAGAATAGCTGATAGTCAAAGTCGCTGGGTGTTCTGACGAACTTGATGATGTTCGCTGCAATCCACGGCTGAAGCTTTATCCATAACCAGAGATTCATCAAGGTATTTGAGACATACTTCTCCGGATACTGGAGCGGATTGAGTTCTGGACTGACGCCCATTACATAAGGGAAAGGGTCTACAAGCAAGATGCTCTCGTCATATAGGCTATGGCGCGTTATCCCCCTCAGAATGGCCTCCGGATTGTACGTTCCAACATATAGTCCAGATGCTCCACGCTTTTCCCGCTCCAAGCAATGCACGAGATCTTCCTTGTCGGGCCACAATTTCGAAATCATGTAATGTATCTGCTGTACAATCTTGGGCGTACAGGCTTTCTTGATCGCAGGCCAAGGAATTCCCTTATCAAACCGATCCAACTGAAACAGACTACCGACAAAGTCAAGGAATTTCAGATTCTTCCCGCGCACTGAGAGACTTCGGACGTAGACATCATCGCTCGCGACACCGGACAGAATCGAAGGCCAATCGATATTGCCTTCACAGCAGACATTGTATTTGTCCCCGCTGCCGCACGGACACAGTTCATTTCGGCCAACGTGTGGTTGCGCCAAGTTTACGCTCCTCATATTACCGTCCACCACTTCACGAACCACAGCAGAGCCCCTGCGGCTCGCTGAATCCAAAATAGGCTCTCACACTGGCAGTTCAAGATGTCGCGCAATTGCCTTACCCCCAGGGCTGTTGATGAGGGATAGGCTTGCACCTCGAACCGAACTCCCAGTGAATACGACTACGTTCTTCTTTCCGGCCAGCTTCTGCACACCCCACTCTTTGCATTTGCGAATCGCGATCAGTAGTGCTTCGCCGCGCAGGGCTTTCGGGACGACTACTTCGTGCACGTATTGAACCGCGAGCCTATTCGATTCCAGTTCATCGGCCAAGCTTCGCGGAAATTGCAATGACGGGCCGTGATACGGCCAGTATTGAATGACCGCCAACCGCTTGGAGAGAATGCTAAGTGCCTCCCAATAACTGATGCCACGACTCCCCTCAATTCGATGTAGGATCTCCGTTGCTTTCCTTCCCAGAAACGGAATCCGCCATGAAACGCAAATGCCGGATTCAACCAGATGAACGGGTAAGCCCGGTCCAAACGCTGTTGCCGTAAGTTGCATTCCAATGCTGATTGCAAAGCTGCATCATGCTCTTCAGCGTAGTAATCCGCAGCACTCAGTCCGGGATTCATCATCAGAACGAAGATATCCGCACGGCTGAGATCGCCCATGTAGGGCGTCGGTATCAAGCCCAAATGTGCCGTGTGATCACTTTCCTGCCCAAAGGCATCGCTGCGAATGTACTCGTCAAACGACGTGCAGGTGGTCACGCAGCGGTCATACTGAAGGTCTAGAAGCACGCTATCTTGCGGGAGGAGAAATGGCGCGCTGGTCAATGGGCATTGACGCCAAGCGTATACAAGCTGGTGAACAGGCACGGCGTCAGTCTCCGACCTTCGAGGAGTCCGCAGGCAGAAAGTGATTCGACAGCGCTTCCAAGAGCCATATTGTACGTCGTAGAATCATTGCAAACGCCTTCGTAAAGCCAATCTCGTCCACCTTGAAGTATGCAGCACCCCGTGCGTATCTCTCGCCTTTTCGATGCCCTGCGCCATCTCGCAGATCTTGCATATTGCGAAGAACCTTCACTATTTCGACTCTATCCGCCGCTCCATTGGATTCAAGGAACTGATCGAGCACGCTGATCGTCGCGCTCTTGGGCTTCAATTTAACCCTCTCCCCAATCGCCGCGACATTGATGGACTCGATCAGGCACTTTGCCAGCGACATGACCTGTTCGTCGAACGCTTTTTGGTTATTGTGCAGCGGGATCGTCAACGAATCCAGATTATGCGCGTCTTCCGAGCCAAGTGGTTTGAAAAGTGGCCAACCGTACGCTTCCGTCCAACGACTGCCGAATAACCGCAACCGCTGCTTAAACAACAGATCGGGCTGCTCTGGATTGGTGAATTCCGCCATGATTGCCCGCTTGAAGGTAACCGGGCTGATCCCACCGTCGTGAGCAATATTGAAGCTGCGCCAATATGCACGTTCAGATGCAGGGAGGTACTTTCCCAAATCGCCCAAGAAAACGACTACGAAGTCAGGGTGGTTGTTATCAATGCGCAAACTCCATAGGCTTCCACAAATGATTTGGCCATCTTCCACGGTATACCGTTGAGTGTCTGCCAAGTACTTCGTGAGCACTTCACGACGGAAGAAGACGGGAGCAAAAGCGTTCGGTGAATCAGGTGTGCAGGGGAGCAGGATCGGTCTGCTGTCGGCATCGGTTCCGACGATGAACTCTTGCTCTCCTTCCCATAGATCTCCATTCAACGCAGATCGGAATGTTGGAGGAGCAGTTATGAATCGCTTTCCGCAGAGCCTGGCCCTGGACTTATGCGTGACAGACGAGTCAACTGGCCAGATGTCAAGACAATAGCACCATTGCTCATTGGAGACGACATCATTGCTCGGTCTTAGATTCAACTCATCGAGAGATTTTCCAGAGCGTCGGTGTTCATCGAAGTACAAGATCAGGGTGAATTGCTTGGCGGCCAGAAACTCCTTCAGGCAATCCGCTCGTACAAGAACGCGGTCTTCCGCGATGCGAGCGACGGTTTGTTCGGTCCCGTCATCCAGGAAAGTGACATACTCTCCGCGCCGTGAGTCAAACCACAGGTTGTAGAAGAGCCGAAATTCCTCGCATAACTCGATCCACGGTTCTCGCAATTCGTTGTAATCCCAAACGATGACCAAGGGCTCCAAACCTAATTTGCCGCCATTCCGATTGTATGCCTGATATCCGGCTCTCCAATCTTCGACATTGGGCAAGCCAGTTTCCGTGTGCGTGTCCCAGGAACAATCGCCGATCAGCAGCGGAACGACGCTATTCGGCGCGAGGATACAGGTGAACCCGTTTGGGGAGTAGACGGTGATCCATTTCTCGCTCTCGATGCCTTTCTCAAGGTGTGCGATAACATCGGAACAATCTAATGGCGGCTCATTCTTCATTTCGGGAGTCATGATTCGGTGAAAGGTTGATGTTCCAGTGGTGCGCAATGGACGTCGTGACGTCGCAGTGCAATAAGTGCTTTGCGGGGTCACCTCTTATGGTTGCTTCAAGAAGAAGTCCATCGCAGTAAGCTTAGACCAGGCCGTAGCCTTAATTATCAGACACGATGCATAGTGTTTTGCCAGCCTGGTAGGCACGCTTTTCTTGGGAGCCTTGCGCGGTGGCTTCATTATGTTCGGTTTTCGAGGACCACCCGTCGCTTGACTGGTAAACAGGAGATAGTCACCGTCCAGATCGCGAACCCAGCCACTGGAAAAGCGTCCTAAATATCTTCCAGAATACGCATAAACACATTGGCGGTCCTTATCGAAGCATGCAACAACCTGTCCGTCGTAGAGAAAGATGTTTTCACCGTCTTCGCAATAGGCGATAGCATCACCGTTCTGGTCGTAGAATGAGAGTTCCATGCGTTTCCCGATTTGTGCAGCGGCTTACCAGACCGCAGGATTTGCTTGGAAATATAAAATGAGCTGGTAGACTCGGCTTATATATTCGGGAAACACCCGGAGGTTGAGGAAGACATCGTCGCTGCTGATATTGCCCAGTAATTCGGGATGCCCGGCGGCATTCCGGTGCCTGCGGATCAGTTGAAACAGCCCTGGAAGTTCACCTTTCACGATCTCGGCGAGAGCCTTGTCGAGCTTCTTTGCGGCAACCATCTTCAGGAGACGATCATGCAACTCTGCAAAGTGAGAGAGAATTGTCCAGTTTGTCGCTTTCTCGAAGTTCGCCTTTTCTGCCGCTAATGTAATCGCATTCAGAAAAGTGTCGTACAGAACGAGAATCGCTTTCTCCGAGGCAGCTCCCACCATCACCGCCGTCGATTTTGGGCAGTTGGCATTGAAAGCGACAACGGCCTCAGTAACGTAGTCCAGAATCACGGGGTCCACGTTTGGATTCTTCGTCAAGAAATCTCGTAAGAACCCGTCTGGATCGTACGGCTGCGGTCCTCCTTGACCGACAACGAACTCTCCATATTCCGTGAGCGTGTAGAAGGGCCAATTCTGGTTGTCTTGATCCTTGCCGAAAACAATGATTCCTTGAATTAGTAATCGCCACATAACGTGCCGAATCAACTCAGGTATGCGTTGCTGGTCCTCTGGCTTGAGCAGAAGTTTGAGTTCGATCACAGGACCTGCATACCTTGTGGTAGGGGCGGGATATAGGCGCTTGGCAACAGCCAACTGGATTACTTCAACTACCGCCTTTTCAAATCTGCGATCTTCCATATTGGGTTTCGTTGAGAGGTACTCCAGTAGAAGCGAACGTAGCATTTGCGTTGAAAGAGGTGCAGCCATTGATTTGCTTTCCTTTAATGTCACACTGACAACCATACCTGCGGTGTCAGCAGGTGGTAAGAAGTCTGCCGTTGAACTGTAACTACCAATATACGACTTACGCTTGCAATGTCAACGGTGATCGGCAATAACTGATGAAACTCGTCTTGACTCATCAATATGCGAGTTTGATCTAAGCGCCAAATAGTCAATGTCTTAGTGACATCGCCTTGGGCATGCGACAGTTTGGCAATCGCTTACGCCACTGATGCCGTAGCGGCACAAAGGAGTCCGTTCGTAGTTAGCGTAATGTCAGGTCAAAAAGAAGCCCGCATTCCACTATTTCCGAAAACTACGCCATCTTCGGCCACTCTCGCGAAGCACCAAAGAGGAACTCGGTTGGCTTGAAGGAGAATTTGCATGCCTCGAAGAGGCTGAAGATAGTGTTCTCTGCTGATTTGGGCGTAGCGGCGAAACACCTGCCAATTGGAGGAAAAGAAGCCTGAGCAATCGCCCAGGCTTCTCTTTTGGGTTTCGACCATAAACGCCTTACTATCGAATGAGCATCATCTTCTTGGCGTCGGTGAACTTTCCAGCCTTGAGCTGGTAGATGTAAACGCCGGAAGCTACCGTCGTACCCGCTGTGGTCTTGCTATCCCACATCACGCGGTAAGCTCCGGCTGGCCGTACTTCGTCCACGAGCTTGGCCACTTCCTGACCCAGAATGTTGAACACCTTTAGTTCCACTCGTACCGCATCAGGCAGATCGAATCGAATTTCGGTATTGGGGTTAAAGGGATTGGGGTAGTTCTGGTACAGAGCATAAGTCAACGGCACTGCCGGGCCTTTGTTCTTCGCGATCAGGGCCGGATTGTCGATCATGCGGGAGATCTGGGTCACCCGCTGAACCAGCGAACGAATGTCCGCACACCGGACTGCTTCATTTCTTGGACGCACGGATCGATCATGCCGATTGAAGAAACACACGCCCATTGCATCCGCCAAAGCCCGAAGTGAATCTCGCGGGGTCTGCGCCGTTTCCATCATTTCCTCTAGGCCCGAAAGCGCTTCGGAAGGCTTCCCTTCTGCGGCCTTGGCGACAAAGGAGAGTCTCTTGGCAAGCTTCTTCTGCGACGGTTCAATCAACGAATTCGATTGCGCCATCAGAAACTTGCTGACGGTCTGATCCGCATCACCTTTACGTGCCATGCGCGTTAGATTCACCATCGCTGCTGGAACGAACTTCGAGCCGGGGAATTGCCGCACGAAGTTCATGGTCGCTTGGGCTGCTGCAACCTTGTCCTGATTCTTAGTTAGAACCTTGACGGAGCGCCACTGGTTCAGTTCCTGATGATGCATCCTTAGCATCTCCGCACGGTCCGGTGCTGCCTTTGCAAGCGATGGCGTCTTGGTGGCTGATAGGTTGGCGGAGTTCACTTTCGTAGCACTCGCCGTCATACCAGTGGAGGAAAGCTTGGTCGCCTCAATAGGCACGGTGCTGGAAACAGCGATTACATCGGCTCCGGCGGGTCCGCTTCCATGCCACGAGTCTTCTCCCGCACGGTCATTATCCCCAGGGATCAGTAGATTAATCGCGCCGCCTCCGACAGACATGGTGCCGCCTTGATCACAGCCCACGAACGTCACGAGGGATGTATCCACCAACCAGCGACCAGGAGTATGCGGCCATAAGTGCGAATAGAAAGCCGTGTCTAAAGGTGTAAACGGCGTCCATGTGTTCATGCTGATATCCCACGTATCCGTCGTATCGCCGGACTTCAAATAATACCCGGTTCCACCACCCAGCTTGAGGTAATTCTCGCCGTCGCCCAAATCCACCATTGAAGGATCGGCAGCGTAAATCACCACACCACCCGTATCGGATAATTCCGTGTGGCCGCCGACAAGATTCACCGTACCGTCCTCTACCCATACGTCTGCCGTTGTGTCTCCATTGATAGATACGTCGCTGCATTCCAGAGACAGGTCTCCGGTCTCCCAATTCAGGATACCATAATTCTTGTTGCCGCTGATGCTGCTATGCGCAATGTCCATATCGGAGTAGTAGTAGTTGAATACGCCTACCCCGCCACCATTGATGATTTGGCAGTTATCCAGCCGCATAGTGCTGTATTCCATATTGGTCAAGGCAGTCCCAAAGCCATTGTATGAGACATCGCCGCCTGCACCCATATTCTCCAGCAGACAGTTGCTCAGATAGCTGGTGGTGTCGTTCCGTCCCCAAAACCAGAGTCCCTCGGAGAAACTCCTGAAGGTACACGAATCGGCTCGGAAGATCGGAAAGCGATCAGGGTTGTCCATTGGATTATCGTTGCAACTTACCCAGCCTGCTCCTTCGAGAACGGCATGTGAGAGAACTATTTGGCCGCAGGTGGACTCGATATTGGCCCAACTCGATGTGGTGTCCCAGTGCAGCGTCACCGGACTATCGGCTTCGCCCTGGACATAGAGTCTGCCGCGTGGGGTCGGCGTGTTAAAGCCTTCCACCCAGATATCCGCGCCGGGCTTGAAGGTCACCACCGCTGGCTTGATGCCAGGCGTTGGTTTGATCACTAGCACTGCACCCTCGTGAATGTCTATTGCACTGTCCACGGTGCAGGGAGCATACATTACGACGCTATCCGTGATGGAGTAGCGCGTCCATTTAGATAGTGAAGCGATCAGGTAGTTGATGCTGTCCTGCGTGGCGACCAGGTCCAGGGCGGCAACCGAATCGGTGGGACTGCTGGCTTTGCTCATCAGGCCGAGATTCAGCAGTTCGATTTGCGCTTCCACCTTCTCTGTGTCTGTCAGCGCGCTGCTCAGCATCGTTTGCATCCGATCATTCGCCTTGTCCAGATCACCCGAAAACGCCAGTGACCATGCATCTCCATACATAGCAGCTCTGTACATTTGCCTTGACGTCGCGGTATCTGCGATGGACTCGAAGTACCCCACGGAGCTTGCAGACTGGTGCGCCAGAATATCTGTGGCAATGAGGTCATGGCTGACCGATTGCGTATACTGGCATGGACCGCTGTTTACAATCACGGCTTGGTACTGACTTCTTGCGGTAGCGAATTGGCTGGATAGCTCCGCCGATTTGCCATCCACATAATTGCCTTCAACGGCGCACGCGGCTTCGCCTTGCGAAGAGGATTGGCAACCACTCCAAGTGTTCAGCGGATAACGCAAGGTTACGCCGGAGGGCAAGTGGTTATGGATACTGCCTGTGTCCGTCAGCACCCAGTAGTTTTGCCGCCACACGTGCGGGCAGTTGGCCACATTGGGGTAATAGATCCATTGCAAATTGCTGGGCTGAGTCAAGCCACTGATACGATTTTGTCCATTGTCCATGATAAGCGCCGAGGAGGGAGCACTGATTTGGAGACTGTCTCCGGCGTTGAACTCGACGCGATTCCAGCCCCAGCGAGGGGTCGGCTGGCCGGGGTCAGCCATGCCAACCGTCGAATTATAGGCTCCGATACCGCAGCGGTGATTATATACTACGTTGCAGCATTTCAACCATACGCTTGCGCCCCAGGCCGTGATACCTCCGGCGACGGTCCAGTTTCCGATGCCTACCTCGGCATTGCCCGCGATAGAATCTTGGGTTAAGTAGCAAATCGCATTGCTGACCGCATAGACACCCGCGCCCTTATTGTTCAGCACTTGCGAGTGATTCAGTTGCAGCGTACTGCCAGTGTTGGAAACGCCATAGGAAGTATTGGTGGCGAAGGTCGAATAGTCCGCGTGGACATTAGCTCGACTTCCCAGAGCCAGGCCAATGCCGCAGTTACGGAAAGAGCAATGATCCACCACGGCATACGGCGTATCCCAATAGCCGTTTCTTACGCCTCCTGTGATCGCCAGTCCTGCAACGGGAGCATTCTGGATATCTACGTACCGGAACTCAATGTTGCCCCGGATCGCTTCAATCGCCTGCACTCCCGCCCAGCCAGCATTCGCATCAGCAGCCTGCAAACGTATGTGTGTGGTATCACTGCCGAGAATGTGTAGCCCCGCAAGGCTGTCCGAGCTGTGCTGGACTGTACGAATGCCTTTCCCTCGCCAAAACGTGACCGCGGCCACGCTGTCGTAGCGGTATTGCCATGTGCTGCCGACCAGGAAGCTGTCGCGGAGCGCCGACATCCTGGGCCCAATGGTAAGGTTGCCATTTCCCTGTACGATGATATTGCGATGGAAATAGGCGGGTGCGTAGATCGTTGTATCAGTCGTGATTACCAAATCCGTCGTGTCGGCCCGGTAGAAATGGAGTAGGTCTCCCTCGCCGGGGCCGAGAGTAACCGCGATTCGGCGTTCCGAACTGCCGCCTGCGGGAATGAACGCTGCCCGTGCACTTTCCGCCAGCATTGCTTCATAGAAGTACGGTTCGCTGGGATGGCGCACATTGTCAATCGTAAGCCATGCGATGCGATTCTCGTCGTGAAGTGCCCGTCGGTTGACCACGAGAAACCAGTAGTCCTCCGCCAAGGGGTCAGCGCCTGCGGCCATGAAGCGACTGACTTGGATATAGGTGCTGTCCGCATCTTCAAGATCGTCGTCTAAGTGACTCGGCGGAACGTGATCGTCCGTCTGGATCTGGGAGATAGTCGAAGGGTTGGTCTGGCTAGCGATTAGCGTGTCGCGTGGATTGTCCATCGAGCCGTAATTCTGCTCGTAGCGCCGACTGGCATAGGTCTTGACATAGCGCAAGGGCTCCAGCACCGGAGCAATTCGTAGCACCTCCGAATCAGCGTGCGCT
The DNA here is from genome assembly GCA_036504735.1 of bacterium. Lineage (NCBI taxonomy): Bacteria > bacterium. The sequence goes on from DASXUQ010000010.1 coordinate 53,910, forward strand.
GCTGCCCAGTAATTCGGAGTGCGCTGAAGGTTGACAGGGTTTCTGCACAGCGCGCCGTTCCAGCAATTTGCACAAAGCGAATCCCAAACCAGAGTGCTTCCGCCGGGTCCAAAGGGGTAATAGATGATCCCATCGGCATCGCACGCTACTGATAGCCACACTCCAAGCTTAACTTCGCCAGGGACCGGAGTACGAATTGGCGCAAAATACCCCCCTGCTCCTGTCGAATCGGTGTTATCCACGGCTGTCGCCACCATGCCCCATGATCTGTTTCCGTGCTGGTGATCAAAGCGAATTTGGTAATCCAAAGCAAACCATGAGGAATCAGCCCATAGCACGTCGGCGGGTATGTCCTCAATAAGATGATCGGAAGAACCTGTGGGGTAGCGCCTGTAAACTGGACCATCGCCCCATATGTTAACATCTAATGCGCACTGGAGCGATTTGTGCCCCTCCCAGCGGGCAATAGAGGCGCCTTGGTAGTTGCAAAAATCTGCAAAGTTCACGTCAATATATGCACCGTTTGACGTCGAGTCCGTTTTCAAGAACTCGACCGAGCTTCCCCCGCAGACAGAAGGTTGAACTGTGCCGTTTCCCGTGAAATAGAATTCATTCATCTGGATCGGCATGCTAACATTCTGCAGGGCCATCTCCCGGTAGAGATCATCGCGTGCGAGTGTCCAGTAAGGGCGAGGATTGGTTGGGCTGTGCGGGTTCCCATTCATAAATATTGTGGGCAATTCCTGCGCCTGAATAATCTTGTTCACCTTCACGATGGAGCGAACCTGAGTATCTATGTGATGCGAGTCTCCCGACGGCCACTCATCGTAATACCAGCCCGCCACCGTGCCTTGAGAGCTGTCCCAATTCGCTTGAAAGGCCTGCCCGATGGCGTTCTGCACGGCGGCGGAGTCGGGAGACACCATCATGCGCCAATAGCCTTCATCGTAGACGTCAACCTTACGGATATAAACATCGTGCGCACCGTAATAGTGGATCTTCATGCATACTTCGCGAAACCCGTCAAAGCGATGTATGAAGGTACTGTCGAACATTGCCGTATTGCAGTCGTAATTCCAGAAAGTGTGTGCTTGACTGGTTGCAGGATCAATAGTGAACTCGCGATTCTCAAAATCGTTACCGAGTGATGAGAAGTCGCTGAGGCGAACTACGCATTCAGGATAGCTCCAGAACCCGTCTTGGTTGTGCCGCTTATCGGAGACATACCATGTTACCCCCAGAATCGGGTCGTTTGAAGATCCGCCGTGCTGCGTGGCGTCACACCACACGCGAATATGCCAACGCATGTTGGCGCTGTCGGGGTTTGGCGACAGTAATCCGTCCCGGTCAGCCCAGCCCCGAAACCCGCCCAGTTTCATCGTCGGAACCCACATGTCGTGGGCGTTTCCGGTTGAACCCTGGACAAATGGCCCGCTTGCGAGAACAGCAACATCGTGCCAATTGGGATTTTGAGTGTACTGTCCCCACCCAAAGTGCTCCGGTGCCACCCATTGGTCGGCAACATCGCCAACGAAGATTTCGCGGTAGCCGGACTCAAGATACTTGAAGGTCTCGCTGGGCCAGTTCCAGTTCACGAGCTTCATGTCCCCCGTATAGGCGGCGTGGTTAGCGAAATCGTGGTAATCCTGCACGTAAGGATAGTTTACCATGATGTGCGACACGCCCATGTCTCGCAACCAGCTAAGTGCTTGAGTCTCATTACCGATGCGACTGATCGTCAAACGGCTTCGGTCGTACTGAGACATGTTGGACGGGTAGTTCGGGCAATTCCAATACTCTGATAACCGAACAATCTCTGAACGCGGGTCGTACGATACCATGATGTCAAAGGACAGGGCACACTGCACACAAAACACGAACACGAATGCGAAAGCAAATGACATACGTGCAAAAAGAGCTGGACCAAATCTCATCGCCAATCCTTTCTGCAAGACTTTGTAAAGATCTGTTACCGAAGTACCATGAGTTTCTGCGTGGTTTGCGCTGCACCGGCTTCAGCGCGGAGAAAGTACACGCCTGTCGTAAGTGGCGTGGCAGTGCGCTGTGAATCGAAGTGATAGGTCAGGGCTTCACCGAAGGCCGGGAGCGTGGTCTGGAAGGCCACTTGCCCCAGCACGTTGTACAAGGTCAACGTGACTTCCCGCGCCGAGGGAGGAACCTGTAGGGCAATGTTGGCTTCCGAATTAAAGGGGTTGGGGTACACTATCACTTGAAGCAGCTGCGGAATCGCCGCATGCGGCTGAGCAGCGTCGGCCCGCCACGCACTATCGCCTCGGAGAATCAACGCTCTTCCCCGCCAGCCGACATACGCGAGGTCATCCCACGCTCCGATACCTAAATCGTCAATGCTGTCTCCATTGACATCGCCCAGATTGGCTGCCGTCTGAACGCTGATGAGGTTGAACGGCGGGCTGTCCCCATAGATCGAGAAGGCCGGTTCCGAGTAAATCCACGGATGCCCTAAGTACAACGACAAAATGCCGTTGGGAGAATTGTCGCAGTAGGAGCGGATCTGCACGAAGTCCTGATAGCGGTCATGGTTGAAATCCCCGGCGCTGATCACCTCTGTCGCTCCGCTGCTGCACGGGAAGTTGACGGTAACGTCCGGTGTGGAATGCAAGACCGGCCCGCCGAAGTGAATCTCCGCGCCGCCGATTGTCGTCACAATCAGTTCGTCGCTGCCATCGCCGTTCAAGTCCTTGACAATCCCGCGTGGCGGGTACAGCATATTCGGCCACGTGTATGCGGGAACCGTATCGGGATGCGCTCCTCCGACAAAAATATAAGCCGCATCTGTGAGGTATGAGTAGCCTACAAAGTCCGCACAATGATCACCGTTGAGATCACCGAAAGAAAGAGGGATCACTTGCTGCGGTTGCCCTACGGGGCTGCGGTGCGTCCAGTTCGGCATAATGTCAGGTGGATTTCCGCCATAGAAAACATCCAGTGCGTCCGCGAAGTAATGATACCAATACAGATCGCTATAGCCATCCCCGTTGAAATCGCCTACCGTGCCGAAGTAATCCGCCCACGGGATGCGCCAGGTGAGAGCAGCAGTGGTGTCCGCGTTAGGGCCGCCCAAATACACATTGACGCGGAAGAAGCCTGTGGTGTCATACAACTTGATAAACCAGTCGGTGTAGCCATCTCCATTCACGTCACCCAGGTCTCCAACTTGTCCCCAATGAGCGAAAATGCCCTGCTGGGTAAGATAGGGCAGCATTGAGGGTGGATTGCCTCCGTGAAAGAACTCTAAATGGCACTGAGAGGTGTCGTGCCCAGCACCAGCCGACAGCACAGCCCAATCGTCGAAGCCGTCATTATTCTGATCTCCTAATGGCAGAAGGGCGTACCCGTATCGGCTGCTGTCCGCTGCACCTACACGGCTCCAGATTAAGTGCAGAGAATCGGGCTGGGCCTGAATTGCAGCCGATAGACTTAACACTGCCATCAGCGCCATCGTAAGGGATTTCATCTGCCGCTCCAAACATTAAAGCCCTGCTTCGGACAAGTCAAAGCAAGGCGGCTAAGTATCTCGGACGTAGGAATCGAATCAGAATCAAAGTGGTGATGACAGCCCAGTCCCATGACAGTCTTCACTTACCGCTGAACGATACCGAAGTTCTTACTAATCTTCTATTTCCCTTCCCACTCAATATATACTAGTTCGGATAACATTGTCAACGGCAAGGTCGGGATTATTTTAAGTAAGGTGAAACATCAGCTTAGAATTCAGTGTACCAGTTTTGGGTCGAAATTAGGTACAGTGAGCTATCTTAGAATATTACATTTACGCATGCTCGTCCAAAACTCGTGTCAGAATGCGTTTCCGCGCATATTGGTGAACCGAAGCGGTCCAAGCCTCTGTGGATAAGTCTTAATAACGAATAGGGTTGCATTTCAAAGATCACGGGCCAAATGATCTAAAAGGAAAGCCCGGAAGGCTCTCCTTAGCGTCATCGCCTGAGTAGTCGCCTCAACCTGCGTTCACTCTCGATTACCTTCCCAAAGTCTTCATCCGTCACACGAACAACGCGGTGGATTTCCTGCCGTGGAGAACGCTCTCGAAGCTCGCAGGTGTGATATTCAGCGTCTCCAGAGAGAATCCGCTTCATGGCGTCTTCTGGGTTGTCAGCTTCTGCGCGGTAGTGAACACCATATTCCCATCGTTCAATCGTCTCGATCTCGAAGGTCGGCATCGGCTAATCCTCCACACGCTGGCAAATGCACAGGGCAGTTGAATGCCCACATGCAGGACAGCGTTCATCCGCTTCAATGCGGTCCAACTTCACCTGGCCGACAATCAAGTCAACGAGGTAATCCTTCGGGGATCGCTTCAGAAAGTGTTGCAAAGCCTTCTGGGCTTCGTCTTCGGTTACGTCACCTGGCTTCTTGCAAGCACTCTTGAAGTCAACGCGAATTCCGAATGGCTGGAAGAACGCTGTATATTTAGGCATCAGCGTTCTCCATCACGTCATCAATGTGAAAGTCGCCAGATCCAGCACGATCCGTTGCGGAATCTGCTCTTCATTCACGTATCTTTTCACTAGGTTGCAGAGCACAGCAGCAGCCATCAAAGGCGTGTAGCACACCGTCCTTGCCGTACACGGTTCAGCGAGTGAATCGGCATCTGTATGCAGCGAATCCCAATACCGACTCCTCTCTTCACGGACTTGAGGATGCATAGTGTACACGATAAGAGTATCAAGTCCCATGCGCGCATCCAGGTACAATTTCACTGCTGGCTGACCGCGTACGGCACGAAAGATCGTGTTCCGAGAAACCATCGAATCCACAGCCGAAATGACTACTTCGGTTAGTGGCTGGTCTTCATACTTGGCAGCAATTGCATTGGGAGTGTGTCCACCGAACTGCTGCATGACTTCCGACAAAGCTGTGCATTTCAGTTTGCCGATGTCTTCATCGCGGTAGAGTTGGTTCGACCAGTTATGTTCTTCAACGTAATCCGAGTCGTAGATCGTAAGGCCGCAGGCACCCATCTTGCCCAGGAACACAGCCGTGGTGCTTCCGATTGCACCTGCACCGATGAGGGTGATGCCGAGTCCGGTAAGACGGGACATGTTGACCGCGTCTTGCTGGCGAAGGTGGCGAAGATCGTTGTCCATCAGAACGGCCTTTCCAGTTCATCTGCTTCTCCGGGGTAAAACCAGTCCATTTCTTCTTGAAGCTCTTCCATCGTCAACGCGCCTCGGTCATGTGCGGCCCGGAGGTCAGTCACATGGTCTTGCGTGTCACGAGCCAATTGACGATGCCCGTTGAAGCCATGCGCTTCTTCCAGCACCTTGGCTTTGAATTCGGTGAGACATTGTTCGGCCAATCCGTCAATCAAGGGGTAATGCACCTCCCAGACTACGTCCGTTAAGAATAAATGTGCCGGATGATACTGGTCAAGCCGCATCATCGAATCGCGCTTCCTGTTGACCACAAGGCTGAGTAGATAATCACCGTTAGCCAGGCCCGCGATTGTATCATCGTCTGTTCCTGACCAAAATACCGACATATTTGCGTGAGAATGTGCGAACATTCTTAACTTACGGCTGTCGATGCCCTGAGCTTCGAGATCAAGCATCAGCTGTGCTACTGCCGCCGGATCCATCGTTGTCTCATCAGCTGAACACCTCTGCTTCAAGAGGAAGAATTCTGTTACTAGCAGGGTCGATACTGCGCCAGAGTTGGCGTCGAGGATTTCCTCGACCAAACCCAAAGCCGAGACTTCACCCTTGGCAATGTCAACCCACGCCCAGAACTTCGCCATTGCCACGGCTTCCACCTCTACACGGATTGACAATTGCACGGGATCACGCCGCGACTTGTTCTGCCACTGATTCATGGGTGACCTCCTCGGTTGTATCTTTCGGACGGTTAGGACAGTCTTCTTCGTCGTGGTCTACGTATTCATTGCAGTGATCGCACCACCAGCAGCTATCACACTCGCTTATCGTATGACCATAGTCGTCGCAGTAGCTGCAATAAGGCTCTTCATCATCGCTGGGTTCTTCGTAGTCAGGATCCCAGCGTTCAATCTTTTGGTAAGGATCAGCGCTGTTGTACGAGGAAAGAAATTGGTGCACCAATTGGAATAGACCAAATAAGTCAAGCTCTCCGGACAATCGGCTTACAAGATGGCCGCAGTTGCCCCAACAGATGTTTGATGGCTCGTCTGTCACATGCGGATGCACATAACCGTTTATGTTTGTTCCGCCTGATATCCGAGTCTTCCCTTGTCGAAGGTTTACCTCGACCTCATAGGGGTCGAATCTGTAGTCGTAACCGTCATACGAAATCACGATCTCATGCGTGACACCAACCAGTGACTCGTCTTCGATTCTGAAGCTGGCGTAAGTGCTCGGTACGAGCTTCATCAGATCTACGAATGTGTGGTTTGCCCGGCGTCTTATCCACTCCGGGTCGTGTCGGAACATCTCCAACAACTGCCTATCCGTTTCCAGCTTGCGGGAGAGCTGCATGACTTGTAAGGACAGGCGCTCTAACTCGTATGAGTCTTCGCGTATGGACGCTTGTAGTTCGCGCTTACGATCCGACACGCAGCCAGCGATGCTCTCGATCAATGCGTCCTTCTGCTGATGGCGATACGCTCTACAGAGCTTCGGTAAATGCTGATCAATCAGCTTACGAACGAACGACAACGCAGACGGATTCTTCGGCCAGATCAGAAATACGAGCCACTGCTTTCCGATTCGAGCCACAGGAACATCGTCGCACACAATGAGATCACCCGGCAGAAATTTGGCAAAGCCCGGTTCGTGTAGCACTACCATATCTGAGACGTGTTTCGTCGTCGAGACGTTGCCTGGCAATGCAACCGCCAACCCAGTGCGGTCCCAACTTTCTGCTTGCCAACTGTCCGTCAGGTCGACAATTGGGCAGTGATACTTCTGCGCATAGAAGCGTAAGAGATCCTGAATCTGTTGAATCATAGATTGTTTCCTCCGGAGGAAGAAGAGCCCTGACAGATTACTCCATCAGGGCTCCTCTTATGTCTGGTAGCGGTGTAGGACGGACCGCCAACAGATCCTCCTTAGATTCCGCCTTTGACCTGCGGCACCAGCGTCAAAACGCTGCCGTCGGTCAGCACGTCCGAATCGAACGCGGGCGAGCCGTTGACGTGGCGCGTATAGCTCGAATCCTTCGGGAAGCCAGCCTGCTGAATGGCGGCTTCGACGGTGGTGCCTTCTTCAATTTGGATCTCATTTGCGGATCGTCCTAAGCACAAAACCTTGACTTTCATGAGTTTTTCTCCTAACTTGTGTGAAGCATGCCATCTACACATTCACTGGTCTTAGTTCTTATTCCCGATACTGTTCTGTCTGAACCTGTGTAGAGTTTCAACACACAAAGATAAAATGCCATATCGTGAACGTACGTCGCAGACTGAGGCGCTGCCTTCGGTTGATTTCGTAGATTTACAGACTGCCCTGCATGAAATTGAACTGCATCTGGAAGGCGGTGCTCCGCCTACAGGGTTTGGTCATCCTGCATCAGTCCTGACGAGTTCGTTTGCAGGCTACCTTCCGAAACTCCTTCGTCTCCTGTGCGCCACTGATGATAGACACCGAGCTCTAAAATTTGCGGACGGTTTGCGCCGTGTTCGCGATCAACTCCTGACTCGGAGATGCACGTACAGTCTTGCAGTGCTCTACGTCAAACTCTTGAGGCAGGTGGCTCATTACATATACGAATCCGACGCTGAATTCAGCAAAGCTGTGGCCGACCAGTCAGCTGATACACTCGGCACGTTGCTACCCGCTTACGTTCCCGCTGTTCGTCAATTATGCGCCCAATTGCGTCACACAGACGCCGCAAAGGATGCTTTCAAGACGCTTCATCTCGGAGCACTTATCCTGCAAGAGCTCGACTATCCAGTCTCAATCATGTCCCCTCGAGAGCAACAGACCGTGGCTAAGCTCAGAGCAGACACAGAAAAGATTTTGACTCCATGCCTATTGGAGTGCGAACGACAAGCTGGAAAGGCCGTCGTCAAATTCTATATTGCTACAGAGAAAGGTCGCCATGAGGACTTGACAAACTTACGCGATGAGATTGAATCCCTTGAACACATGCTGAGCCAGTACGGATTTCTGTTTCATTCCAAACACGTTCAGGTGCACACCAGCAGATTGCGCTGCGCACGACTTGCCATTCAAATGACGTATGGCCTCTGGCCAAGTAAGTGGCTCCTCTCGAATGATAGAGCTGATGACGGTATCATTACGAGACGAAATCTGGATCGTCTTGATGGGCGGATGGGCGCAGAGCACTTACAGAAGATTGCGGAATCAGTGAACCAGTTGCTCGCACTTCACGAAAAGGAATTAGGCGACTTCTACCATGCGAAGGAAATTTGTTTGTTGAGGAGCTTCTTCAATTCGCTGGCACCATTCCGGAATGTCATCCAACTGAAGTTTGTCGCTGATTTTACCCTGGCTGCGCATCTTAATTATTTGGTGAGAAGGTCGAAGGGGACTCTGGAAGAGTTCCTGTCGGCATATAGCGGCGATATCCGGGCCGTAAGTGAAATGCTGGCGAGCATTAGAGATGAGGATATCACGGACTTCGCACTGTACGTCGCGAACAATAAGGAATCTGTGGGCACTATGCAATTCGGAACACTGGTTGCCGTGTTGCTCCGGCCCCGAATCGACGAGGAGCTTCCCTCAGCGGTTAAGTCGGCGATCAACCACTTGGCTCAAGGTCTGTCACAGACAGCAACTGCCATGCCCAAGGTTGACCTCTTGGACAACTTGCGGCGTGCCCTATGCAGTTATGTGCAGTCGCACCTCGCAAATAGAGGTTATTGGGCGAAGACTAATGCGCCGATACGACAGGACAAGCAGGATTTGGATAGCTATCCGGCAGAGGCTCGCTTCAATTCGAAGGACAAGGAACGTGATTTTTTCAAAGCTGTAGCGCGGTTGCGAGAACAGTCCTCGCAGAAGTGGATCGAAACAATAGAAGATGTCGTCAGGAAAGCAGAGAAGTTAGCGCAACAGCTACTTGACCTTCATCGAGGAGCCGAGGAGAAGGGTTGGGACACCAAGAAGGTAGTAATCACAATGCGGAAGTCAGTTCTTAACGGGCACAAGACCGTGCGCGATTATATTGATAAGGAGCTGACCGAGTCATCCCCGCATGAGAAGAAGGGATTCTCCTATCTCGTTGGGCGGTACGCTGTGCTGAAGCTAGCTACCGTCATTAACAACGACTCGTCGCTCGCGGTCTACTTTGGGCTCGTGGACGAGTTTTGTGAACCGGAAGGACTGTTCAAGTATCTAAACCTCCTCGGCCTACTACGGGACGACATCTTCGGTGATCATCGGTTCCAGCGGCTGAGTCAGCGCGAAAAGAAGTTCTTGGGGCTTGAAGTTTGACCTAACTCCTGCCTCATCCCGATTCTCACACTGTCCCAGGCAATGGCCTGGGATTTTTTTGTCTCTGGATCGGCCAAATCATTCTCGTTCCCTGGGGTGGCAAAGGAATGGGATAGCCCTATCTTAGTGGTTACAAATTGCACACGTAGGGCATAACATCGGCAACGCAGCGTTTCTGCGGACACAAGCGAAGGAGAACAATATGAGAAAGGCTGACGATGCACCTAGGCGTTGGTGTCTGCTTGCAGACGGTGCCAAGGCGCTGGGTCTGAAACTTACGGACGAAGCTCAAGACTTGGCAACACAACATAAAGCCATTAAGATGGTAGATGGCGTGTTCCTCGTAAACGTTGAGAAGATCCGCAAGGCGCTGGAAAAAGCGGCGAGCAGCCGAGGGGCTAAGGGAGGGCGACGTGGCGGGGGCTTCAATCCCTTCCGGAAGCATGTTGGGCGGATCGAAGGCACCATGCGGCGTAATAAATCCGCACTGGCAACTGCTGAGGCGAAGATTTCGGGTTTACAGGCTCGGCTGGCTGACCGCTCTCTGACCTTTTATGATCAGGAGACGGTGCTCTTGGCTATCAAGAAGCTTGAAACTGAAGTTGTGCATCGTCGCAAGCGTGTCGACGAGGACCAAGCCGAGATCTCGACGCTAAAGAACCTCGATACTGCGGGTCGGCAAGCGTGGCTCGCTGAGAATGCCAAATCGAAGGGCGCGGCAGCCGACGCCGATAAGGCTACCAATATCTCTTCGGAAGATTCTTCGGTCAGCAAGTGAATGGACAACCTCCTATGCAAGTGTCGCGTTCTCCGCCCTGATGAACGTGGCTTTTGTGACAACTCAAGCCCCAGCGCCACCGCGTGCACGACACGAACGTGGACGGAAGACAGGGTGGCGCGGGGCAATCCTTCACGAGCAGAAGCCCAAAACTTAACCTTGAGGAAGTTACACATGACAGACCTTCTCACTCCTTCTGATTCCGACGATACCGAGAACATTGGTATCTTTCCGCTCAACATCGACGATGAGGACGAGTTGGCGACCATATTTGACCGCCCAGCACCTAACGACTATATGGTGGTATTGACGTTACTCTGCCTTGATCCTGATGCCGAAGGCTTTGCCCGTGATTGGTTAAAACGTGTTCTGGACGATTCGAAGAGCAACGTACCGAAAGTCCAGCTTCCTGCTGGAACTCATACTCTGATGGCCGTCGAAAAGGTGCCGAGTTACCTCGATGATGTGATGAGCGAGGGACAGAAGAAATGGATTTTCAAGGGGGTCTATGTCCAGTGTGGGTTCGTCAGACACGCGCTGATTTATGAACCGCATCTGGTGCGGGGAATCATGGTGGCGATGTCCTGGTACGATGCTCGCGTCGAATTACTTGGATCGTTAGATCCCAGTGAGATGAAGCCCACCGGATTCCTGGGCGAATACGAAGGCGACCCCATTCCTCGCACGATTGCGCGGACATTTCGGCTTACGGTGAATGACCTCTACCGCGAGGGCGTGGGCGTCTGGTGCCGTGACTTGATTAACATCAGAAATGAGATTCTCATCAAGTACCGCGCATCTCTTACGGGAACTGATCCGGAAACCGAATGGAAGCGTTTCCAGTCGGCGCGTATGAAGTACTTCCTCGACACCGCTTATCTCGATCTTCCGTAGGCAACGGATTGCGTGGTGCCGGATCGGGATGACATTTGTGCGAGAGGTCAAACCTATTCACATAGTCGAATCCCTTCCCCGATAGAAACTACGATGTTTTTCCCGTCCGGTGCAGCGCTTAATCTCATAACGCATGACTGAATCGACTATGATGAACGAAGAGTCGGCGGGGCTGATTCAGCCGTTCTACACGGCGTCGACTAAAGAGCGCGAACCGAATCACTTCAAACCATAAACCACTAACAGAAGGAACTCCCTTTGAAGAAACTCTCACCGAAGAACGGGCTGCTGATGCCCTTAAACTTGCCAACCATGGCCGACTATGCAACCGAATACCGTCGGCTGTTGCCTGATCCGCTGCACGTTTCGCTTATCTTTTGCCGCATGCCTGACAAATGCGCGCACTGCGCTATCGAACAGTACGAGAAGGTCCATGACGGGCTCCTCGCACTGGCGACTGATGTGCCGACCATGGCACAAAGTCGAGGGATCACTGCCGCCGTCATCGTGGATCACGGACTCGACCAAGATTCTGATTGTGGATGGCTTATGGATATTCCTTGGGGACGGGACTGGGCGGTGGATGGCCTTTACGCCCAGGTCGTCACTCGCAAATACCGGGATGACGCCCCTGAGTCAGAGATTGCTGGGGGACTCGCAGCCATGCACAACATTGACATGCATATGGCAGCAACCAGCTCCTACGAACCCAACGCGCACAAGCCCTTTCCTGCGGATTCTGAACTCGTTGTCGAGTTCTCCACCACAGTTGGGGATATGTATCTCAATGGTCGTGGGGTGTGGTCGGAAAGTCTCGTCGGCTTTCGCACCGCAACCCTGATAAAGATGCGCGCCCTCCTACTCGACCTTGACCCTGATAGCGAGTATGATCGCTTCGTGAAGGTCGGCGGAGGATTGCCTGTGGATTATCTGACGATGAAATAGCATTTGACACCGATTTGGTCGATAGCGATTGCAGTGGTGCCGAGGTGCACATCGGCACTGCTGGGTCCTCGTGACAATCTATCCCCCAAGAATCCTCACCTTAGTATCGGGTATAAGTAAGTAGTGGAAGACGAAGACGGAATCTTGAGAGAAATCATGTCAATACTGCAAGAGATTCGTAACGGCCAGAACACTGTGCGGAAAGTGTGGCTGTCGCCGGACAATGCCGCCCTGTACTTAGGTGTGTCAGTTACTCGGATCTACCAATACATTCGCGCTGATGGGATTCCGTTTCATCGGTTGCCAGACTCGAACTTAGTCCGGATTCACGTCGACGAGCTAGATGAATGGGTGCGAAAGTCAGAAAAGTCAACGCGAGGCGCAGCAATGGAAGCGCTCAGGAGGTTGTGAGAACAGGATGTCAGTAATTATTCGCTCAAGGAAGGGACGAAAGGGCGAGACCATCATCTACTTGGACATTTACCACGCGGGGAAGCGCAGGCGAATGAACCTCAAGACGAAAGACATGCGTGAGGCAAGGCGAGTAAGAGCTGAAGTAGAACAGAAATTGATGGCGGAAGGGTGGAGCAAAGAGAAGAGTTCGTCGGTCATGCTGGATGATCTGGCTCGGAACTACGTCGAATACGCCGAAGCCACGAAAGCACCTAAAACGGCGAAGATGGACCGCGACACGCTGAGAGACTTCATGCGGGTCATCGGGAACATGAAGCTCGGTTCCGTTACGTCAGAGCATGTCGAGAAGTTCCGGCTCGAACGGCTGAAAGAAGTCTCGCCTGTTTCGGTCAACATTGGGCTTCGACACCTCAAGGCGGCATTTAACTGGGCAGTCGAACACAAGCTGCTTAGAATCAGCCCTGCGGCCAAAGTGCGCCTGAACCGCGTTCCGAAGAACATGCATCCCCGGTTTCTCACCGAGGAAGAGATTCAACGGTTGCGGGAGGAAATCGAGGGGGATATTGCTCTTTCCCAAGTAGTAGATGCAGCTCTTTGGACTGGAATGCGGCGGAACGAAATCGTAACGCTGCAATGGTCCGACGTGGACTTGGTCAGGAACGTGCTCACGGTGCAGAACAAGGTTGGCTTTCGGACGAAGTCCAGAAGATCGAGAAGTATCCCTATTAATGGACCGTTGCGGGAAATGTTGCTGGCGATGAAGCCTGCCACGTCGAGACCCGACGACAACGTGTTCAGTGTTACCTATTGGACCCTAGGCAAGAAGTTCTTGCGGGCTACAAGGGCGGCGAAACTACACGGCGATGTTACCTTTCATACCCTGCGGCATACTTTTGCAAGCCATCTGGTGATGCAGGGCGTGGATCTTCGTTCAATTCAAGAGATCTTGGGTCACTTCGATGTAACTGTCACGCAAATATACACCCATTTATCCCCAGAACACCTTGCGAAGACCACAGGGAAGCTGCCTTACTGACAGGGAGCCCGGAATGTCCGGCTCCCTTTCTTTTGCATAGATTCCTGATGTAGAGGCTGTCCAGGCCACTGCGTCTGGTACTACTTCCAGAACAGTGAATCAGTGGGATGAGATATTGGGATGTGCGACAAAATGTGCGACAAATGAGCGACAAAATTGGTGCAGCAACTTGCAGAAATCTACACTTACATCGGAACATCAGTTCAAAGTCAGGCCAAAGAAAATCCCCGTAAACCAAGTGTTTACAGGGATCTTAAGTGGTGCACCCAGTAGGACTCGAACCTACAACCCGCTGATTAAGAGTCAGCTGCTCTACCAATTGAGCCATGGGTGCTCGTGTCGCGTGGAAACCTTAATAAAAGGCTTTTGAACAACTTTGTCAAGCCGACCCGCCAAGTCCGCCAGCGGTGGCAAAGTGTTCATGCTGCCTTACATATCATAATATAATGTGATAATCATCCATTTTTTTGCGCAACGTGGGGCGGGTAATGCCCAGGACCTCACAGGCTTTGCCGAGGTTTCCTCCAACGGCGGCCAGCACGGAGATGATATGCTCCTTCTCGACCTCATCTAAGGAGCGCAAATCATGGCGGGCGGGCTCAAGCGAGGGGCTATCCTGCACGAAATCCAGATTGAGGGTATCGCCTGCGGCTCGCAGCACGGCCTGAGTCAGCACATTCTCCAGTTCGCGCACATTGCCCGGCCAGGGGTTTTGCGTGAGCCGCTTCATCACGCGATCCGGAACGCGCGTCACATTGCGGTGCAGTTCGCGGTTGATTTTCTCCAGAAGATAATGCACCAGGTCGGGAAGATCCTCGCGCCGTTCCCGCAGTGGCGGCAGGGTGATGCCCAGCACAGCCAGGCGGAAGTACAGATCCTCGCGGAACTGCCCGGCTTTGATCATTTCGCCCAGGCCGCGATTGGTGGCGGCAATCACCCGCGCTTCAAAGGGGATGGACGCCGTACCGCCCACGCGTTCGAAGCAGCGCTCCTGCAGCACACGCAGCAGCCGGGTTTGCAGATCGAGACTCATGTCGCCGATCTCATCGAGAAACAGCGTGCCCCTTCCTGCGACCTCGAGTTTGCCGATCTTCCGCTGATGCGCGCCGGTAAACGAGCCGCGCTCATGGCCGAACATCTCCGATTCCATCAGCGTGGAAACGATGGCCGAGCAATTGACCGCCACAAACGGCTCCCCCGGCGTGGTGTTTTCATGGATCGCCCGCGCCACCAGTTCCTTGCCTGTGCCGCTCTCACCTGTGATCAGCACATTGACGCGCGATTTGGACGCGAGCCCGATCTGCTTATGGATCTCCAGAATGGCGCGGCTCTTTCCCGCAATGCGCCCCGGTTTCCAGTCGTCGATGACCGGCGTCGCGTCCGACCGCCGCCGGGCGCGCACCTGCTCGGCGGCCTTCTGCACGATGATATCCAGCTCATCGATATCCAGCGGCTTATGGATATAGTTCAGCGCGCCGCTTTTCATAGCGGCAATCGCGTACTCCATGTCATGATGTCCCGTGATCATGATCACCAGCGCCTGCGAACCGCTCGTGATCTGTTCATCGAGCAGCTTGGTGCCGTCGCCATCGGGCAGTTTCAGATCGAGAATCACCATGTCCGGATCATGCCGGTTCCACAGCGTCCGCCCCGAGGCAATGGTGTCCGCGCTGAACAGTTCGAAATGCTGCTCAGAAAGATGCAACTCCAGCGTCCGCCGGATAGCATCGTCGTCGTCAATGATGAGAATAGATTCCATGCTCTTAAAAAATTGCTGAAAATCTGCAAGGCTGAAATTGGATGGTAGACGCGCGATTTATCGCGCCAGCTTAACAGAAAAATGTATTTTGACCAAACGAACTGGCTTACCCGCTAAAAATATTCGGCTTGGACCATGGGCGACGTGATGGTGCAAGCGTAACGGCCACTGCAAACCGTCTTATGTTGGATGATGCGGTGGTTGTGTTGATGTTTCACTTGAAGGGGTCAGTTAGGTTCGCCTGTTTGCTCCCGGACCACTTCTAATATATGAACGAATGTACAGGAAATCAAGAGCAAAGGAAATCACAAAAACAACATCTTGCGACAAAGGATACAGTTGAGAGGAGCGGTAGTCGCCAGCAGTTTACCTCAACGTTCGAGCCCTATTCGTCGGCACATCATGAAATGTGTTGCATGTATGACGTTCAATGGGTAAATTCCACCACAAATTCTCCCGGCATCGCTTTGCAAAGGTGGCTTATGGATCAACTGTTCGCGTACGATGTCTTCATCAGTTATAGTCACTTGGACAAGGACATCGTTCACCCACTGGTGTTTCGACTAAAGCAGGATGGAGTACGCGTGTGGATGGACGATTTGGAGATTCAACCAGGCGACTCGATTCCCAGCCGTGTTCAGGAAGGCATCCAGACCTCCCGTGTGCTACTGCTTTTTATGTCGAGGAATGCTCTGGAATCCAAATACGTTGAGATGGAGCGGGCGTCTGCGCAATTCCGGGACCCGATCAATAACGACCGCCGCTTTGTTCCGGTTCGCCTTGATAATTGCACCATCCCGGACACTCTTAGTCACTACTTGTATGTTGACTGGCGTTTGAATTCAGAAGAGCAGTACGGTAAGTTACTCGCGGCTTCCCGTTGCGCGCCCGACCTTGACTTGGATGGTGAGGAACGCGCACCGGTTGCAGAATCAGTCCTGACTGGACACAAAGGTACCGTGCTGTGCGTATCGATGACTCCAAATGGGAGATGGGCTGTTTCTGGTGGCAAGGACAGAACTGTCCGAAGTTGGGATCTTGTCCACCGTATCTCTACAGGAGTTTTGCAAGGACATGCCGATGACATCTTGTCGGTCGTGATTACGAAGGATGGGCGTCGCGCAGTATCCGGATCGGCAGACGGAACGGTTCGCGTGTGGGATCTCGAGTCCAGGCGGTCTCAAGTATTGTATAAGGGGCAATGCCCAGTGTCATCTATAAGCGCGACGCCGAGTGGTGACCGGGTATTGACGGGTGACGCGGAAGGCATGATACGGCTATGGCATCTCGATGCAGATCCGCCGAAAGCGATGCTCAATCTCGGCCCCTGCAAATCATGGGTGTGGACGCTCGCGATGTCGGCTGACGCTTGTTGGGCTGTGTCCGGAGGACGCGAGCGAGACGCTCACGTCTGGGATTTGAGGAAGGCCAAACATATGAAAGTGCTCAAAGGTCATTCGTCCTGGATATGGTCCGTCGCGTTGACTGCCAATGGGGGAACTGCTGTGACGGGATCGGCCGACCGCTTGATCCGCTGCTGGGACATGAGAACCGGGACATGCGTCAAAGCCTTGAAGGAACATACCAGTGACGTTTTGGGCGTCGCTACGACAGCCAGTGGTTCAGGCGTGGTTTCAGGGAGTGCGGACCGTACCGTTCGATTTTGGAATCCCCAAGGGAGCTTGGGTCCGAAGTCGAGAGTGGGCCATACGGCCGAAATCACGTCGGTTGCCTTGGCAGAGAGACAAGGTGCGCACTTGGCCGTAAGCGCATCGCGAGATGGAACCTTGCGCGTTTGGAATGCGAACACAACCGGAATGTCAACTCCGGATCCACAAGGAACAGACCTTGAAAGGTGAACTTGTGCGTTACGCGTATTTCACCCGCAAGCGCTTGCGCAAGACGTAATAAGGCAACTCCAGCACGACCCACCCCCACACCAGCACATGGGAAGCAATCACATATCGGTTTTCGTAGACGGTCATCGGTAAGTATGCCACTAGCGCACTAAATAGCGGCAGTATTACTGCCCACGCGCCAATCGGAAGCAAAAATCGCTTCTTAGGATTCGAAAGAATATCGATGTGATATCCCCGCAGTTTCGCCAGTAACGTACTGCGTACGGCCATCGATGCTACCAATACGAAGATCGAAATCTGACACATCTCGTAGATCCCTACGCTCATTATGTTCCAGAACGCCCAGCCGGTGCCACTCATCTGAATCTCCGGCATGATCCGGTAAATCATCGTCGTCACGACCATGATGAGGATCGTCATAATTGTTGCCTTGTTGAGTTCCCCAGAAAGTGCGAGAACCCACGCCACTACGGCAAACCCATGCGTCACCATCAACCAACGAGCGTCCCATCCCGAAAAGAGTCCACACATGAGGCAAATGTCGAACGTCATGTCCGCCAACATCGGAAAGCATGCCATTCGCCCAACCTTCGGGGCGAGAGCTATATGCGACCTCGGTCTGCAAGGCCATTGAAGGGCTATAGCCAAGACGAATGCTATGTAGTAAATGAAATCTAATGTGTGCATCTGTGCATTTGCGGGTAAGGATTGAGGTAGGGTGAGTGCTGGTGGCTTTTGCCACCTCATTCATTTTTGCCTATCAGATTCTACATTTGGCAGCGGAGTTTCAATCCAAGCATCCGTACCATTGTTCAGCCTGCTTCTAATCTGGATTCTGCCGCCGTGGGACTCGACGATTTTGCGGGCGTTGGGGAGGCCGAGGCCGGTGCCGTTTTTGCGGGTGGTGAAGAAGGGTTCGAAGATGTGTTTCAGGTTTTCTTCGGAAATGCCCTGGCCATTGTCGCGCACCGAGATGCGCAGTGCATGATCGGCTTGCTCGGCGGTGATGGTAATGGTGCCGCCGCCGTTCACGGCCTGACGAGCATTCAGGAGCAGATTCAAAAGCACTTGGGCCAGACGCTCGCGGTCGGCATTCATGGGGGGAAGATTGGGCGGCAGTTCGGTGGTGACGCTTATGCCGTCGGGTAAGTCAGACTTGAAATGGGCGAGAGCATCCTCGATGACGGCCTGCGCACTCACGGGGCGGCGATTGAGGGTGACAGGCTTGGAATAGTCGAGCAGCTCGGTGAGCATGGACTCAAGGCGCTCGGTCTGGGTGCGGGCGAGGGCGAAATGCTCGGCAACGATGGGATCGGTGGCGCACTTGGATTCGAGGATCCGCAGATTCATCTTGATGGCCGAGAGCGGATTGCGGACCTCATGCACCACACTGGCGACGAGTTCTCCGATGGCGGCGAGCCGCGCCGACTGCACCAGTTGCCGCTGCGATTCGCGCAGGGAGTTGACCATCAGATTGAACCGCTGCGCCAGATCTCCCAGCTCATTGTTGAGACGCACGGCGACGGTGCGGTCGAAGTTGCCACGGGAGACATCGAGGCTGGCATCGGCCAGCTTTTGAATGGGCAGACTGATGGAGCGCGAGACCCACGCCACCACAATCAGAATCGCGCCCATGGTGAGCAGCGCGACGATAATCGCATTGCGGCGCAGTGCGGCGAGAGGGGCAAAGGCTTCATCGGCATTCATCTCGGCGATGAGCGCCCAGTCCTGCCTGGGCAAATAGGCCCACGCGCCCAGCACCTGCTGGCCCTCGAAACTGCCGTGGGCGCTGTGGCCTTCAAAGCCCTTGTAGACTCCCGCACCGCTGGCTCCGGCAAGGGCGCGGCGAATGCCTTCGGTGTCCATCGTATGCGAGAGCGGGGCGGGATGATTCATGAACCGCGAGGGCGTGAGCATGACCTTGTTCCTGTCCACAAGGTACGCCTGGCCTGTCTGCCCGAGGCCGGTGGTGTCGAGGATGATGGGATTCAGAGAATTGGAGAGGGCAACCGTAGCGTATAGACGTCCAATTCGACGTCCATCGGAGTCGTGTATGAAGCGAGCGAGTTCCACAACGGCGCCATAAGGTGCTCTAAGGTGAATATGGCTAATCCAGAATTCGACGTCCGGTAATGCTCGCGTCATCTCCTGTTTGGAATCTTGTGTGTCATCACCCGGTGGAACCATGAACCACCTGCGATTTACATCCGCCCGGATCCATACGTACGACGGCGACTTTTCATGTACCGCCTTGAGCAGAGCAACGACGGCGGCGCTGTCAACGGGAAGCGTGGTGAGCAGAGGGTCCGCGGCGAGGATGTTCATGTCTTGCTCGCGCTCCTCAAACCACTGTTCGATGGCAAGCTGCTTGGAATGCGCGACGGTCTCCATGTGGCGCATGACCTCCTGCTCCACCGCGCGGCGCGCAAAGTAGTAGCCCTGATAGCCCATGAAGAGCAGCGGAATAAGGGCGACGAGCAGAAACCAGCCCAACAGCCGCCGTCCGATTTTGCCGAAAAGCCTCATGCCTCTCGCCTGTAGTGTCTTGGATAGTGTATCATCGCATCAAGGTACCATAGTTTGACTTAAATGTCAAGCCGCTGTATTTCATGTTAATAGGCTGAGAGCGGCAGAAAATGAAGTTCCCGGGAGTTATACTCACCGTATCATCGAAAGGTGCCCATGTGCGATAATGCGCGGTTGTTTTTGTTGAATCTCCGCCTATATTACTCTTCATTCATCCGCAGAGTAGTTACCGCGAAAGGACACGCACGTGCCACGCATATTATCGATTGGGACTTTCGACCCGCCCCATCTGATCTCACAGGAAATTGCCGTTGCCAAGGCCAAGGAGCATTTTCAGGCGGGCTTTACGGATGTGGCGCGGCTGCTCTCCATCTTTCGCAATACGGAAATTGCCTCGCGGCATTTTTCGGTGCCGCTGGAGTGGTTTCTGGTGGATCACTCGCTGCAGGACCGCAATGATACCTATATCAGGCTGGCCACCGACTTCAGTATCGAAGCGATCCACGCCTGCTTGCAGAGCGAATTTTTTCTAAGGGAGGAGATTCCCTGCCAGGCAATAGATGCCATCTTCTTTATGTCGACGACGGGGATGTCGACGCCGAGCATTGAGGCGCGGGTGATGAACCGGCTGCCGTTCTCTTCTCATACCAAGCGGATCCCGGTGTGGGGGCTGGGCTGTGCGGGGGGAGTGGCGGGGCTGGCGCGAGCCAATGAGTACTGCACGGCCTTTCCGAAAGCGCGGGTGCTGGTGATCAATCTGGAACTGTGCAGCCTGACCTTTCAGAAGCAGGACCTGTCCAAGAGTAATCTTGTGGGGGCATCCATCTTTGCCGATGGAGTGGCATGCACGCTGGTGACGGGAGATGAGGCAAGAGTGGAGAGCAGACTGGATGCCGTGCCGGTGATGATGGCCCATCAGACCACCTTGATGCCCGATTCAGAGCAGGTGATGGGGTGGGATGTGAAGGACGGCGGGCTGTTTGTGGTGTTCTCGAAGGATATTCCTACCATCATCCGCACGTGGCTGCGGGGGAACGTGGAAGAATTTCTGGCGGAGAACGGCATGGCGCTGTCGGCCATGCAGCACTTCATTGCGCATCCGGGAGGGCGGAAGGTGCTGGAAGCTTACCGCGACGCTTTGGGGATCTCCGAAGAGATGACCGCTATTCCGCACCGGGTCTTGCAGGAGCATGGCAATATGTCGTCGCCGTCGGTGATCTACGTGCTGAAGGAGTTCCTGCAGAAGCCTGTCGGAGCGGGGGAGACGGGGTTGCTGACGGCATTGGGTCCGGGGTTCAGCTCGGAACTGATGCTGCTGCGGTGGGTAGCGTGAGCGGCTTCTGGTGGCTGCTGGGCTTTGTGGTCTGCCAGCGGCTGGCGGAGCTGTGGATTGCCCGGCGCAACGCGGCGTGGATGAAAGAGCGTGGCGCCGTGGAATCGGGACAACGGCACTATCCGTTGGCTGTGGCCTTGCACACGGCCTTTTTTGTGTCCCTGACCCTTGAGGTCCTGGCACTGCACCGCCAGCCGGCGTGGTGGTGGCCGGCGCCGTTTGCGCTGTTTGTGCTGGCTCAGGCGCTACGCTATTGGTGCATCCTGACGTTGGGCCGGTTCTGGAATACCCGCATCCTCGTTTTACCGGGAGCCCCGCTCATCCGGCGGGGGCCATATCGCCTGTTGCGTCATCCGAATTATCTGGCGGTGGCTCTCGAACTTCTCACCATCCCGCTGATTTTCCACGCCTATTTCACAGCCCTCCTGTTTTCTCTCCTGAATCTGGTGTTTTTGGCCATACGTATCTCGCGTGAAGAACAGGCACTTTCTGCCGGGGTCAATAATTCCGAATTTATTCATCTCAAATAGAACAGTTTAGACAGCTTCTCCAGTTCTTTCCTAAACGCAGTGTTCTACTTGGGATAAAATTCGTGACCTCCGTAGGAGAACTGCCTCGGTGTGCACAGTGCATAGTGGCAGTGCGCACCATTTGCTTTAAGTCTATCTAACTATATCAAACAGGACCTTTGTGTAAAAAGGTGCAGAATTGTGCTAAAGTTGATCCAACTCCATGACGATATGGACGGGGATCGAATCAGAGGAAATGCCTCGGATCAAGCTGCGTGGGTATGCACCTTTTGCGCGCGAGAATGTTACAGATTCTTAAAAACAAGGAGATAAATCCTTCATATCGATTTTGACTTGTTTTAAAAAGAGCCAGCGCAGTCTTGCGCCGGTCAATCGTAAAGATATACATTAATGCCTGTGCGGTTAATTACGTATATGCGAGTCTATCAGGTCAAGGGAACAGTCAAAGATGAGGTGACTTGTCCATGAAAGCAAGGATCAGTATTCTGTTGGTCATGTTGCTCCTCGGGGCGGGATTATTCGGGCCGAAGCTTATGGCGGCCGAATTCTCGCCGACGTTGGAGTATGAGCTGTCCAAAGCCCATAATACGGACTTTGTCAGCGCGATTGTGATTTTGGAGAGCCCGATTGACATTCGTGCGCTGGATGAGCGGTTGCACGTGGAGAAGGCGAGCAAGCTGAAGCGGCACACGGACGTGCTGGCGGCGTTGCATTATAATGCCGAATCCACGCAGCCGAAGATCCGCGCGGAGTTCGACCAGGCGATCAGTGACGGCGTCATGCAAGGGTACACGCCGTACTGGATTGAGAACGCCTTTATTGTTTATGCGACCCGGGACTTCATTGAAGGCCTGCGGACCCGTGGCGACATCAAATATGTCACGGAGAACTTCCGCCCCGTCCTGATCGATCCCATTCGTCCGGCCCCGAACGCCAAGCAGGATGACAGCCAGCGCCACGGGCGCAATCCGCTGGACACCCGTACGTTGGCGGTGGGTATTCAGGAAGTCGGCGCCCTTCGTGTGAACGAAGAATTGGGCATCACCGGTAACGGCGTGCTCATCGGCGACTGCGATACCGGCACGGATGGCACGCACCCGGCGCTCGCGTCGCGGTGGCGCGGTAACTTCGCTCCCTGGTGGCAGTGCTGGAAGGACAATATCAACCACAACACGACGTTCCCGACCGATAACGGCAGCCACGGTACGCACACGATGGGTACCATGACCGGCCGCGGCGTTGTGGGTACGGACACGACGTGGGTGGGTTGCGCGCCGAATGCGCGGTGGATTTCCAACAACGCCATCAATATGAGCGTTGGCCGGACGCTGGACAACGAAATTTTCGCCAGCTTCCAGTGGTTTACCGATCCCGATACCGTCGCCCATTCGCTGGCCGCGGTTCCGGACGTGATCAACAATAGCTGGGGCGTCTACGCCAACATCGGCGGCGACCCTGTCTATACGCAGTGCTTTGATTACTGGAATACGGTGATTCTGAACGCGGAAGCGGCTGGCATCGTTGTGATCTTCGCCGCCGGCAACGAGGCCTCCAGTGGTCTTCGCAGCCCGGCGATCTATTCGATGAACGCCACGCAGATCTTCTCGGTGGCGGCTGTCGACGGCACCACCAATCCGGTGGCTCCGTATCCGCTGGCCAGCTTCTCCAGCACGGGCCCGACGCCCTGTACGCCGGCCAATCCGAACAACATCAAGCCGGAAATTGCCGGGCCTGGTGTCAACGTATTGTCCTCGGTCCCCGGTGGCACCTATCAGAACACGTGGAGCGGCACGTCGATGGCCACGCCGCACATTTCGGGTATCGTTGCCCTGATGCGTGAAGCGTGCCCCAATTGCGATCCGCAGACCATTAAGCAGGCGCTCCTCAACACGGCCATCCGCACGGGCTATGTGACGCCGCCGGCCACGGAGAACAATCAGTTCGGTAACGGTTTCGTGGACGGCTACGCCGCCGTCGTCTCCGTGTCCAACCTCGGACACGTGGTCGGCTTGGTGCGCGACGCGTCCAACAACCCGATCGTGGGTGCGACGGTCAGCAACGCCAACGGCGTGCAGAGCGTCCAGACCGATGCGACGGGCCATTATGACCTGCCGCTGTCGGCCGGCACGTATACCCTGCACTTCGCCAAGTTTGCGTATGTCGCGCAGAACATCCCCGGCGTGGTGGTGGTGACGGGCCAGAATACGACCCAGAACGCCACGCTGCAGCTTGCCCCCGCGGGCATCGTGCAGGGTACGGTCACCAGTTGCAACGGCGGCCCGGCTGTCGGCGCCACGGTGACGATTCTGAACACCCCGATTACTCCTGCCACCACCGACGCTGCCGGTCACTATTCGATCAGCGCGGTTCCGCAGGGCACGTATGACATGAGCGCGGCGGGCGCCGGTTGCGGCCCGCAGACGGTGAACGGCGTCGTGATTGGCGCGAACACCACCCAGAACTTCACGCTCACGGTCGATCCGATGTATATGTGCAGCACCCCGGATGCGGACAACTATATCGCCTGTGAAAACGGCGATCAGAACGGTCCGACCTACAACTGGGTTGAAATTTCCCCGAATGCGGCCGGTCCCGGTACGCTGGTCACCGGGTTGTCGGATGACAACTTCGTCGGCCCGTTCACCCTGCCGTTCACGTTCCGCTTCTACGATCGTAACTTCACGCAGTTCTATATTGGCTCGAACGGTTATCTGACCTTTGACTTCGGCTACGGCGGTATCGGCCCGTTCACGCTGCCCTCGGCGTTCCTTGGCCATTCGATTCAGATGTTCTCGCGCGACCTTTATCCGCCGATTGGTGGAGACGTCAGCACGTATTATCTGGCGGCGCAGAATGCCTTCATCATCGAGTATCACCAGATTCAGCACTACTCGAGCGGCAGTCCCGAGACGTTCCAGGTGTGGCTGTACAACTTTGCCACCAACCCGGCTCCCAACGGCAACAGCCAGCTCCTGTTGCAGTACAACACGGTATCCGACGCCTCCAACTGCGGCGTGGGTATCCAGGACAGCACGCGTGCCTATGTGCACAAGTACAACACGACGTATGATCCTCATGCTCAGCCGCTCGTGAGCGGCCGCGCGATCTGCTTCGGCGGTTGCACGCCTCCGGTGACCGGCACGATGGCCGGCACGATTACGAACTGCACGGGCGGCCCGGCGGCCAACGCCACGGTGTCCTTCCCCGGTTCGTTCTATCCGTCCATCACGGCGGATGCCAATGGCCATTATTCGATCAACATGGTCGCGGGAACGTACAACGTCCGCGGCGACAAGGTGGGTTGCACGTTTGCCGAGCAGGACAACAACGTGGTCAATAACAACCAGACCACCACGGTGAACCTGACGCTGCGCGCTCCGACAGGCCTCCAGGGTACAGTGACCAATTGCACAGGCGGCCCGGCTGTCGGCGCGATTGTGACCTTCCCGACGTCGACGCTGGCTCCGTGCACGACGGATGCGTCCGGCCATTATCTGCGCTACAGCGATGCCGGCACCTTCACGGTGCATGCGGCCAGCAGCAGCTGCTCGGATGTCGATTCCCCGAACCACGTGGTGGCTCTGCTTCAGATGGTCACGGTCAACGTGACCCTGAACGCGGCCGGCACGCTGTCCGGCACGGTGACGTCCTGCAACGGCGGCCCGGCAGTAGGCGCCGTCCTTACACTTATCGGTACCGGCCGTCCGACCGCCACG
Source organism: bacterium (assembly GCA_036504735.1). NCBI lineage: Bacteria > bacterium. Next base: position 79,131 of record DASXUQ010000010.1, read on the forward strand.
ACCAACGCGTCGGGCTTCTACTCCTTCACGGGTCTTCCGGCTGCCACGTACAACGTCGCGACGGCGTTTACCGGCTGCTGGCCTGACACCGGTCTGGGGATCGTGGTCACGTCCGGAAACACGACTACGCGTAACATCACGTTGATCAGCAATCCGGCTCTGCAGTGCTCGCCCGCCGACGCCTATGGCTATGTGGCTTGCGAAAACGTAGATCCCAACGGTCCCGTCTACAACTGGCGCGGAATTTCCCCGTCAGAAGGCGGCCCCGGCACACAGGTTACGGGTCTGGCCGATGACAACTTCGTCGGTCCGTTTACGGCTCCGTTTACGATGCGAGTGTACGGCGTGGACTACACGCAGTATTTCGTCGGTTCCAACGGCTACATGACCTTCGGCACGGGCTACGGCAGCATTCCGGGCGGCACGATCCCTGTGCCCGGCTATCCGGCGGGTTACTATCCGTTCGGCGCTGACATGTATCCTCCGGGTGGCGGCCAGGTGGCGACGTATTACGATGCCGCCCAGCACGTCTTCATCCTCGAGTACTATCAGACCAACCATTGCTGCAACTCGACGACTCCGGAGACTTTCGAAATCATCGTCTATGATCCGCTGTACTATCCGACGGCCACCGGCGACTGCGATGTGGTCTTCCAGTACAATGCTCTGACTCAGCCGACGTTCCCGAGCCAGGTTGGTGTCCAGAACAGCACCGGCACTGTTGGTAACAACTACCAGCATTTGTCGACGCTGCCGACTACCAGCATGGGTATCGCTACGGGCCGCGCGGTGCGCTTCAGCACGGGTGTCGGCTGCCAGGGTTCGCCCACGGCAGTGATCACGCCGAGCAGCATCACCAAGAGCGTTCCGTTGAATGGAACGGCTACGGATTCGGTGCACATTTGCAACACGGGCATCTGCCCGCTCAACTGGACGATGGCCTACCACCAGATTACCCCCGCCTTGACCCTGTTGGACGTTCAGCCGAACGCTTCGCCCAACATGTCGAAGGATATGGCGGAAGGCCGCTTCACGATGGCTGTGAAGGCCGACAAGACCCACGTTTCCGAGGGTGCTCGCGGCCGTAATCAGCTCGATGCACAGGGTGGACCGGACGTCTTCGGTTATCGCTGGATCGACTCCGCCGAGCCGGGTGGACCGACCTTCAACTGGGTGGAAATCAATGCCACCGGTATCAACACCGGTCTGCATGCGGATGACGCCGGAACGGCCCTAACCCTGCCGTGGCAGTTCAACTTCTACGGCACGGCGTACAGCTCGGTCTGGGTATGCACCAATGGCTTCCTTCAGATGGGAACCACGGGCGTAACGCCATGGGGCAACACAACCATCCCCAGTGCGTCGGCCCCGCTGACCATGCTTGCCCCGTTCTGGGAAGACCTGAATTCTTCCACCTCGGGTAACATCTGGTACTACAATGACGTCGCCAACAACCGCTTCATCGTGGAGTGGGACGCGGTCCCGCACTATGACGGAACCGGCAACGTGACGTTCGAAGCCATCCTCTATCCGGACGGCCATTGGGTTGTGCAGTTTATGTCGATGAACGGCACCAACAATGGTTGCACCGTTGGTCAGCAGAACGCGACCGGTACGGACGGCTTGCAGGTTGTCTACAATGCGGCGTATGTTCAGAACAACCTCGCGGTTCGGTTCGCGGCTGTGCCGCCGGTTCCGCAGTGGCTGAGCATCACTCCGCCGACCGCCGGTCAGGTCATGCCGAACACCTGCGCGTGGGTTCACCTGAACTTCAACTCTGCAGGTCTGACGGCCGGCCAGTACTTGGGCACCTTGACGGTCGCCTCCAACGACGTCGCTCACAATCCTGTGACGATTCCGTTGACCTTCATCGTGGGCGTGTTGAATCCGCCGACGCAGTTGACCCTGGCGTACGATCCCGCTCTCAACCAGCTCATCCTCCGTTGGGCCGGCACGGGCGCTCCGTCGTACAGAGTCTACTCTCGATCCGTATGGGGCGGTGCGACTACCCTCGTGGGTTCGACCGCCAACGGCACCTTGAGCATTCCGTTCAATACGGCAAATGCCAAGTTGTTCTACGAAGTCACGTCCTGGGACGGCACGTTGGCAGAGTCTGCCCCGTCTCAGCCGGTTCGTCTCGGCGCCCGCTGAGCCGAGAGCTATCCATTTGGATGCAGAACGCCCCGCGAAAGCGGGGCGTTCTGTTATCCGGCCTGACCTGTCTTACTCCAACACCCTGCGCGCGAAGGAACGCTGGAAACGCGAGCATCGACACGGGAACATGAAGCGGGCGGTTCGCGTCCTCAGAACGGATGCTGGTTTACAGGAAGGCGGGGCCGGACTTGCGATCCGTTTTGCTATCTATGTCTATCCTGCGCCCCGGTTGAATGGGACTCAGTTGACAAGTACGAACGAATTTGTTATCTATAGTCCGACATCCGGCCCGTCGGCCATGCGCACCTCTCTTATGCCAACGTCTACTCCTCAAGAGGGTCACCATGCCAAACGGTCTCGATGCCAGCCGCCGGGCAAAGAAGCGGAAACTGCGCACTATCCTCCGCGAAGGGCGGCGATCCCAAACCGCGCAATACACATCTTACGGATAATCGTGGCCGAATAGCCGTCGGGGCTTGCCTGTCATTCGGCCTTTCCACATGGAAGACTTATGAGAACATTTATTGTCGTGCTCGTGGTGGTGGTGGCTGCCGCAGCGGTGGCGTTTTACGCGCTGCATTCGGGACTTTACGATGTATCGGCCCTGCGCCCGCACAGCCGGATGTTTGTAAGGATGGCGCACATTGCCGCGGACAACTCTGTCCGGCGTCAAGCCAAACAGATCACGGTGCCGCCGCTGGGCAGCACGGCGCAGCTTGCCAACGGGTTTCTGCACTTCCATGAGATGTGCGTGGTTTGCCACGGCGCGCCGGGAATTATGCGGTCGGAAATCGGAGAAGGGCTCTATCCGCCGCCGCCGGACTTGAAAGAAGCCATTGCCGACTGGACGCCGGCGGAACTCTACTGGATCATCAAGACGGGTTTCAAGGACACGGGAATGCCGGCCTTTGGACCCACCCATTCGGATCAGGATTTGTGGGCGATGACCGCCTTCGCGCTGCGGCTGCCGAATATGACTCCTTCGCAATATGATTCTCTGCGGGTGCTGGCGGGACTTCCCAAGCCCGGCGAGCATGAAGACGACGACCACGGCGATGGCGGCCACGGCGAGCATGAATAGCGGTGGATGGAAGGATTGTGAAATAAGCGAAAGGGCGCCGTTGTGGCGCCCTTTTCGCATAGTTCTGTGTGTCGCCGCTTACACGCGGCGCACGGAGAAGATTCCGGCCAGGAGACCTGAAAGCACGGCGGCCAGCCAAGCCATGCCATAGAAGCTCAAGGGCAAACTTACCTCCCGCAGAAACAGCCAGCCATAGATTGCGGTCAGGCCGTAGAGCAGGGCGGAGGCGGCAATTCCGGCAAGGGCTCCGGCCAGCGCGCCCTGCACGAAGACCGACAGCCGCAGCGTGCTGCCGGATGCTCCGGACAGGCGCAGGAATTCCCACGTAGCGGCGCGGTTGCGCACCTGAGCATGCAGACAGAGCCCGACAAGGCCGATGGCGGCAAGAATGAAGCCCATTGCGGCCAGTCCCAGCCCGCCCTGAAAACGTTCGATGAAGCGGTCCACATCCTGCCACAGGCTGCGGGGATAGACCACCTGCGAGACTTCCGGCCAACGCCTGGCGGCCTCGGTGAGGCTGTCTACCTGCGCCAGCGTGATGCGGCCAAAACGCACGCGGACCATCGGCGGAAACGGATTGCCGCCGAAGAGCGAGACCAGATCCTCGCCGGTCTCTTTCTGAACATCATGCAGCGTCTGCTCGGCAGGAATGTACTGTACGAATTCCGAGGACGGCCAGGCGTCGGCGCGGGACATCACGGCATCGCGCATGGCGTCGGAATCGCTCACCAGATCCAGTTCCACCGACAGGGCGGAGAGAAAGTCCCGCTGCAGGCCGTGCAGCAGATAGACCGTGCCCCACAGTCCGGCGGCCACCGCCGCACCGAGGGAGATCAGAATCACCGCGAGCATGGTGAGGGCCAGGCGCGAACGCAGGGTGCCCCAGCCCAATTGAAAGGCGAGCCGCAGGTTCATACTAAAATGCCGCCTTCCAGCCGCACGCGGCGGGCGTGTTCGGCCAGCCGTGTAGGACGGTGAGTGGTGATCACCAGCGTCGCGCCGCGGCGGTGCGCGGTTTCCAAAAGGTCCTCGGCGGCTTCGGCGGAATCGGGATCGAGATGGGCGAACGGTTCGTCGGCCAGCAGCAGATAGGGACGGTGAATCAGGGCGCGGGCAATCTGCAACCGGGCCTGTTCTCCGCCCGAAAGCTGCGCGGGCCGTTTGCGCGCGCTGTTGTGCAGGGCGGTATCGAGCAGCGCGCGCGCGCCGTCCGTGCGGCAGCGCCGCGCCCTTTCTCCGGCAATAGCCAGCGGCAGCGAGACGTTGGTGAGCACGGTCTCCTGATCGAGAAAGCGGGGAATCTGAAACACGACGCCGATTTTGCGCCGCAGGGCGGTGAGATCATCCTTGGCGGCGCGGGCGAGGTCGGTATTCAGCACGTGGGCATAGCCGGAGCGCACGGGCAGCGCACCCAGCAGCAAGCGGATGAGCGTGGTTTTGCCCGCGCCGGTGGCGCCTTCGATAATCACGGCTTCGCCCTTGGTGACCTTGAGCGTCACCCCTTGCAGCACGGCCCGCTCGTCGAACCCCGTAAACACATTGACCAGATCTATGACTGGCGACTGATCATCCATTCGAAACTCATTTCAGCAACATGATTTTCTGCGTCTGCGTTTGGCGGGCAGAGCGCAGCGTAACAAAATAAATTCCGGAGGCCATTCCCTGCGCGTCCCAGCGAACCGAGTGCGCGCCCGCTTCCGTCATTCCATCGTGCAGCACCGCCACTTCCCGACCTAAAAGATCGAACACCTTCACCTCAACATGGCCGCTCGTGGGCAGTTCGTACGTCAGCATGACGGTGCTGTTGAAGGGATTCGGGAAACAGGAAAGGCTAAGCGCTAAGGGATAAGGGCTAACTGAGCGTCTCGCATTATCAGGAATCGTATCGCCGGGAAGGGCATAGCAGAGGATGAAGCCATATTCCTCATCATCGCCGGGCCAAGGGTACTGTCGAATCAACGCATTCGGAGTGGTTGGCAAGTCATTGCTTTTGGTGACTCCGCAGAGCCAGACTCCCCGCCCCGGTTCCCACAAAAAGCCGCAGGGACGGGTGTGGTTGCTGCCGCCAAGGAAGGTGCTGTATTCAAGACGGCGCAGATCGCGGCTCATGCGGCTGACGGAGATCTCGCGGAAGCTGCGGACCTCGGCATCGGGCGTGACCGGAAAGTTCGCGTCTTCCGGGCGTCCGGCTACCAGCACCGAGCCGTGCCGATCCAGTGCGAACCCGTGGGGCGTTGTCCAATCGCCTCCAAGGAAGGTCGAGCGGACCAAGGTGTTCGGCAGCGCGAGCATCGTCAAGAAGATTTTGGGATGGTCTGACACCGGGGCAACGGTATCAAAAGCGTCGGACGTGAACGGAAAATCGGCACAGGAGGTCATGCCGCCCACGATGATCGTGTCCCCGCCTAAAGGCAGTACTCTGCACGCCAGCTCGTTGCCATAGCTGGGTGATGATCCACCGAGGTAAGAGCTGTAGACGAGGCTATCTGCCTGCAGGTCGATCAGGGCAACGAAGGCATCCTGATCTCCGACCAACTCTCCTTGAAAGGCGTTATCCGTAATCGGGATGCCACCGTGCCACGAATTACCGCAGAGCCACACCCGACGATTGTTCCCCAAAGTTAGCCCGCTTGCAGACGCTGAACCATCCGGACCTGCGGGGAAAAGGGTAGAGTAACGCAGCGTCGAACTCCGGGGGTCAAAGACCGCCAAGAAGCCATTTCCCCCGCCCAAGCCCTGAGGATAAAGAGCGTCGGGCGTCACCGGAAAGCCTGTTGGGCTGGCATTCCCGCAGAGGTAAACGTCTCCTGTGGAGTCCATCGCCAAGTCCCGGACATAATCGCGGTCTGAACCACCGATGTACGAACTGAACTCGAGAGACGTGCCGTCGGCAGAAAAACGGGAGAAGAATCCTTCCCCCAGACCGACGGCCGTGGTGTCAAAGGCATCTGCGGTCAGGGGCACGGAACCGCCGTAGGAAAGATCGGCATCACCCGCCACGTAAACCGACCCTTGAGCATCGCCGATCACACAATAGCTCCATTGCTCTACACCGCCCAGGAAGGTGGAAAACAGCAGACTATCCCCGGCGGCATTGAATTTGGAAAGGGCTCCCACGCCGTATTCTCCGGCGATGGTCTGGTAGGCTCCGGGAGTGATCGGATAGCCATCATTGCCAAAATACAGATACACTGCTACCAGCTTATGATGCTGAGGGTCCTCGCCGATGGCATAGACCTCGTCTAAGCTCCCTCCACCCCAATAGCTGCAATACACCAGTGGATCAATCACCACCTCCCGTGTCATATCATACGAGCCCAAAACGAAGTGATAGCCGCCCTCAGCGGTCAGTTCGTAGCGGCAAGGGATTTCGATTTGGGCGTGGTTGATGTTCTGGTAGGCAAAGGGCGCCTGTTCCTTGACGGTGCCCAGCGAGGTAGACAAGAGCAAACTGCCGTTTGCATCTACGGTGATTGCGCCATCCTGCCCTTCGTAGCGCAGTTGAATCAGGGATGCATCGGCACTGGGGTGGACGTGGTAGACGGTTTCGACCCCTTGGGCGGCGATGCGGTATTGGACGTCAATCCCCGGCCAGACATCCTGGGCGGTGACGGTGCGGTAGTGGCCCACACGGGATCGCCAACGGCAGCTATCCTTGGACAGGAAGTAGTTGCTGTAGCTGGGGAGTTTGTCTTCGCCGGTTAAGATGGGGGTGGGGTTGGCGCTGACATACGAGAGCTTCAGGACGTGGCCTTTTACTGTGCGTGGTAGCGGCGAGTCCCCGAGAGATCCTGCATCTCGCAGACGGGCTGCAGGATGACAAGTGAAAGGGTAACGGGCTGCAGGTCGTAGACTCCGGTGGAGTCCACGGACTCTAACGAGATGACAATCTAAGGGGGCGGTGCGGGGCTCGGGGGAATGCAGGTCCAGCGTCAGGCCGGATGAGTTCAGGAAGTAGGTGGCGCCGGGGGCGTCGTATTTGAAAGAGAATGCGCCGTCCCACTGGCCTTCATTTTGGACAAAGAAAGCTGTCTGCGTCAGGGGTGTGGTTGCCCACACGGGAAGCGTGGCAACGATGATTGCAGCACACCCAATGGCCCATGCTCTGATCCACGTGCTCGCTATGCGTGACAGTCTCATGTAAGTTGCTGGCCTATGTCTGTTCACGATCATTTACTTTAAGAGCATCATCTTCTGCACCCGCGTGGCCGATTCAGTCCACAGTGCGGCAAAGTACACGCCCGAGGACAGATCCGAACCGTCAAACCGCTGCCGGTGTTCTCCGGCAATCATTCGCCCCAAGTTCTGGCGATAGACACTACGGCCCAGCACATCAAACACTTCCACGGTGACCACCGAAGCCGCCGGCAATTCAAAGCGCAGCGTAGCCGTGCTATTGAAAGGATTCGGAAATGCCGAAAGACTGAAGGCTGAAGGATGAGGGATGAAGGAACCCTTCTGGGCTGCAAGGAAACCGCTGGAATCCCAGTGCAGGGGATAGCGCGGCATAAGGGGTGTGGTGGCGATGGAATCCACCGGGACGCGCTGATAGATGAAATCATTCAGCGTGGCCACGCCTTCGCTGTATGACACGGCACCTGCATCCCGGTCCAGCACATAGGACAGATGCAAAGCCCCATCGCTCACGGTTTCGGCCACAGTCGGCTCGCGTTCGGACAAGCATTCTCCGGACGGAGTGGGAATGAGTGCGGGCCGTGTGCGGGTGACGTTGGTGCCGGTGCTCCATGCGATGCCGTTATCGGTGGAGACGGAGATCCAAACATCGGAGTTGAAGTATCCGCCTTCGGAGACCTGCGCGGTGTCATAGCGCGCGTACGAGCAGTAAAGATAACCGTTGGAAGGATCAACGGCTAACGATGGACGGCAGACCATCCTTTGCCATGCACCGGGAAGGTTCGGAGCGGCGGCGATCCACCCATCCGCCACGAGGCTGAATTGGCCGGTGGCTTCGGACCAGTGCCAGATAAGGCCTTCACTGGCGCTGTAGCGCCCCTGCGAATGCCCTGACGCCCATGTCCAGTAGCCCGTCGTGGTGAACGCCGCGTGCAGGCCGTTGGTGCGGTCGAACAGCAGGCTCAGATCCGCATGTGCCCAGAGAGTGTCCCGATTGCAGTGAAGGGTATCGTGAGTCGCCGCGAGACACGCCGTATCGCCGGGCGTAAACTGGGTGATATTCAGACGCGGCCCCCATGTCTCTCCACCGTCGCCGGACAAGCTCAGTTCCACATCTTTCCATTCTGTCTGATAGTCTGCCGCCGGATCTCGATAGTAGGCGCGCAGCCATCCCATTGCCACGCGCGGTGACGTGCGGGATGCGGCAATAACATAGGATGCCACGCCGAGCGTGTCTATGGACTGCAACACGGAACCGCCATTCACCGGTTGCCATGTGTACTCGCAGAATGAACTGTCAGGAGCGGGCGCACCCTGTGCATAATAGAATTCGTAATTGAATCCGAGGAAGCTGTCATCCCGGTTGGCAAGCACATGGACATGGTTGTTTACATCCACCACGACCTTGGGCCATACCAGCCAGCCATTCCGGGGGTTGGGAAGCAGGGTTATATCATCGCAGCCGATCCGGCACAGGGCCACGTGAAAAGCTGTGCCGCTGGAGTCCGTCATCACGCCGTGAAAGGCGGCGAGGGGATAGCCTTCGCGATCCAATGTCAGGTTCACGTAGCCACCACGGCGGAACGTATCCACCTGCAGGCCGGAATCGTAGGCGAAGCGGGTAAATTGCGGCCCCCAACGATTGTAGTAAACATGCCGCGGGCCGTAATAGTCAGACGTCAGACCGTTCGTCCAGACAACGTGGACATTACCGCTGTCATCCACGGCAATCATTCTGCCGCAGGAAGCATTTTGCTGAGTGTCCCACCATGTGGTCCCCGCCACGTGGGTTTCGCCAATGGGCTGCGCCTGCGAAGGGCCGCTTTTTGCAAGCAGGAGGACAAGGGCGCAGATGGCATAGCATATGCGGTAATTCACGGATGGCCTCCTTGACGAAGGGGTGAAAAATGTGCGATGAGGGATGAATGGAACATCCAAATCAGCAATCCCGTTGAAAGAAGATCGGCACCGTGAAAGCCAAAGTGAGCCCTTTGACCCTCACCCGCTTGAAGGCCATTATGTGTGATTGTTGTAAATTATGCTTTTGTGAAAACAATCACACTTGACCTTCAGGGAGAGATTGCTTATATTCTAAGCTTGTCAGACGTCAATATATTGTAAAACGTGGGTATCCGAACTCGGATCGGCAGAATCCGGTTACAAGTAACCGAATTTGCCCCACAAAATCAAGGAGGAGTATGCGCACAGCCAAATCTGCCTTCCGTGCCGGCCGCGCGAAGCGGAAAGTTAAGACTTGGTTTCTCAGCCTGATGGTCATCGCTCTGGCCGGTCTCATGTTTGCCGGACCGCGCCTGTTTGCGCAGGCCCCCAGCACCACCACACCGCCGCAGGCAACGGCCGCTGTGGGTGGTGAGCATGGTGGAGAGGCGATTCAACTTCCCTTTGGCGATGAAGCCTGGCTGCCGCTGTTCATTGTGCTCGGTGGCGCGCTTGTGGCCCTGGCCTTTGGTGCCTACTGGTGGCAGAAGACCATGAAGGCCAGTCCCGGCAGCGACCGCATGCAGGGTGTCGCCTCCGCTGTTCAGGAAGGCGCAATGGCCTATCTTGCCCGTCAGGTCAAGACCATGGCTCCCGTGGTGGCAGTGCTGGGCATCGGACTGTTCTTCCTTTACAAGAATCAGTATGCCTTTATGGAGGCGGCGGAACCGGGGATCTCGACGACCCTCGGTCTCGGCGTCGCCATCGCCTTTTTGCTGGGCGTCACGGCCTCCTATCTGGCCGGTTACGTGGGCATGGGTGTGGCCGTGCGCGGTAACGTGCGCGTTGCCAACGCCGCTCTTTCCAGCTTCAAGAATGCCCTCGAAATTGCCTTTCAGGCCGGCGCGGTGAGCGGTATGTTCACCGTGGGTCTGGGTCTTTTGGGTGCGACGATTACCTTTATGGTCTTCCAGCAGAACGCGATGTTCGTGCTGGTGGGCTTCGGCTTCGGCGGGTCGCTGGCCGCGCTCTTTATGCGCGTCGGCGGCGGTATCTTCACCAAGGCCGCGGACGTAGGCGCCGACCTTGTAGGCAAGGTGGAAGCCGGTATTCCCGAAGATGATCCCCGCAACGCCGCGACCATTGCCGACAACGTCGGTGATAACGTGGGCGACTGCGCCGGTATGGCCGCGGACGTGTTCGAGTCCTATGAAGTGACTCTGGTGGCCGCGATCATTCTGGCGGCGGCGGTGGGCAAGACCCTCAGCAACGCCGGGTTCGGCGGAGTGCTGGCGGCGGGCTCCTTCACCAGCATCTTTACGCTGAAGCTTGTCATTTACGCGCTGCTCGTGCGCGCCGTGGGCGTGGTGGCTTCGATTATCGGCGTGATGGCCGTGCGTGGCAAGGACGATCCCAATATGAACCCGATGACGCCAATCAACACCGGCTTCTATGTGTCGGCAATTATTGCCTCGCTGGGTTTCCTGGCGGTGTCCTACTGGGTCTTCGCCGGGCAGCCGGTGCCGATGTCGCCGCCCGATCCGTCCGCGTCCAACATCAGAGATTTCTCGTTGATTCGCGGCGTCATTGAAAACTTCTGGATTCTGGCGTTCTTCGCAACCTTCTTCGGCATCGTGCTGACGCAGATCATCGGCAAGATCACCGAATATTTTACGGCGGTGGAGCACAAGCCCGTTACCGAAATTGCGTCCTCGGCCCGCACAGGCCCGGCGACGCTGATTCTGGCAGGTCTGTCCGAAGGTCTGGAATCGTCCGTGTGGGGCATCTGTGCCATTGCGGCCACCATTTACGGCGCCTTTATTCTCTTTCCCGAACCGGCGATGGCGGCCTATGCCATTGCGCTGGCGGGTCTCGGTCTGCTGGCGACGACCGGCTATGTGCTGGCGATGGACACCTACGGTCCGATTTCCGATAACGCCAACGGCATTTTCGAAATGTCGGGCGCGCTGAAGAATAAGGACGGCAGCGAAAACAAGGCCGCGCACAATATCGTCTCGCGCCTCGACATGGTGGGCAACACCACAAAAGCTCTTACAAAGGGCTTTGCGATTGCCACGGCGGTGATTGCGGCGGTGTCGCTCTACCGTTCGTTCCTCGATACCGTGGCGGTCAAGGATCCGGATATTCTCTTCAAGAATATTCAGGTCAATTTGCCCGACGTGTTCATCGGCCTGCTGATCGGCGGCGCAGTGCCGTTCCTGTTCTCCAGCTTTGCCATCCGCGCGGTCTCCCGTGCGGCGGTGCAGCTTGTGGAAGAGGTGCGCCACCAGTTCCGCACCATTCCCGGCATCTGGGAATATACCGGAGTAGGGGAGAAGGGCAAGCCCAACTATGCCAAGTGTGTGGAAATTTCCACCGCCGCGGCGCAGAAGGAACTGCTTGGACCCGGCCTGCTGGCGGTGTTCTCGCCGATTTTGGTCGGCTTCTGGCTTGGCCCGTACGCGCTGGGTGGTTTCCTGGCGGGTGCAATTCTGGCCGGACAGCTTATGGCTGTGTTCATGTCCAACACCGGCGGCGCGTGGGACAATGCCAAGAAGAAGATCGAAGACGGTTTCCTCGGCGGCAAGGGCAGTGAAGCCCACAAGGCCGGTGTGATCGGCGACACGGTGGGCGATCCGCTGAAGGATACCGCCGGTCCCGCCTTGAACCCGATGATCAAGGTGATGAACCTCGTCGCGATTCTGGTGGCCCCGAGCACCGTGATGCTTCACGGCACGGCGGGCGGCTGGGTGATGACCTTCATCGCGCTGGCCATCTTAGCCGGTGCGGTCCTGTTCTCCAAGCGCGGCGGCGTCCAAGCCGGCAGCGACGCGGAAAGCTCGACCGTGCAGCGCGCACCGCAAAAGACGGCGATGTGAAGCAAGGATGAAGGCGGAAGGATGAAGCACAGACCTCATCCCGCTCTTAGATCGGAATGACTAACGACGACGAAAGAAGGCGGCTCCGTTTGGGGCCGCCTTTTCTTGATGGCCGCGACCACCAATTCTGAGGTGAGAACCACGCCCCCCCCAATTATCCGGTAGTCGAGTAACTTGTTGAAAGATGCATGAGGTATTGACTCTGAACACATAGATTATTATACTTATCCTTTGTGGTTCTCGGGTCATCTATGAACCTTACCTTGAAACACTTTGGTTGACTTATGACTTTGGTACGGCCTCGCCTCACAGACTGCTTTAAGATTCCAATCACTCAAGACGAGGCCGATTTTGCTATCCCGTTCCTTGACGAGGACATTCCGCTTTGCGTTGATCCATTCTTGCTCTACAAATCACCGTCGCAGCAGGAAAACGCTTTGCATTCACTCATCGTTAATTCATTCAATCACCTTGGGCACACGTTCAGCACTGATAGCAAGGACAAAGCAATTGACCTTCTGATCAATTGCTCTGAGTGCGATGAAGCCGGTCTCGGCAACTCAAAGACTCGTCGAGGTGTACGAATTGGACGTGATCTTGCAATAGATATTCTTTCACTTTTCAAGATCATTCCTCAAATCAAGAAGTTCGGATTTGTGCATGTGGAAGAGATTCAGCTTCTCGTTGACCAAGTCTCGCGTGATCGCATAAGTGACATTACATGTAACCTTGCGAAATCTTTCTTGGTCGATTACACGCTGTACCAGTCTACCAAGGTAGGATTACCGGACCAAAAGGCGAAGGTGCAAGTTTATGACGACAGGACACTCAGCTTTAAGGAAGAGGAAATCAACCTTCCATATAACCCGGAATCCAACCAACCTGTAATTCTTGTCCCCAAACGATGGCTGCGGCGGCTTCCGTGGATCAACCCGGAAGAATACCGGATACGCCTGCCAGAAGATATCCGCGTGTCGAATCCGGCCCGCCTTGCGATTCTGAACTACAGTCGATTAAACTATGGTGCGGTAAAAAATTATGTTGAAGTCAAAGAACGTAGGCAGGCTGACTGCGTAAACGACCCGCTATTCGAGCCCATCCCGGTGCTGTCGGCCAAGCGCAAACTAGCGACTATTCAAAAAATACCTTCTGGAAAGGCCGGAAATGCCGACAAGATCTATGAGGACGCGATTTGTCAATTGATGGCGTCGCTACTGTATCCCCACTTAGACTTTGCAGCGGAACAGGTTCGCACGGATTCTGGCGCTCAGATTCGAGACCTTATGTTCTACAACAATAGATCATACGATTTTCTTAGAGATATGTATGACACATACGAGTGCCGACAAGTCGTCTTCGAATTGAAGAACGTGGCCGCCTTGGAGCGCGAGCACATTAATCAGATCAATCGATACTTAGCTGACCAGTTCGGCCGTTTCGGAGTGATCGTTACCAGGAATCCGCCGCCCAAGCCGATAGTTCGAAACATCATTGATCTGTGGGCTGGTCAGCGAAAGTGTATCTTGGTTCTGGATGACTCCGATATTGCTCTCATGTGTCAAGTATTCGATAACAAGCAGAGGTTGCCCATCGAGGTCATCAAGAAGAAGCATGCTGAATTTGTCAGGGCTTGCCCCTCATAAGAGGTGAACATCATGAATCCGAACGATGCGGAGTGTTTCAATGCGGCACATGCGCAACTGCATGCGCTTCACGACGAGATATCGATACTTGCCAAGAAGTCGCCTAATGACTTGATGAACAAGTTCAAGATCTCGTATGTCAATCAGGTGCTTTCTACCTGCAACGAGATCCTTGGCGCGGAGCAAAGACCATTTGTAGGCTTCACATCATTTGACGCGGACGTATTACCATCTACTAGCGATGTCGTAATGATGCTGTCTCAGTATTGCGCTGCCATGGACAGGATTCACACGGAGAACGTCAAGTGGAACGAGACTCAGCAGAGTTGGGTGTGGTTGGTGGATGGCAAACTGTCCAAAATCAAAACTCATCGACCAAAACGGAAATGAAATGCCATCCAAAAAAAGCATAAAGGCGGCGCTGCCATCGAACCACGATACCGAGAGGTTTGATGTTCTCTACCCTTTGCTGCAGCAGCAGCTTTTGGAGATTCGTGAACTGTCGAAACGGAAACAAGATGTGCAACTGAACAAGCTAAAGGTTGACATGATCAACCGTGTATTATCAGAGTTGAAAACTTTGCTGGCAGGACAGCCGATGGATGAGTTTCTCGCCCTTCTTGATTCGGAAACGCTTCCGACTAATAGCGATGCTGTGCTAGTGCTGGCACAATTCCTGACCGCATCGCAGCAGTGTAAGAGCACTTATTACAGATTCGACGAAGAACAACACGAGTGGCGATGGTCTACCAAAGAGAATCCAATTAGAAAGCTCGGCAACGCATGGTCACCTTCCGATGATTGACTCTTTTGAACGCTCCTACATCGGTAGAAGCTAATCTGGAAATAAACCGCTTCGATTTTTTGATTGCAGCACTGTAAGTGGGCTACCAAGATACGAACACACAAAAGGGCGACCGTAAGGCCGCCCTTTGCTATGGGACAAATTGTACTCTATTGGACGAATTGCCGCGTGTGCGGTAGCGGGGAAGACACTTCCGCGCGGCTCAAGGGCAGGTCTGCGGTCACGGCGCGCGCGTAGCTGTAAGATCCATACTCGGTGCGCGACGCATCGCCCGAAAGGCTGTAAAGCGCAGGAAGATAATTCTCCCAGCCACTCACGTCATCGTAGTTGATGATGCCGATCTGGCCGGAGAAATGAGCCGCAGAGTCCGATCCCACCAGAGAGCGCAGCGATGAAGGCAATACGGGCCGGCGGATAGTGGCGGATGCGGGATCACAGTACACGGTCCACTGACTGGTCTTCCCTTCAGAAGTGATCCATCGCCAACTCCCCCACAACACATCCGCCTCGCCGTTGACGGTCACTGCCCGGTAGTCACTCGGCGTATAAAACGTGGCGCTGACGAAACTGGAAGGGATCTCCACCTGTGCAGGCACCTGAGAATAGGCCTTGTAGAACTGGAACTGCTCGTCCTGGCCATAGTAAGCGGCTTCAATGTTCCAGTTCGACACGGGGAAACCGGCCCACGGCATGGAGAATGCCGTGCGCCCGTCGCGGTCATACGCTTCCGATAGCGGATACCACGAACCGGACTGTGCGCGGTAGCCACGCAGATTCAGAATCTGAACCGGGCGTGACGTGGTGATCGCGCGCGGATTATATCCACCGTAGACGGAGACCGTATAGGAATTGTTCTGCTGCAACTGGAATGACTGGCGCGTGAGCCAGCCAAAAGCGGTTCCACTCTCGCCGGAGACTCTCACCAGCAGGCTGAAGCGATTGTCCCGCTCAAGATTGTAAACGTTGCGGAGCACGCGAGTCTGGGCCGTGTCCTGCGGCGAGAGGATGCCGCTCCACGTGGAGCCCGGCCAACTGATCCGGATCTGCGTGTAGTCTCCCCATTGGCGGGGCACCGTGACTTCGACCGTGCCCAGGGAGCTGCTTGCAGGCGCATGACTGAACTTCCACTTGCCGCCGCGCGTGTTGATGTAGGACGAGATGTGCCAGCCGTCACCGAGCGAATCCAGAAAGGTCACCGTGACATGGTCGCTGCTCACCGCGCCGAAGTCATACGATCCCTCATGGGTCACCTGCTGCACCCCCAACACGGAGTCACCGCTGAGGGTATGCAGCACAATCCAACGGTTCATCTGGTCCCAGCCACTGCCGGAATAATGCACGATGAAGGTATAGTTTCCGGTGCTGGAACTTGTCTCATCGGTTGAGCAGCCTGCAAGGATGAACAGCAAAGGCAGCAGCAAGGTGAGCAAAATGCGGGGAGATTTCATGTATCGTCCCGTGAATATACGGCTGGGCACGGCGCTGTGCCGCGTCTCGCAGCCTCTGTAGTTGCGTTTCTAATCAGTGGCCTATCCTCTGCCGGGCAGACTCCGGCGAACGGTATTGGGAGGAGCGGTCTGCTCGAAGCCCTGATACTGGCGCGCATAGCGGTACAGCCGGTTGCAGTCATACTTGCCCCACTCGGCGATCCGCGCGGAGCGCACAAAATCCTCCCAGCCATGCGCCTGATCTGAGTCTTCCAGTTCCAGCCAGTCTCCCGACAGAATACTTGAATCGTAATGCAGAGCCGACACGACCGAGTCCGGCAGGGTGGGGCGGAAGACCGCTCGATATTGTGGCGCCGCAAACACCGCCCAGTCGAAGAAGTTCCAGCCATTGTCGCCGCTCCACACCATAGCAATACAGTCAGCCTCGCCTTCCACGCTCAGGTGGGTAAAGCCGGGGAGCGCGCTGTCGTATATGCCGTTAACGCTGGCATCCGGAACCGCAAGGTCCGCCTGCAAATCGTTCATCCACCAGTCCACGTTGAAGTTCTCCGGGTACCATCCCCCCATTCCCGAGACATGATATTCCTCCTTGGGGAATCCCATAGCCTTCCACAGGGAGAAGGACAAACGCGGATAGATTCCGCCCGGATTATCGCGTTCCACTATCGGATAGGCGTCAGCGCGATTATTCCGCAGCACTTCTACGGTCTGCAACTGAATGGGTAACGATACGTGCAGTTCCGCCTTCTCGTCGCGGTGGTCCAGACTTATCGAGTAGCGGTTGACAGCGCCGGGTTCATAGGGCTGATCGAGGGTCCAGCCCACATAGCGCACGGTATCGCTCTGCAAAAAACTCAGGATGCTGACCTTCCGGTTATCATCCAGCCAGCGCGAGTCCAGATTCCACAGGTGAGTCGTCGGCACGGAATCGGAGTCGTACGTGAGCCACAGATTCCGCTGGTCCGAGCCGATCAGTTGATACCAACTCAAATCCGGCGGCACGGCGGGAAAGGTAACGGTGAGTTCAATCCTTCCGGTCGAGTCTGTCGCGGCCACCGTCCCGTTCCCCGCATCGAACACCCAATCCCCCACCGCCACGTCCATGTAGCTGACCATATAGCCGGTGTTGCTGGCAAAGGTGAGGGTGATCCTGTCCCGGCCCGGATCGGCAAACTCGAGGGTGCCTTCTCCCACCCGCCACTGGTAACTGATCGGCGCGCCGGTGTTGCGTTCGTGTACAATCACATAGGTGGTATGACCGCGCAGCGCCGTGCCTTTCAGCGTTACCGTGAAGGCGCGATCCGGCGGTGCCAGGCTGGAGTTGTGCCGTGCACATCCCGCCAGAGTCAAAGCGGCAACCATGATCAGCAGGGCTCGTGATGATAACTTTGGGAAAATCATGGATCTGCGGTCTGCCATCGGTGAACGTTCGTCAATTCATTCAAGGTAATACGGCTTCCCGACAAATGCAAGGGTCACACACCGATCTTCTCCAAACCGGACAACCATATCGGAATCTATCGGACAAAAAAGGCGGCTAAGTAGCCGCCTCTATCAGAGTCATTCTGCCGTGTCTATTTCCTGTACGGCCCCGCGATGCGTCCCACTAAGAAGATTACCATCAGGGCCAGAACAATCGTGGCTCCTGCCGGGGCATTCAGCATGATCGACAGCAGAATTCCCAGCAAGGCTCCCGAGAGGGCAAAGACCACGGACAGACCCGCGACGCGGCTCGGACTGGCGGACCAGAATCCGGCTGCTGTGGCCGGGATCACCAAAAAGGCTCCCACCAGCAGAATGCCGACAATCTTCATCGACACCGCCACAATCAGTGCCAGTCCCAGCAGCAGACTGTAACGGATGACTTCCACCGGATAGCCCGCCACCGCCGCGCCTTCAGGGTCAAAGGCAAACAGCAGCAGAATTCTCCACAGGGCAATCCCCATCACACTCAAAAACACCACCAGCGCGCCCAGCCCGTACAGATCCGCCGGCAGCACCGTCACCAGACTGCCGAACAGGTAGCCTTCCAGATTGGTGATATAGCCCTGTTTCAACGACACCAGCACCAGCCCAAAGGCCAGAAACGCCGATAGTGTGACGCCGATGGCGCTGTCTTCGGAGACCTGTCCGCGCCGCGTAATCCAACCCACACCCACACTCACAAACACGGCAATTGCCAGCGCCGGCCAGAACACGGGCCAGCCCAGCAGCACGCCGATGCCCACTCCGGCCACCATCGAGTGCGCCACGCCGTGACCCATAAAGGCCAGTTTGCGCTGCACCACAAAAAACGAGAGAATCCCGCAGCCAATGCCCAGCAGGGCCGCAGCTAAAATTGCGCGCTGAACAAACGGTTGAGCTAAGAGTTGACTAAGGTTCACGGGTGATGGTGTTCTCCCAGAACAATGTGCGGGAAGCCATGATTATGGAACAACACTTCCGCCGGGCAGCCATATGCAGCCTCAATTGCATCGCCGCTGAGCTTGTCCGGGCGGTCGTGGAAAAACAGCCGCGCGTTCAAACAGGCCAGCTTATCGGCCAGCGGGGCAATTACTCCCACGTCATGCGTTACCAGAATGATCGTAATTCCGCGCTCCTTTCTCCAGCGGGCAATCCACTCCAAAAGCAGGTCCTGCCCTTCGGCATCCACTCCCACCGTCGGCTCATCTAAGAACAACAATTCCGGTCTGGACACCAGAGCCCGTGCCACCAATACCCTCTGCTTTTGTCCGCCCGAAAGCTGCCAGAGTGGTTTGGCTGCATAAGGCGTCGCGCCCACAAGGGTCAAGGCTTCATCGACACGTACGGTACGCTCGGCATGGCCCAGCTTGGGCGCGCCGATAATACTCAGCCCCAAAGCCACCACTTCCCGTGCCGTAATCGGAAACCGTGGAGCCACGTCCCGGTGCTGCGGCACCACTCCCACCCGCCGCCGCCAGGCGTTCCCCGCCGAAGGAGTCTCGCCGAATACGCTCACCTTCCCTTGGTAGCCGCGCTCGAGCCCGAGCAGAATTCGCAGCAAGGTGGTCTTACCGCCGCCGTTGGGACCGATCACCCCGAGAAACTCGCCGCTTTCTACCCCAAAGCTCACATCCTGCAAAACAGGCTGCTCCCCATAGGAGAAGGACAGATGCTCAACGTCTAAGACATGGTGATGGGACATGGAAATCCTACGCCTCCTCCGGCACGACCGGAACGTCCCGTTCCAGTACAATCAGCAGAATGCAGCCGATAATCACCGCCCCGCCCACCAGGGTCCAGGGGGAAGGAAACTCATTTAAGAAAATCGCCGCCAGAATGGTCGCACCCACCGGCTCGCCCAGAATCGCCGCATTGACCACAAAGGCCCGCAGATGCCCCACGGCATAGGTCAGCAAAGAGTGCCCGACAAAGGTCGGCACCAGTCCCAGCAGAATCAACCCGAACCACGTCTGCGACGAGTAATACCCGACATTGGTTCCGGTGATCGCAATGATAATTCCTAAGAAAATTGAGCCGGACAGATGCACGATGCTCATATAGGGCACCAGCGGGGTGGTCTGTCGCAGTCTGCGCGCCGCGAGGGTATACAACGATGCCAGCAGGGCCGCCAGCAATGCCAGCAGATTGCCCCACAGCGCATGCGCATGCGGAGCGCCTTCGGAGGGCCGGGACAGGGTAATGATCCCCATGCCGAGAATCGCGCCGAAAATCGCCAGCCAACTGCGGGCGCTGACCTTCTCCCGAATCAGCATCCCGCCCAGCAGCGCGGTGAAGATCGGCTGTGTGCTGGTCAGAAAGGTGCTGGCCGCAACCGAGGTCAGACTCAGACTGGTGATAAAGCAGATCTGATGGGTGGCAATCACGGTGGTTGCCGCGGCAATCAGCCAGAATTGCCCGGCGGCTACCTCACGCAGTTGCCGGAAGTACTTGGGAATCAGAAGAATCGGCAGAAAAAGCAGCCCGGCAAGGGCTCCCCGCCAAAAGGCCGCTGCCAGCGGGGGCGCATCTCCCAGCGGAGCAATTGCAAAACGCACGAACAGCGATGCCGTCGATACCGAAATCACCGCCGGAAATAGAGATGCACGGGCACGGGCAGTGAGATTCACGGAATGATGTGCTCCGCTGAATAGGTAAAGTCAGAACCCTGCGGGAACGGCATTTGCTTTGATTGAAGGCGCGATCCGTTGGCTGCCGGGATGTGCTGGGAAATCATGTTCAATGTGTTCATGTGGATATGCAATATACAAAAAGCCGTTCTGCCAAGCAACCCACGGCCCTTAACAGTGAGCCTGATCCTCTTGCAAATGGCTAAATATTTTAGTAGTTTGCCCTGTCTAACCGTGGTGTTGGCACCGAAAGTGAAGGTTTTCATGACACGCATCGGCCTGGCCCTTTTCTGTCTGCTTCTCGCCCTTAGCCTGGCGCCGCAAACCGCGCCCGCCCAGAGTCTGTCCCTTCAAGGTTCCATTGAACTCCCAGCCTGCACAGCCGTCGATGCCGTGGGGCCGATGGTCTATACCGCATCGGCCAGCACCTTTGCCGTGATCGATGCATCCAATCCCGCCGCTCCGGTGGTGCGTGGCCAGGTTGCCAACAGCTATGGAACCTTCGCCCAGATCGCGGTCAGCGGCGGCTTTGCCTATTGCGCGGCTCATGGCAACGGTATGGTCGTCTATGACGTCTCCGATCCGGTGCATCCGACCTTTGCCACCCGGCTGGCCTACGCTAATTCCGTGGAGGGTGTCGCTGTGCGCGATACTCTGGCGGCCATGTCATCTGTCGCCAGCGTGGCGCTGCTGGGCATTCGCTCGCCCGACCATCCGCACATTCTGGCGACGCGTCCGATGCAAGGCGCGTGGGTGGAATTCGATCCCGCCGGTGGCCGCCTGCATGTCGGCAGTCCGGCCGGGGTATCGGATCTGACCATTGGGACCAGTGTGATCAACGGCGACACCGTTTTCAGTCTGGTCAATCACCATCACTACGGCACCGGCGTGGCAACACCCCTTGCCTTGGCAGGTGACTATCTCGATGCATCCACCGGCGCCTCCATCATCACCGTGCGTGCCAGTGATTATACTTATCTGTCGACTACGCCGGCGACGGCCTTCATCCGCGCGGTTACCGCCGTCCCCAATTTCCTGTTTCTTGGGATCGGCACAGGGACGGTCACCATGTATTCGCAGCGCCGCGGGTTGCCGGAATACCCCGTGTCGGTAGGAATTCCCGCCCAGCCCACCGGCCTTGCTCCCGGCCAGACAGACAGTCAGCATTTTCTGGCCGTCTCGCACAATGCCGGCCTGTCCATTGTCAACTATGACACTGCCGCGGTATCCGCCGGGCCTGTCCGGCCTTTGCCCGCGCAGTTTTCCCTGACCGTTTACCCGAATCCGTTCAATCCGGTGGCTACGCTGCAGATCATTCCGCCCGCCCCCGGACGCTATGTGCTGATGCTCTATGATGCTTTGGGCCGTGAACTGCAACGGGAAAATCTGACTCTTTCCGGCGAAATGAACCGGCGGCTGGATTTTTCGCAGCGCGCTCCCGGGCTGTATTTCGCGCGGCTCTCCCGCCCCGGTTTCTCTACCACCTCCAAACTCCTTTATTTACCCTGATGTCAGCAACTATTCTTCAGCTCATCACTGAAACTTTGTTGTACTACGTTGCGTGTATGATTGTAGCACGGAGTCGCGAAATGGCGCCCGGCTTCATCCGGGTGCTCATCACCGTGCTGATTCTGTCCTTCATTGCGGGCGGTGTCCATCTCGTCATTCACGGCCTCTGGAGTTCCGGCGTTCTGCTGTTCATCCTCGGCTTCTTTGTGCTCTGGATCGGATTGGGCATCGGCTTCTTCCGTACCATCATCGCCGCTCTGATAGTCTCGCTGCTGCATACCCTTCTGGAAAGAGTCTTCGCCAACGGTTCGTCGCTGGTGTGACGTCCGCCGCCTTCGTACCGACGGAGAAGAAGATACTCTCGGCTTTTCCTATGCCCACTAAGATCCTGCTCCTGCTTCTGCTGATTCCGTTGACAGCCTTGGCCGCCGAGCCGTGGCTGTTGCCGTTTCCCGATATTTCGACCGACTCATCCCATGTCTACTTCACCGGAGAACGCTGGACCGCGGTCTATGCTCCCCCGGCCAAGGGTCTGACCATTCGCGCGCGCGACGCTATCAAAAAACTGCCGTCGCCGCTGCGCAATGCCGACCATGTCTTCCTCGGTGGAATCAGCTATCGTGCTCAGGATAATACTCTGATCAGCAGCGTGGCGGGCGCGGGAGATACGGTGCGCACGCTTCCGGATCCCACCAGTGATGCGATTGCCTGTCTGTCCGCAAGCGGTGGGCCACGACCCAATCCGGCAGCCGTGCGAGAAGCCATCGGGCCGATTGGGGCAGGAGGTAACCGTGTCTGGTTCGGATTGACTCTGGGCGATGTGGGCCGGGGGTCCCTCGATGAGCATAGCACGGCGCGCGTGGTCGGCGGCATTGGCTGGTATGATCCCATCACCAACCGCTTTGGCAGAGTCTACAGCCCTGCGCTGCTCGATTACCGGCCGCAATGGGTCGGTGTCCGGCAGGACTCGGTCTATCTGCTGCTGTCCAAACCCGGTGAAGGCAAGACGTGGCACAGTAAATTCATGGCCTATGCCATTCGCGGCAGTGCGCTGGTGGAAGTCAATTTGCACCGTGCGGGTATTCCCGGTGACTATGTGCTGAATGCCGCCATGTGGGCCGACACGCTACTGCTCTCCACCAATCAATCGGTGGTGATGTGGAAGCCGCGCCGCAAGGCTCAAGTCTGGGAATCCCGTGCCTATCAGGCACCGGAGACTCAATGGCTCTATTTGAAAACATTCCCCGGCGGTGACGCTTCCGCATCGCCGCCCGTGGAGTTTATGCCGTTCAAGTCCAATTTGCCCCTTGAAGTCAAAGCCAAGGTCGGCGATTGGCTGCAGGTGGTTTCACCTATCGCGGTCGATGGGTACATCAAGCCGGAAGATTGGGAAAAGCACTCCGTGCTCTGGTCGCTGCATTCGTGGAACTGCGGCGACAATCTGTGCTTTGCCCGTGTCCGCGTGGAGATCGAGGACAAGCTGGTGGAGGCGGATTTTATGAATACCGCCTTCAAAGAGCAAGGCCGCGACCGCGACGGCGTGAAGGTTAATTTCCATGCCGGTTGGGCACGGGAAGAGGATTTGGTGCCGGTGATGCTGGCGCCCTAACTTGTAGAAAGTCCGTGATCATGACGAAATCTGTTTCCGCAAAACCCTCGCACATCCGCTCCGCATGTCTGTTTTCTGTTTTTTGCTTTCTGCTTTTCGCCCTGCCCGCTTTGGCCCAAACGGCCACCTCTTCGCCGGATCTGGATTCTCTGCTGGCCAAGACCGGTGCCGCACTGGCCGACGCGCGCAGTCAGGGACTGGATCTGCTCTCACCCCGCCATTTCGAGAAGGCTCAGGCCGCCTATGATGAAGCCCGCTCCCTGATTGCCAAGAAGAGTCAGGAAGACCTGACGCATATCCGCCTGAAACTGGCGCAGGATGAACTGGAAAGCGCGCGCACCACGGCGTCGTCGGCCCAGCAGAAACTGGGTGACGTGCTCGATGCGCGCTCCTCAGCACTTGCCGCCGGCGCAGATACTCTGAGTCAGGACCTGTGGCGCAAAGCTGATGACCGGTTCCGCGCCGCCGTTCGTGACTTTGAGAAGTCTCCTTCCGGCAACATCAAGGCGGGAGACCTGATCGGGTCCTATCGCAAGGCGCGGTTGGAAGCGTTGCGCAACGGAATTCTGAAGGGCGCGCGGGAAAAGCTCGCGCAGATGGACCATAAGCGCGCCGAAAAGGACGTACCCGTGATGGTGCTGCGTTCGCAGCAGGCCATGAGCCGCGCCGAAGCCGATGTGGCCAAGGACAACCTTGATGCCGCCCGCATCGATGCCCGCATCGCCGAGCGCGAAGCCACCCATGCGCTCTCTATGATCGACTATATCGAAAAGGTGCGCAAGACCAAGCAGCCGTGGGAAACCGCTGTGCTGCCCTATGATGATTTGCTGGACAGCGTTGCATCCTACCTCGGCGGCAGTATGGACTACTCTCGTGGCGTCGGGGTCTACAGTCTTTCCCAACTGATCTCACTCATCCGTTCCCGGCAGGACTCGCTTCAGGCCCTGACGACCCACCAGCAGCAGACGCTGAAGTCCCTCGAAGCATCTCTTTCCGATGCTCAGACCAAGCTGGCTGATGCCACCAACCGCATCAGCGAGATGCAGAGCCGCCTCGGTATGGCCACAACCCCCGCACAGGGAGCCGCCGCCACCGAACAGATGGCCCGGGCCCAGTCGGTTTTCCGCTCCGGGGAAGCATCCGTCCTGCAAGGGGAGAACGGCAGTGTGATTATCCGCCTGGCCGGCAGCCTGTTCCCCGCCGGTGCAACAAAGTTGGATAAGGCCCGTCAAAAGGTATTAGACAGGGCTGCGGACGCCATCAGCCTGTTCCCCGGCGCGGCTATCCGTGTCGAAGGTCATACCGATTCTGTCGGCACTGCCGAAAAGAATCAGACGGTTTCGACCGAACGCGCCCAGTCGGTGGCCAGCTATCTGGTGGCCAAACTCAAGGTGACGTCGGATCGCATCCCCGCGCAGGGCTACGGCAGCACCCGGCCCGTGGCACCCAATGCCACCCCCGAAGGCCGCGCCCGCAACCGCCGCGTCGACATCGTATTGACCGTCGCCAAATAGCGCTTCCTTATCAACGACCCCCTTGGTCCCCCCTTATTCTAAGGGGGGAGACTCTGATCCTTCCCCCTTTGAAAAAGGGGGAATAAGAAGGGAGTCGCTTTTCCCGAAGGCCTGTACCTTCTTACTATTGCTTTACCAGTTTATACCTATATGAACATGAGGTGCTCTCATGCAGCGTTTCTCAGCGGTCTTGGTGGCGTGTGTACTCACGCTCGGTCTGTGCCTGACGGCACTGGCTCAAGGTAACCGTTCGGACTTTCCCAATTACGGCGCGGGCAGTGAAGTCCTGAGCGCCACACCGTCCACACAGGGCGGTGCCGCCGCGGGGTTCTGGAATCCCGCCGCCTTTGCCGCCATGCAGAAGATGGAAGCTGCCTTCAGTTGGAATGACCAGCACTTTGTGCGCGGCCGTTTAAACAACTGGGGCCTTTTTTTAGGGGGCAGTGGCGTCGGCTTCAGTGTGCGCCGTAACGACTTCTTCGCGCCATCCAGCACGGCGCTGACCGGCCTCAGTGCCCAGCATGTGGATGATTACCAGATCGCCGTCGGTGGCGGAGACCCCGGGCAGTATTGGGGTCTTTCCTATAACTGGGCGCGCGGCGCGGGACGCCAGTTCGAATCGCGTGACGAGTTTTTCAGCCTCGGCAACATCTATCGTCCGTTCAATTTTTTGTCGATTGGCAATACCGGCTCCCTCGGCATTCATCACGGCGATTATCGCGGCATCAGTGACGTCGGCATCCGCCCGCTGATGAACCACCGCCTGACCGTCTTCGGCGACGCCGCCTATGCGCACCATGATACATGGAGAACCTTGCAGTGGGGCGCGGGCCTCGAACTGTGGCCGGTGAACGGCGTGCGGCTGGCCGGAAAAGTCAGCAAGCCTTTTGCCCATCAGCAGGACAAACTGTACACGCTGAGTGTCGGCCTGTCCCTGGACGGCATCGGCTTCCACGTCGTGCCCCATTATGTCCGCCAGACCAACACGGCGGCCAACGGCACCACCAGCAAGAAGACTGAACGCGCCTCCGTCGATTACATGCTCCGCCTTGGCCAGCAGGAACCCGGCCTCAATACGCAACGTCTCTTCGAGCGCAACAAGCGTGTCGTCTCGCTGCCACTCAAGGGCCGCATGACCTATCAGAGCTTCGTGCTGTTTGACAAGGAACGCTTTCCGCTGCTTGAGATGCAGACCATGATCGAGAAGGCCAAGCATGACAAGACCGTCAGCGGCATTGCCATGAATCTTTCCGGCTTCTCCGGCCCCTCCGAGATGCTGTGGGAAGTGCGCGAAAAGCTGCAGGATTTCAAGTCCAGCGGCAAGAAGGTCTACGTCTACTTCGACCGTGCCGGCATGGCCGAATATCAGTTTGCCTCCGTCGCCGACTATGTCTGGATGGATCCGCAGGGACAGATTGCCATCCCCGGCTACGTCGCCAGCCGCACCTACTATAAGGGCCTGCTGGAGAAGATCGGCCTCGGCGTGCAGGAATGGCGCTTTTTCGCCTACAAGTCCGCCTTCGAATCCTTCTCCCGCAAGAACATGTCCGAGAAGGACCGTGAGCAACGCCTGGCGCTGATTACCGACTTCTACAATCAGTGGCAGGGGGCCGTCGCCGAAAGCCGCCACCTGTCGCCCGAAGCTGTGCGCGCCAACGTCGATACCATGGTGGTCTTCTCCGCTCAGACCGCGCGCACTGCAGGGCTGATCGATACGGTGGGCCGCTGGGAAGATGCGTCGGATCTGGTTGAGAAAATCAGCGGCAAGAAGCCGGAGTTCGTGACCAAAGAGCAGGTCACGATGAAGCGTTTTGCCGACCAGGCGTGGGGCGAGCCGCCCAAGGTTGCCGTGGTGTATGCCATCGGTGACTGCGACATGGATATCGGCATCCGTGGGCGGTACACGTCCACTTTGCTGCACAAGCTGGCGACTCAGAAGGACATCAAGGCCGTTGTGCTGCGCGTCGATTCCCCCGGCGGCGATGCGTTGCCGTCCGATCTGGTTGCGCAGCAGATGAAAGAAGTCTCCAAGAAGAAGCCGATGATCGTTTCGCAGGGCTCAGTGGCTGCTTCCGGTGGTTACTGGCTCAGCATGAACGGCGACCGCATCTTTGCCTCACCGCGCACCATCACCGGTTCCATCGGCGTTATTGGCGGCTGGATCTGGAATGAAAAGTTCACCGACAAGACCGGCTTCACCGAAGATCACACTCAGATCGGCGAGCATGCTGACCTGACCGCCGGCGTCACGCTGCCCCTCATCGGTGCGACCATTCCCAACCGCAATCTGACCGATTACGAATTCGCCAAGATGAAGAAACTCATCGTCGACGAATATACCGAGTTTACGCAGAAGGTTGCCGATGGCCGCAAGCTGGAGCAGGCCTACGTGGATTCGATTGGGCAGGGGAGAGTCTGGTCCGGAACCCG
This sequence comes from bacterium, assembly GCA_036504735.1. Lineage (NCBI taxonomy): Bacteria > bacterium. Next base: position 106,366 of record DASXUQ010000010.1, read on the forward strand.
CGCCCTCGATCTGAAGTTAGTGGATCAACTTGGCGGTCTGGATGATGCTCTGGTCTATGCCCGCACTCAAGCCCATCTGCCCGCGCGCGGTTCCAAGGTCAAGGTGGTGGAATTTCCCAAGCGCGGCCTGCTGAATCCGGCGGCCTTAGGCGGCGGTTCGCCCATGCCCATGCGGCTTCTGGCCCTGATTCTGGGAAAGGAACAGGCGATTGATTTGGCGACGTCGGATGATTATGAACTCAAAGTCCTGACCAAAATGGCTGAACACCCCGGCCAGGCCCTGTTCATGATCCCACCCGAAGACCTCCCCACCGAGTCCAAACGGTAGATCTAAACTTGCGCCGCTGCGCGGGGTGTCCTTACCCCGCGCGCATCGTGAGGCCGTCAGCCCGAAGGGCAGCGTGTGGTTGCCAAGAGACGGGAGCAGGGGCGGCACGGAAAATCTCGCATCCTCTCGGCGAGATTAGTGCTGAATTGTTTTTATTGCACTTCCGAAGTGGATCACCTACCCAAGGTGATCCACTTCGATCAGCAAGACCTTGACAAGCTTACAAATAATCGGTAGATTGGGATTCTAAACCTCGCCGTGGCGGGTCGTCAGATTTGCCCGGGAACGATTCGGGGAGATTACTATTTCGGTCAAGACCACACAGAAGCCTGGCCCCAAGGGGCCCGATCCGCGCGGCAGCAAACCGCGTGAGACCGCCAAGGGCCAGCGCTTTCAGATTCCGTTTACGCGGAAGAATTACCTTGCCTTTGCCGTCGCGATTGGGGTAACGGGCTTGGGCTTTATCTGTCTGGCGCAGCCGCCCGTGGATGGCTTTCTCAGCTTGACTTTGGCGCCGATCCTGCTGGTGATCGGGTACTGTGTTCTGTTCCCCTACGCCATCATGGCGCGGGAGCATCCCAAGCACGCGCCGGCGGCCGCACCTAAGGGCGATTAGCTCAGCTGGTCCAGAGCGCCTGCTTTACACGCAGGATGTCGGCGGTTCGAATCCGTCATCGCCCACGAAGGCGAAACTAAAAATGAAAAATGAAAAGAACCACTCTGGTTTTCTCATTTTTAGTTTTTGATTTTTCATTTTGAATTCTTTGGCGTGGGGTCGTAGTTCAGTTGGTTAGAACGCCAGCCTGTCACGTTGGAGGTCGCGGGTTCGAGCCCCGTCGGCCCCGCCAAAATTGTAAGCCCTTGTTGAGTAAGCTCGACAGGGGCTTTTTGTAGACGACACTGTGCCCACCTTAGGGCAAGCCGATGAGATCAAGTAGGGCAACTTGACTCAGTCGCATTAAACCAGTGGTACGAGGATCTTGATGTCAGCACTGCAGTTTCTACAATCGGGTGGAGTGGCCCAAGTGGGCGGCGACCTCCCCAATCCAGAGAAGGAGCGAATCAACAAAGCACTGACTCGGTTCGCACTTCACGTTAGAGATGAGGCCCGAGCGAGAGGAATCCCAGCAGAGCAACTCCGCGTGTTAAAGGGGAATTTTCTGTTTTCGGGAAAAGATTTGACTGCTTACCACGTGGTGCTGGTCGAGTCCGGAGGAATTACCGAAATTCGCTACTTGGACTTGACGAAGTACGGGAAGGTAGATACCAAAGATCTGGCGGAACAGATCAGGCAGGAGATTGGGCGTCCCGTTTTCTCTGCCCACTGGTCAACGAGCCTGTCAGACGAGCAGATGAATTCCGCTATGCAGGATCTTGCTCTTGGCTATCTGACCGAAATCCAAGCTTCGTTAGCCAAGTCCACATCTGCCTCGAGGGCAGACGGCTTCGCCCCCAACGAGATTCACGACGGAATATCGCGATTTCTGAGTGAACACGGAGGGCATCGCACGGCGTTTTTGATGATGAAGTTCACTAAGACCAAGTCCCATGAACAAATTGCGCGCATGCTCAAGGACACGCTTGCCGAAAAGGGGATCATCGGGCTTCGGGCAGATGACAAGCAGTACATGGACGAACTCTTTCCAAATATCAAAGTCTACATGCACGGTTGCAATTTCGGCATAGCGGTGTTTGAACAGATACAGGGGGACGAGTTCAACCCGAATGTGACACTTGAAGTCGGGTACATGCTCGGGATGGGGAAAGATGTCTTGCTGTTGAAGGACAACACTCTGAAAGACATGCCATCCGACTTGATCGGGAGATTATATCGGCCTTTTGATACGCGTGAAATCGAACAGACCTTGCCACCACAGGTCCGGTCATGGCTGTTGGACAAAGGGCTTCAATAAACTCTGTACACAAATAGGACGTGCACGTGCCCTGTATGGTTCATGCTGGGACGCCATGATTACGAAGTGCCTTCGGTGCTGTCCGCCGTGTACTTTGACTCACTGAAGGCTCCGCAGAAGTCATTGTGTTGGTTCGAGAATTCCTCGCATCTGCCAAATACGGAGGAGCGCAACCTGTTTAATCAGATACTGATTGAGAAGGTATTGCCCCTTGTTCGCGAAACGTCGAGCCCCGTCGGCACCGCTCAATTCTAAGGCCCCTGTTAAGTTCAATCTTGACAGGGATTTTTCTTTGTCGGAACACTTCCCGCAAATAGCGGTTGACATGTTCACAGAGAACTGTTACATTCACGGTTAATAAATCGTATTACAAGGGACATACAATGCAATATCGTCAACTGGGTAAGTCCGGGCTGCTGGTGTCCGAACTCTGTTTCGGCGCTATGACCTTTGGCGGACAGGGATTTTGGAAAGTCATCGGAGAACTCGAGTACCAGAGCGCCAAGCGCCTGATCGACATCTCCCTTGAAGGCGGCATCAATTTCTTCGACACCGCCGATGTCTATTCCTACGGCATGGCCGAAGACATGCTCGGCAGGGCGCTGGGTGAAAAGCGCAAGGATGTCATTCTGGCCACCAAAGTTCGTGGCCGTATGAGTGCCGAAATCAATGACGTTGGCCTCAGCCGTCATCACATCCTCAACAGTTGCAACAACAGCTTGCGCCGTCTCGGCACCGACTGGATCGATCTCTACATCGTCCACAGCTTCGATTTCATCACTCCCCTCGAAGAGACGCTGCGCGCGCTGGATGATCTCGTCCGCGTTGGCAAAGTGCGCTATCTCGGAGTCTCGAATTTCGCCGCCTGGCAACTGATGAAAGCCCTGGCCATTTCCGAGCAGCACAATCTGGAGAAGTTTGTCTCACTGCAAGCCTACTATTCTCTGGTATCCCGCGATGTCGAGACGGAACTGGTGCCGCTCTGCATGGACCAGGGCCTTGGCATCACGCCGTGGTCGCCCCTTGCCGGTGGTTTCCTCACCGGAAAATATCAGCGTGGAGAGCGCGGCCCGCAGGGTGCCCGTCGCGCTAAAGAGGAGCAGAATTTCATCCCCATCGACTATGACAAAGGCTTCCCCATTGTCGATGAATTGCGCCGCATTGCCGAAAGCCACAAGGCCACTCCCGCTCAGGCCGCGCTCAATTACCTGCTTCGCAAACCGGGTGTCAGCTCCGTTATCATCGGCGCCAACAAGACCGAGCAGCTCGAAGACAATCTGAAGGCGGTGGAATGGACAATGACCGACGAAGAGGTCGCCCGCCTCGATGATCTGAGCAAGCCCTACCGTCCCTATCCGCATTGGATGCATGACATCGTCCGCCACGACCGCACTGTGCCCAGGATGCGCGGCGAGTAACGTTAATACCAGCATGGCGAGGTTGCCGAAAACCGGGGCATCTGCTCCGGTTTTTGTGCAGCAATGGGCGGCACCCCTTGACTTCGGCGCTTAGGATAAGTACATTTGTTCAGTAAAGTAATTTCGTCGGTCGTTCGTCTCTCTGCAGGTATGGATCAAGCAACTATGGCGGCTTTCAGCGCACGGCGCGAACAGAGAATCTCTGAGGCCATCCGCAGCTACGGCAAGCGGCTTTCCGGCTTCATCCGCCGCCGTGTGCCCAGCGATGAAGATGCGGAAGACATCCTGCAGGATGTCTGGCTGCAACTGTCCAGCGTGGTGGACCTCGATCCCATCCAGCGCCTGAGTGCCTGGCTGTTCCGCGTCGCCCGCAACCGCATTGCCGACAAGCACCGCAAGAAGAAAGCCCTGCCCGTCAGTGCGGTCTCCCATGATGCAGACGACGACATCCCCGCCGAAGAGTCGCTTTTCATCGATCCGCAAACACCCGAAGATGAGGTTCTGCGCCGGCTCTTCTATGAAGAACTGAACCGCGCCCTCGAAGAACTTCCCGCACCGCAGCGGCAGGTCTTCATCCTGAACGAAATCGAAGGCCTGACCTTCGAAGAAATTTCCCAGCGTACGGGCGAGAACATCAAGACCCTGATCTCCCGCAAGCGTTACGCGGTGAAGAAACTTCGGGCGCGGCTGTCCGATCTGAACGACGACCTTTCCGGCGATTCGTAAAACAACACACTCTTGAGGTATAACTCATGCGCAGACGTTTCTTCTTCTTTCCACTCATCGGCATCGCCATCGTCGCGCTGGCCAGCGCCGCCGTGATGCTGCTGTGGAATGCCCTGCTGCCGCCGCTGCTGAACGCCGGCCCGGTAACCTATTGGCAGGCGCTCGGTCTGCTTGTGCTTGCCCGGCTGCTTTTCGGCGGCATGCACCACGGCTGGCGCCATCATCACCGCCACCCGCACATGTCCCGCGAGCGCTGGATGCAGCTCTCCGAGGAGGAGCGGCAACATCTCCGCGAGCATTGGCACAACCGCTGTGGCTGCGGCTGGCACAAGGCTCCCACCGAGCCGCCCACTACCCCCGCCTGACCGCACTTCGCGCCTCATCGCATCATCAAAAAGCCGGGCTTCACGTCCGGCTTTTTTGTGCGACCGTGGGTCCTAACGCGTGAGTCGTTAGGAATTCTTCCCGGAGCCCTTGACTTCGGTGTTTTTTGTAACTATATTTAGTTACATTATAGGGAAGGGTAGGTCCATGCCTCAAAAGGATAAGCTTCTTAAGAAGCTCTGCGGGAATCCCCGGGATTTCACCTGGGATGAACTGGAATCACTGCTGCGGTTGCTAGGATATAAGAAAGAGAAACCGGGAAAGACCGCAGGCTCGCGCCGGCGGTTCACTCATGCGCAGTATGCTCCGATCATTCTGCATCAGCCGCATCCGCAGAACAGTCTGAAGAAGTATCAGGTAGACATGGTTATCGAAGCTCTTGAGAAGGAGAACGCAGTATGAAATCCGCAAAGCCGCCTCTCGAATACAAGGGGTATACAGGAACCGTCGAGTACAGCCCGGAAGACAAAGTGTTCTGGGGCAAGTTGGACGGTATACGGGCTACAGTAACCTATGAAGGACACGATCCGGAATCGTTAGAGTCTGCCTTTCGAGAGTCTGTAGAAGACTATCTTGATCTATGCGCGACCAAAGGCATATCACCCGAGAAGCCATACAAAGGTACGTTCAATGTAAGGATTTCGCCAGACTTGCATCGAGCCCTTGTGCACTATGCGCAGACGGAGGACACCAATCTAAACAGTGTGGCCAAACAAGCCTTTGAACATTTCCTGCAATCTCAACATCTACACAGATCAGCCACAAGAAAGCGGCCACCCCATTGATGAGTAGAGTCATAAGAGCGTCTTAGGACTTTTTGTTCGTGGCAATTCTGCAAGTCATTCGCATTATGAATCGGCGAGTCCAGTCGTAATAGAAACATGGCCGTCAAGACTTGACAGGAAGGGCGTCCGTGCATATATTGACCATCTCAAGCACGGTCGGAAGTTTGCCCGAAAGGCATTCAACACTAAGTGACTCAGGAAGGCGACAACCGGATGGCAATTCTCCCCCTTCCCCAACCAAACGTTGACATGGTCGAGCAGCCGGGCGCAGCGCAGCGGCGCATTGGGCTTGCGCTCTCGGGGGGTGGTGTTCGCGCCGCCGCCTTTCATCTCGGCGTTCTGGAAAAACTGCATGAGTTCGGAATTCTTGATAACCTCGATATCGTGTCGTCCGTATCCGGTGGATCCATCATTGCCGCCAAATACGCGCTCGATGGCACGCGTGACTTCCCGAAGTTTTTCGACGAGATGAAATCCGCCCTCGGCAAATCGCTGGAACTTCGCACCATCAGCCACTGGACATTCCTTGCCGCGGTGGTCCTGCCCTTCTACAGCCGCACGGATGCTCTGGCGGCCACCTACGACCGGCTCTATTACCACAAACGCACCCTTGGGGACCTTCCCGCCAGGCCGGAATTCGTCATCAATGCCACCAATGTGAACACCGGGAAGAACTGGAAATTCCGGCGCGAAGACATGGGCGATTATGTCACGGGAATGTCGAAGAAGGCCAGCAGCTTTCCGGTGTCGCGCGCCGTTGCGGCATCCAGCGCGGCTCCGCCGCTGCTGTACCCCGTCCGCCTGCGCGCTCATAAGTATTTCGCGAAGCCTCGCTATCCGGTGACGACCATCTCCCTCAGTGACGGCGGCCTCTATGACAATCAGGGCACTTTCGCCCTGCTTCCCAGCGGCGCAAAGGCGGCCAAGTGCACTCACATTATCTGTAGTGACGCGGCGTTCCCCTTCGACAAACAGAAGAAGTGTGTCTGGAGCTTCCTGCCCATCGCCGCGCTCCGCAATGTCGACATCCTGATGAGCCAGATTCGCAACCTGCAATATCGCAATCTGCTGTACGGGCAGTATGCCGAGTCGATCAAGACCGCGTTCTTTGCCATCAACTGGACTCTTCCCGAAATCCTGCTGAGCATCAAGCGGAACACGCCGTCAGGGGCCGACCCGCAACTGCTGGGCATGCTCGACACGATCCCCAAAGACCTGCTGGAGTCCCTGGACCAGACCGACTGCGAGGCCGAACTGATTCGCATTCGCGAGCAGCTTGCCAAAGATCTGAACATTCCCGAACTGGCCAACACTCTCACCAAACGCGAAATCGCCAAAGTTGCCGCCATCGGCACTCGGCTGCGCTCTCTGAGCAATGAGGAGCGGACCCGCCTCTGCCAGCATGGCGCCTCGCTCTGTGCCATGCAAGTCCGCGCCTACTGCAACGACTTGCTGTAAACGCCGCGCCGCATCTCGCCACCCCCACCCATCGCCGCGCGGGGTGTCCCTACCCCGCGCGCTTCTTAACCTTTCTTCTTGTACCCTTCATGCCGACTACTATCCTGACGCCGCAGGCGTCGTCGGAGGGGCCGATCTAAGATCGGCCCGCCCATCCCCAACCGCCCATCCCCGACCCACAACGCCTCGCATTCCCCATGTTCTTTGTGCATTTGTGCCGTCCTCGCCTTCAAATGAAAAGGAATAAGCCCGGTTCGTTTGGTCAAAAGTTCGTCTCGCCTCTTCAAGAGCCACCCCCAAGGTGGAACTTTCTCTTTAGGCATGACGTAGAATTAAACATGATAAGATTAGTCATATTTTGTATGGAATTCATATAGGAAGAGATGAGTGATGTCCATAACCGTGATCACTGATGCACCGCGACGCGAGGCCGTCCAGTCCCAGGGAGTGGAGCGGCAGACCCTGCTCGAGGCCTACCGCGACACCCGCGCCCAGACCGAGAGGCTCTGTGCCCCGCTGGAGATTGAGGACTTTGTCATCCAGACCAGTCCCGATGTCAGCCCCGCCAAGTGGCATCTGGCCCATACCACCTGGTTCTTCGAGACCTTTTTGCTCTCCAGCTTTGTGCCGGCTTACCGGCCTGTCCGCGAGGAGTACCGCTATCTCTTCAATTCCTATTATCAGGCCGTAGGACCGCGCCACGCGCGCCCGCAGCGGGGCTTCATCTCGAGGCCTACGGTCAAGGAAATCTTCACCTACCGCGCCGAAATCGACCAGCGAATGCCCGACCTGCTGAACAGCATTCCCGAGGCGAAATGGGGCGACGTCGCCGCCTTGACCACGCTGGGCATTCACCACGAGCAGCAGCATCAGGAGTTGCTTCTTACCGATCTAAAACATAACTTCTGGACTAACCCGCTGAAGCCCGCCTATCGCACCTCGGCAGAGGGCGCGGAGCAGAGCGCAGGAGCGGCGGGGATCATGGGCTGGATTCCGTTTGCGGGGGGAGTGCACGCGGTAGGGCATCATGGGTCCGGCTTCTGCTTCGACAATGAGCTGCCCCAGCACCGCGTATACCTTGAAGACTTTGAGCTGGCCGACAGGCTTGTCACCAACGGCGAGTACCTCGAGTTCATGGACGCGGGAGGCTACCGCGAACCGAAGTACTGGCTCTCCGACGGTTGGGACTGGGTGCAGCGGGAGATGATCAGTGCGCCCCTGCACTGGACCGATGAGCGCGGAAGTTGGCACGTGTTCACGCTGGACGGATTGAAGGAACTGAATCCATCCGAGCCCGTGTGCCATGTGAGCTACTACGAGGCAGAGGCCTATGCCGCATGGCGCAGCCGCCGTCTGCCCACCGAAGCGGAGTGGGAAGTGGCCGCGCTGACCGTGGAGCAATCGCGCGCGCAGGGCAATCTGCTGGAGAGCAGCGCACTGCATCCGCTGCCCATGAGCCATCCAAGCGGCGCGGTGGGACCGTTTCAGATGTTCGGCGATGTGTGGGAATGGACCAACAGCGCCTATCTGCCGTATCCCGGTTACAAAGCGGCGCCGGGCGCGCTGGGCGAATACAACGGCAAGTTCATGTCGGGGCAGATGGTGCTGAAGGGCGGGTCCTGCGCAACGCCGCGCGAACACATCCGCGCCAGCTACCGCAACTTCTTTCAGCCTGACAAAAGATGGCAGTTCACCGGAATCCGCCTCGCGGCAGATCTATAACGCGAAGGGGGAAATTCCAGTGGCCGCTGTACTGCATATTCTGACGGATGGACACGTCGCGCCTGTGCTGGCTCCCGAAGAGGAGTTTGCGCGCGATATCCGCGAAGGCCTGACGCGCACGCACAAGCGGATTCCTTCCAAATACTTTTATGATGAGCGCGGGAGCCGGCTCTTTCAGCAGATCATGGCGCTCGATGAGTACTATCTCACCCGCTGCGAGTATGAGATTCTCAAGACCCATGCGGCGGACATCAGCGCGGCGATAGGCAGCGCACCGTTCAACCTGATGGAGCTGGGCGCGGGCGACGGGTACAAGACCGATCTGCTGATTCGAGCATTGCAGAAAGACAAGCGCACCTTCCGCTATGTGCCGGTGGATATTTCGGAAAGCGCGCTGCGGGAATTGACGGAGAAGCTCGAGCGGGAATACCCGCGGCTCGAAGTGCAGGGGATTGTGGCCGATTACTTCCACGCGTTGCGCTGGCATGCGGAGCAGGGAGCATGGCGGAACGTGGTGCTGTTTTTGGGGTCGAGCATCGGCAACATGAATCAGACCGAGACGCGGCTCTTTTTGAAGGCTCTGCGCGCGAGACTGAAGCCAAATGACCTGGCGCTGATTGGCTTCGATCTGAAGAAAGATCCCGCCATTCTGCTGCCGGCGTACAGCGATTCCAAGGGCATCACGGCTCAGTTCAATCTGAATGTGTTGCGGAGAATCAACCGCGAACTGGAGGCGGACTTCGATCTGAACCAGTTCTTCCACTATGAAACGTGGGCGCCGGTGCGCGGCGCGATGGAGAGCTATCTGCTCAGTCGCAGAGCGCAAACCGTAACCATCGGCGCGCTGGGCATACAGGTTGCATTCGAGCCGTACGAAGCGATTCACACGGAGTATTCTTTCAAGTACACCCCGGGCGAGATCCGGCACTATGCCGCTGAAGCCGGATTTGCCGCAGCCCATGAGTATTTCGATACGCGGCACTATTTCGAGGATTCCCTCTGGCGCGCGATCTGAGGCGTGCCGGCGAAGGATGTCTGACTACGGAAACATAAAGGTATAGGGACGATGACGCAACTGGTTCTGCTCCGGCATGGAGAGAGTATCTGGAACAAGGAAAACCTGTTTACCGGCTGGATAGATGTGGATTTGAGTGAGGACGGCAAGGCTCAGGCGAAAAAGGCCGGGCAGCTCTTGCTGGAAGGTGGTTTCAATTTCGACCTGGCCTTTACCTCAGTGCTCAAGCGGGCGATCCGCACCCTGTGGATTACCCTCGATGAGATGGATCTGATGTGGATTCCGGTAGAGAAGAGCTGGCGGCTGAATGAACGGCACTACGGCGCGCTGCAAGGGCTGAACAAGAAGGAGACCGCCGAGCGTTACGGCGATGATCAGGTGACCATCTGGCGGCGCAGCTACGATATTCGACCGCCTGCACTGGATATGATGAGCAAGCTGTACCCGGGCAATGATCCCCGCTATGCCGGTCTGCGCACGGATGAAGTTCCCTTAACCGAATGTCTGAAGGACACCCTCGAGCGGTTCCTGCCGTACTGGCATCAGGCGATTGTGCCGCAAATCAAGGCCGGGAAGAAGGTGCTGATCGCCGCGCACGGCAACAGCCTGCGCGCACTGGTCAAACACCTCGACCATGTGCCCGATCAGGAAATCGTCAAAATGAACATCCCCACCGGCATTCCGCTGGTCTATGAATTGGACGACAAGCTGAATCCGCTCAAGAACTACTATCTGGGTGATCCCGAAGAGGTCCGCAAAGCCACGGAGGCGGTGGCGAACCAGACGAAAGTGAAGGGATAGGCAGAAGACTCGAGACCTGATGGCAATAGCAATTAGGGCTGGCACGACGTGCTGGCCTTTTTTGTTGGGTAAACCGTGCGCACCAATTGCGCATCGTTGAGCATGAGTGCAACATATTCACACTTGGGCAGAGTGTAAGTGCAATGGTAATATGATATAACATGCTGGTGCGGTGCTTGCAATAGAATTCACAGGGCGTGCTCTTTGCGGAGCAATCATAATTGGATAAGATGACCGACAGTGGATAGAGGATCCGGTCACCCGGACTTTGGAGGGATTATGCGCATATGGATCTTAGTGTTAGTTTTGACGTGTATTTCGGCGGCCTGGGCAGCAGATGTATGGATTCCCGTGAATGCGACGGCAAGGGGCGAAGAAAGCCGCGTAGTTGTACAGAGCACGAGCAATCAGACGTGGCAGCTCGATGTGTCTGTGGCGGGACTGACCGCGAGTCCGGTATTCCGCAACGGGCAGACCTGCTCTGATTTAGAGCTTCCCGGCGAAACCCTTACGGATATTCGGGACCTGGCCGCACTTCCGGCGATTTCCCGGCTGATGGGCCTGCGCACTCAGGGTAATCCGATGCTGGAGGTTGTGTCCGAAGAGTGGTCGGATGTGGAAGGGACCTACACGTTAGCGGCAGCAGAGGAGAGCGCGAGCACGAATTTCCGGACCGCGCAGGATGCTTATCTTCCCGAAACCGCCGTCGCGCTGTCTGCGCGGCAGGTGATGGGTGGTGTTCCTCTGGCGAATGTACAGATTACGGCGGTCAAGTATAATGCGGCCCAGCACAAGATTCGGGTGCTGAGACGGATGACGGTGCAGGTGCACGAGAATGGCGCTCCCGCAGCCTATCCGCGCGGGATTACGGAGACGATTGCCGAGGTGCTGAGGCCTGCATTGTCCAACTGGGCCGAGATGGCGCTGGATGAACTCGTGGTGCGCGGGACGTTGCTGTACATTACGGCGGACGGAACTGTGGCGCCGCAGCAGATTGCGCCGCTGATTCAATGGCGGACGCGCAAGGGATACCGGGTGGAAGTGGCGGGACCGGCGCAGATCGGCACTCCAATGTCCACCTCGAATGTGAAAGCCTATATTCAGTCGCGATACAACAACGCCGACCCGCCGCTGGAATTTGTGTGTATGGTCGGCGACGGGAACGGTACGTATCTGGTGCCCTCTTATGTCTATCACGCGCCGGACGAAGCGGGCGTGTTTGGCGTAGGGGACTTCGGATTTACACAGCTTGACGGCACGGATTTGCTGCCTGACGTCGCGATTGGCCGCCTGTTTTTCACATCGAGCCCCGAATTGCTGACTCAGGTGAACAAAACGCTGCGTTATGAGATGACTCCCGCTCCGCGCGCGACGGGTTCACACCCGAATTGGTTCAAGGCGGCGGCTGTGGTGGGCGATTACGACAATCAGGCGCTCTCGGTATCGCATATCCAGACAATGCGCTGGGTGCGGGAGCGGATGCTGGATGCGGGCTACACCGGTTCGAGCATCGATACTCTTTACTGGACCGACTACAGCGCGCGGATTCCGACGTCGACGATTATTGCGAGCATCAATTCCGGAGCATCGCTGTGGTGTTACCGCGGCTGGAACCGGATGAACAACTTCCCTGTGGCCGATCTGGGCGGACTGAATAACATCGGCGACTGGCCGTTCATGTTGAACATGACCTGCAACACGAACGACTACAATCAAAGTGACGTTCCCTGTCTGGGAGAGGCCTTTATGGTGCCCACGGCTACGCCATCGAATCCTGCGGGAGCGATTGGTTTTGTGGGCATGTCGTCGGGTGGCACGCATTCGCGATACAATAATATCCAGATGGGCGGCGCGGTACAGGGCCTCTTGAGGGAAGGAGTCCGCACAACGGGCGCCACCCTGATGCGGGCCAAATTGGAAATGTACCGCAACTTTCCGCTCACGTCTGATTCAGCCGAAGTGAACTTCTTCTGCGGGATCACGACGTTGCTGGGCGATCCGGCGGTGGACGTTTATACGAATACACCGGATACGCTGCTGGTTACTACTCCGGCCAGTGTACCCGCTGGAACCAACAGTCTGACCTTGACGGTGACGCGGCAGGGCGGAGTGGCGGTGGACAGCGCCTATGTGAATGTGGTGAAGGGCACGGAAGTCTTTGCCGGCGGCTATACGGCGGCGAACGGCGGGATCACGTTGAATTTTGCGACCACCACAGCGGACTCGATGTTTGTGGTGGTGTCGAAGCATAACTGCGTGGCCGCGTATCGAAGTGTAATGGTGACGGCGTCGTCGCAGTATGTCTCCCCCGCGTCGGCAACGGTGGCACTGGACGATGATAACAACGGCACCAGCCACGGCAACGGTGATGGTCTGGCGAATCCGGGCGAGACGATTGAGGTTGCTCCGTCGCTGAAGAACTGGGGCAGCACGGCAGTCAGTGGCGTGACGGCGGTGCTTAGCACGAACGACCCGTATATCACGAGCGTCGTGGACAATACCGAAACGTACGGTACGATTGCGGCCGGCGCGACGGCCAGCCCAACGGATGATTTCGATTTCGCAGTGGCGGCGTATGCGCCAAGCGGGCATGTGGTGCAGTTTACCCTGACGGTGACCGACGGGGCATCGCACACCTGGACAAGCACGATTCCGGTGACCCTGTCCAACGCACAACTCAGCCATGTGAGTTCGACCCTGACGGGTTCGGGGAACGGGATCCTCGATCCGGGCGAGAGTGCGCAACTCGCGGTTACGCTGCTGAACAGCGGCACTCGAGCATTGGCAGCGGGGCGGATCGGTTATCTGCACACGGACAACCGGGATGTAACGATTACGGACAGCATTGGCACCTTTGCGGCGCTGGGGGCGAACGGGCAGGGAAGCAACTCGGCGAACACCTTTGGAATCAGTGCGACCGCGCACAGTCTGCCGGGCGAGCGTATTCCGCTGACGTGCATCTTCCCCATAGCGGACGGGTTTGCGGACACGGTGAGATTCTCGCTGACGATCGGCACGGTAGCGGCCAACACGCCGACGCCGGCGGACGGCTACGGCTACTGGGCATTCGACAATACGGATACGGCTTACGAAAAGCACCCGACGTACAATTGGGTGGAAGTGGATCCGGATTCGGGAGGCTTGGGAACGCAGCAGCCGCTGGTGGATGCCGCGGATGGAAACGATGCGAGCATGGTGGTGGATCTTCCGTTTTCCTTCCGCTATTACGGCCAGACCTTCAACCAGATTACGGTGTGCAGCAACGGCTGGCTGGCGATGGGTGGCGACCAGGTCTCACATACGGATTTTCGCAACTATGACATTCCGAGTGCGATCTGCGCGACGGGATTGATTGCGCCGTTCTGGGATGATCTGCGGACGTCACAGCCCGAAGGCGCGCTGGCGGCACAGGGGCACCGTCCGGACCATGCGCTGGATGAAGGCGGAGCGAGCTGTGCGGCTTCGGTGGTCATCAACAGTTTGCCCTACACCGATACCGGATTTACCTGTGATAACCACAACGTCTGCGGGCGCAACGGGCCGGATGTGTTCTACCGTTACGATGTTCCGGCAGGCGGACAGGAATTGACTATCAGTCTCTGCGGATCGCAGTTTGACACCTACCTGTCGGTGGCCAGTGTCTGCTGCAGCACGGCGATTGCGACCAATCATTCGGGATGCGGCGGCGGATTCGGATCGGCGATTACGCGGGTCTTCGACGGCGGTCCGATCTATATTCGGGTAGACGGGTACCAGGGGCAGTCGTGCGGCAACTACGAAATCAGCGTGACCACGCCGACGCCGGAGACGGGTCCGGGCCATCTCTGCACCTATTATGATGCGGCCAATCATCGCTTCATCGTGGAGTGGAGCGGTGTTTACAAGTACAACGCCATGGACAACCCCCGGGAGACTTTCGAGTGTATCCTGTATCAGCCGGGGTATCCGGCAACGCCCACGGGTGACGGCGAGATTCTGTTCCAGTACCGAGACATCTCGAACGTGGCGGATGTGGCGGCGTCGAACGACTATTGCACGGTAGGCATCGAGAATCTCGATCAGACCGATGGCGTGCTTTACAGCTTCTTCAACCGGGTGAGCCCGATCATTGCGGGTGCTGCACCACTGACGAGTGGCCGGGCGATCCTGTTTACGACGAGTTCGCAGCCGCCGGCGGCGCCGCAGGCACCGGCGGGCTTGGCCGCCTTTGGCACACCGAGCAGCGTGATTCTGCGCTGGCGGGCGGTAACGGCGGATGTGACGGGCAATCCGCTGCAGAATGTTCAGTACAACATCTACCGGGGCACGGTGGGAGAATTTACTCCGGCAACGGGGACGCTGATCGCGACGGTCAGTGACACGACGTACACGGATAACGTGGGCACGGCGGTGAAGTACTACTACATTGTGCAGACGGTGGCGAACGGGGCAAGCTCGGAGATTGTTCAACCGCACTTATTGTCGAAATAAGATCGCTCGCGTGTGAAAATAGGCGAAACCGGCTCGGGAGGTCCCGAGCCGGTTTTTGTTTGAGGAGGAAATGGCCAGAGCTTCGCGGTGGCAGGGCTCTTGGGTTTTGCCCTGCCCCGCTTGGCGACCCCTAAAAAGAGCGAACGCCGTCAGGCCTTACACCTTGAAGAACCGTGCACCTTCCTGCTTTAGCCGGGCACACGAAAACCCAAGACGCATGCCGCGACGATGCTTAGGTGGCGTTGCAGGGGAAGGCATATTAGGAACATATTGTATATGTGTTAGTTGACACGGCAGGGAAGGAGGGGAGAAGGTGGGGTTGAGTTTTGTGAAGAAGAGTGCTAAATTATGGGTCTGGCTCGGGCCGGGGAAGGACGGGTTTTGGGGCTCGAGGAATAAAGAAGACCCATTGCACATGCACTGCATACAGGAGCCGCGAAGGCGGCCAAGGAACTGTAAGGAGACGGACTGATGGCCATCGTTGTTGACGGCAAAAAGCTGACGGTAGAAGACGTGGTTCACGTGGCGCGAGAGTATGAGACCGTAGAACTCTCCGCGGCGGCGCTGGGCCGGATCAAGGTTTGTCGGGCGTTTTTGGAAAGAAAAGTGGCCGCCAAGGAAATCATGTACGGTGTGAACACCGGCATCGGCGAACTTTCCGAGGTGGTTTTGTCGGAAGATCAGACGAAGGAATTTCAGAAGTACCTGGTGTTCAATCACGCGGCGGGAATCGGCGATCCGATGCCGCTGGAATATGTCCGGGCGGCGATGCTGAGCCGGATTAACGTGCACGCCAATGGCTATTCGGCATGCCGTCCCGAGATCACGCTGACCTATGTGGAGATGTTGAACAAGGGCGTGACGCCGGTGGTGTGCAACAAGGGCAGCGTGGGCGCGTGCGGCGATTTGTCGCCGATGTCGCAGATTGCCTTGTCGCTGATGGGAGAAGGCGAAGCCTTCTACAAGGGCGAGCGGATGAGCACGGCGAAGGCCTTTGAACTGGCGGGAATTACCGCTCCGGGCCTTGAGGTGCGCGATGGTCTGGCGGCGATCAACGGCAGCAATTTCATCACGGGCGTCGGCTGTCTTCTGGTATATGACATCGAGCGCTGGCTGAAGCAGGCGGAAATTGCGGCGGCGATGACACTGGAAGCGTTGCTGGCAAATATGAAGCCGTATGACACGCGGCTGCATCAACTGCGCGGCTTCAAGGGTGCGGTGACAAGCGCGTGGAATATCCGTAAGCTCGTAGAAGGATCGGACCTGACGACGGGCAAGATGAAGGTCAAGGTGCAGGATGCGTACAGCATGCGGTCCACACCGCAGGTGGTCGGCGCGGCTCGCGACCAGCTCCGCTGGACCCGCGAACAGTTCGAAACCGAACTGAACGGCATTGGCGACAATCCGATTTTCTGCGCCGAGGATAACGTGGTGCTGTCCGGGGCAAACTTCCAAGGGTGTCCGGTCAGCGTTCCGCTGGATATGCTCGGTGCGACCGTGACGATGGTGAGCGTGCTTTCCGAGCGGCGGCTGAACCGTCTGCTGCATCCGGCGCTGAGCGTGGGACTGCCCGCCTTTCTGACCAAGGGCGCGGGCATGTACTCCGGCCACATGCTGAGCCAGTACACGGCAGATATGTTGATTGTGGAGCAGCGGATTCTGTCGGCTCCGGCGTGCGTACAGTCGATTCCGGCGGCGGCGGACCAGGAAGACTTTGTAAGCATGGGCTGGAATACGGCGCTGAAGACGCAGCAGATTCTGGACAATGCGTACGGCGTGCTGGCCATTGAGTTCATCGCGGCGGCGCAGGCGCTGGATTTCCGCGAGTTTTCGCCGGGTAAGGGCACGCAGACGGCGCAGAAGGCGGTGCGCGAGGTGGTGGCGCATCTGGATGTGGACCGGCCGTTGTTCAACGACCATAACCATATGAAGGATGCCGTGAAGTCGCTGCATGTGCTGAAAGCCGTGGAAAGCGCTATTGGTGAACTAAAGGCCTACTAACCGGCTTCACTGGAACGAGAGACGGGCACGCAGAAGAGAGGAATCTTCCGCGTGCCCGTCTTGTTTTTATACGAATTCATACGAAATTACGCATTATGTTCGATAAAAGCGAGATGTTTATTGTTGATGTAAACTATGCGCGGGGTGGGAAGGGCGGATGCGGGTTACGTCAGGCGATAGAGTTTACGCTATGAAACGAGGCCGTCGTGTGGGCACGGCAGGGAGTCGTCAAACTCTTTATGATTTATAAAGCTATGTGATCAAGATAATTGTTTGTCGTGGGCCGGAGCATGTGCAGGCTTTATGGGAAGACAATGAGATTCAGAGGATTATCTATTGCATAGGGCGGAAACAATCCGTAACTTTCAAGTTGGGTTATTTGGCACCTCTTGTCTACTGTAGGAATACGGCAACCAAAGGAGAAGCTTCATGAGACGTTCTTTAGGACTGCTGCTTTGTACTTGCATGCTGCTCACAGTAACGTCCACCTTTGCCACTGGGACAGACGCCCTTCCGCTTGGCGTTCAGGATTTTTCCCGATCACAAGCTCACCTGAATGTGACCAAGGGGTCCCCCGAACTGACGACGATTGCTTTGGAATCGCCCGCGGTGGAGACCCAGGAACAGTTGTGGAATTACCAGACATACCAGACCTTCAGCATTGCGGGAGAGTATCCCGTGATGACGACGGGCGGTCCGTCGGTTCCGCAGGTGAGCCGCTTTTACCGGATTCCGAATACGGGCGGCGCGGATCTCGTGATCAACGAAGCCGACTATGAGGTGGTAGACAATGTCAATGCTTTCCCGGTGCAGCCGGAAGAAGCGGGCTTCAATGCCCTCGTGCGCAATGAAGCAGTCTACAGCAAGGATGGCTGGTATCCGGAAAACGTGGCGGTGATGAGCGATCCCATGATCATGCGCGACTTCCGCGTGGTCACGGTCACGCTCTACCCCGTGCAGGTCAATCCGGTCACCCATCAGGCCCGCATCTACCGCAACCTCAGCGTCGATGTGGTCGCCAATAATCATCCCGGCGTCAATGAACTGCTGAATCCCCGCCGCCCTTCGAGCGCGTGGGCGAGTATCTACCGCAATCTGATTCCCAATCTGGACGATATGGCGCTGGATGATGTGACAACGGATCCGGGAAGCTATCTGATTCTGACCAGCAACAATGCGCAGGTCCGGCCGTGGGCGGACACGCTGGCGGAGTGGAAGACGCGCAGGGGATTCAAGGTTACCGTAGACTCCCGTGGGACATGGTCCGCACAGGATGCGATCACGCGGATTCGCACCGCATACACGCAGTTCGATCCTCCTTTGGAGTTTGTCACGTTGATGGGAGATCCGGGCTGGAACGGCGTGGGTATTCCATCGGACGGCGGAAATTATGATCACTCCTTTGCCTTGGGGAATACACAGGACGAACTTGAAGACATCGGCGTGGGCCGGTTGAGTTGCGGCACAGGCAATGCACTGGGACAAGCCATTGCCAAAATCATGGCGTATGAGCGCGAGCCGCATATGCAGAATGCTCAGCAGCAGCCGGACACGATGTGGTTCCGCAAGTCTTACCTGCTGGCGGGTATCGGGAATTCCTGCGCTGGCAATTACCTGGTGATGCGCTGGGCGAAGGATCAGTTCCTGCACAATACAGGTGTGGACAGCAGCACGATTGCTACACACGATGGGGTGATGACGGGGCAGCAGGTGACCGCCTTGCAGACGGCGGTGAACAACGGCATTGGCTACATGCTGTGGCGTGGCAGTTGGCAATTCCAGATGCCGAACACGATTGCGGACGGAACCAGCCCGGCGGGCCGGTTTCCGATCTGCATGTGCGTAACCTGCAATGCCGGCGATTTCACGGGCTCGGGCAATGCCGACAGCCCGGCGGAAGACTGGCTTAGCCCCACGGGCTCTACCTATACGAATCCCAAGGGCGGCGTGGCGGGCATGGGCACGTCGTCAGCGGGAACCATGAACGGCGCGAACGTCGTTCTGGCCGCGGGCCTGATTTACAATATGGCGGATGTGCAGGTGCCGAATCTGGGAACGGCAGTAAACGGAGCGAAGGCACAGCTTTACCTGTCCTTCGGGCCGAGCCACTCCGATCCGCACGGCGGAAACGTGGCACAGAATTTTTCGCGGCTGTTCAATCTGTTCGGCGACCCCGGACTTGAGATGTGGACAGACGTGCCGAAGGTGATGGACGTGACGCATCCGGCAGTCCTGAATGTGGGGGATCGCGCGGTGAGCGTGTCGGTGGTCAATCACGCGACGGGCGCCGCCTTGGATGAAGCGCTGGTGGTGTTGTGGAAGCGAGGCGCGGATTCCACATGGGTAAAGGGGCTGACCGACGGTCAGGGCCGAATCACGCTGCCGGTGGCGGTGGGAACGGCGGGCAACATGTATCTGACGGTGACCAAACGCGGGTATAAACCCTATCTGTTTACGATCCCCTGTGGCCAGGTAGATGCGATGCCCATGAACTGCAGCGTGGTGCTGGATGACGACAACAGCGGCGGCACGCAGGGCAACGGGGACCATTTGATGAACCCCGGCGAGACGATTGACCTGCCGGTATACATCAAGAATTTCGGCAGCACCCTGACAGTGACAGGAATTTCGGCGACGTTGACCAGCAGTGATCCGCGGGTGACGGTGACGAGCGCGACGGCAGGCTATACGGATCTGGCGCCGGGAGACTCGGTGCTGGGTTCAACGCCGTACCGGATCGTGGTCGGCCCCGGAGTACAGAACCATGATTTGATTCTATTGAGTCTTGCGATTGCGTCCTCGGCGGGTCAGACTGTGGGAGCAGTTTCCCTCGAGTGCCATGCGGGCGAGATGCGCAGCGTACGTTCGCGGCTCAGCGCAACGCTGGATCCGGGCGCCACGGCAAACCTGACGGCGGTGGTGCGGAACGTGAGCACAGTGCCCCTCACGGGTGTGACCGGGCACATTACGCCTCTCAGCCCATTTGTGCACGCGGACGACGCGGAAGCGGTGTTCGGAGATATTGCAGCGGGAGCGCTGGATTCCAATACGACGGACGTGTTTACCTTGACGGCGAACACGATGGCGTTTCGCGGCCTGCAGGTTCCGGTGCAGCTCATCCTGAGCACGGCGACCGGTTTTGCGGACACGGTGCAGTTTACAATCAGTGTCGGCTCAGCGGCCACGACCGATCCCACGGGACCGGACGCCTACGGCTACTACGCCTATGACAACACCGACGTGAACTATGAGATGCATCCCACGTACAGTTATGTGAACATCTCCGGCACGGGCGGCACGAACTTGAATCTGAGCGATCCGGGTGACAAGACCGATTGGCAGGCGATGTACTCGACGGCCCGACGACTGCCGTTCGGGTTCAAGTTCTATGGGCAGGTGTACGATACGATTACGGTATGTTCCAACGGCTGGTGCGCATTCGGCAATCAGTCCTATATCGACATGTTCCGCAACTATCCGATCCCGTCGATGGGTGCGCCGAGCGCGATGATCGCGCCGTACTGGGATGACCTGAAGACGAGCGGAACCGGCCAGGGTGTGTGGGTGATGGATGACGCGGCCAATCACCGCTATATTATCCAGTGGAAGGCCGGGGTGGGCAACAACAACTACGGCACGGCGTTGGACTTCGAAGTCGTTCTTTATGATACGACCTTCACACCGACGATGGATGGCAATGGCCAGATCCTGATGCAGTACAATGTCGCGTCGGGAACGAACGTGCCGAACCAGCAGAATGATGAAGCGGAAGGGTGTACGATTGGCATTCAGGCGCCGAATAATACCGTTGGCCTGGGTTATGCGCACCGGATAGATGTGATTCCGGGCTCGGCGACGATTGCAACCGGGCGGGCGATTATGTTTACCACGGAAGCCCGGCACATGTTCGGCGCCATTCAAGGCACGGTCTTAAACGCGGCCGATAATCTGCCGATGGCGGGCGCCCGGGTGAGCGTGAACGGCTATTCTTACCATACGACGACGGACGCCTCTGGACATTATCTGATCCCCGATGTGCTGGTGGGAACGTATGCTTTGAATGCGACCTTCCACCGCTTTAACGCGGATTCCGTGTCGAACATCGTGGTGGCGCTGGATGACACGGCATCGGCTGACTTTTCGCTGCACCATCCGGTGATGGAGCTGTCGGAGACGTCGCTATGGGACAGCGTCGGATCCGATCAGGGCAGCGTGCCGTTGACGATCTCCAATTCAGGCAACGGCCCGCTGGATTACGAAACGAGCATTTTCCTGCACGGCGACCCCAGCCCCAATCCGTGGGATTCGATTGGCAACGTAAGCGTGACGCAGATCACCGGCGATGGAATGCCGTGGGGGTGCGAATTCTTCCATGGCGAATGGTGGGTCAGCGGGCCGGGAACGGCTGGACAGCCGACGCTCTATCGCTTTGACACCGAAGGCAATGCGCATGGATCGGTTCCCCAGCCGGCGACGACAATGTTGGGATGGTTCGATCTGGCCACGGATGGACAGTATCTGTATGGATCGGACAACCATTCGATTACCGGAATCGACACGGCGGGCGTTGTTCAAGTGACAATCCCCAGCCCGCTTAATCCATGCCGGGCGATAGCCTATGATCCTGCGATGGACTATTTCTGGATTGCGGACTATACCTCGGACATTTACGCGATTGACCGGACCGGCGCGGTACAGATTCAGTTGCCGGACACCGCGGGATACAATATTTCGGGCCTGGCGTGGAATGCGAACGACCCCAACGGTTACAAGCTCTATATCTTCAGCCGTGACGGAGCGAACCAGACGCGGATTACGAAGATGGTTCCGACGGCACCTTATGCGCAACAGACGGTGGTGGATCTTCCCGCTCTTGCCGGCGACCGGGCAGCGGGCTGCACGATCACGAACCAGTGGAACAGCACGACGCAGGTGTTTGCAGGCATCGTGCGCGGCGGCGAAGGCGGACGCATTGCCATTCACGAGATGACGTTCAACTCTTCGTGGATGCATGTGCTGCCGTCATCGGCGGCGATTCCGGGACCGGGCTCGCAAAACCTCACCGTGACCTTCAATCCGGACTCCCTGCACGATGCGGTGTATCACGTGGACCTGCATGTGTCCAGCGTGATCTATGATTCGACGGTGATCATTCCGGTGACGCTGGTGGTGCGCCGCACTCTGGCGGCGGGCCATGTGTCGCACGAGATTCCGGCGGAATACGCGCTGCACCAGAACTATCCGAATCCGTTCAACCCCACCACGCAGATCGCGTTCGATCTTCCTAAGGCCGAGCATGTGAGGCTGGCGGTGTACAATTCACTGGGGCAAAAGGTGGCGACGCTGCTGGACGAGACGCGGGCGGCGGGATCGTACGCGGTGAACTGGGATGGACGAACGGGCACGGGCGGCGAAGTATCGACCGGCGTATACTTCTATCAAATTAAAGCAGGCAGCTATACATCCGTCAAGAAGATGCTGTTGATGCGGTAGCGGACAGGTTGGTTCGGGCACTTTGAGCACGGCAGGCCCTTCGTATGCCGGAGGGCCTGCTCTCTTTTCTATCCGCCGGGGACACGATAGACCCGGGGCAGAGATTTGATTTTCACATTTCGGGATGATATGAAAGACGTCATGGTCTGGTGGCGGCCGCTGATTCTGGCGTGCTGCCTGATTGCAGGACCGGCGCGGATGTGTTTGGCCGCCGATCCGGTGAACCTTTTGGATGTGATGCAGCAGGAGCTGCAAAGGTCCATGTCGCACCTTGGACAAAGTAAGGAAGCGCCGCTGTACTATCTCGGGTACACCGTGACGGAACGTCACACCTATGAAGCCCGGATGGTGGATGGGGCCTTGGCAGAGCCGCAATCTACGAACCGGAAGAATCTGGATGTGGATGTGCGCGTGGGCAGCATGGCGCTGGACAATACGCACCAGATCCGCGAGGGGAGCTGGCGGGACAATGATTCCCGGCGGCGGATGGTGGATTTTCCGATGGAGACCGACGCGGCGGCGATTCGCGCGTCCCTGTGGAATGAAACGGAGTTTCAATTCCGTCAGGCGCAGGAACGCTACACGAAGGTGGTGGCCAACCGGCAGGTGAAGGTTGAAGAGCAGGACACGTCGCAGGATTTCTCGACGGCGCAGCCGCAGCAGTTCAGCGAGGCGTTCACGCTGACGGCTGTGGACCAGGGCCGCTGGCAGAGTATTCTGAAGCGCGTGGGCAAGGTGTTCATGGACTCGCCGTTTGTGCAGGAATCCAGCGCGCGTCTGTCGGTGAACGATCAGAACGTGTTTATGGTGAATAGCGAGGGAAGCCGGCTGCAGCACTGCAACCATTACCTTCGGCTGCGGATGACGGTGTCGGGGATGGCGGCGGACGGCATGAAGCTGGAACGCAACGCATCGTACGACGCGGCGACGCCGGAAGGCATGCCGTCCGATGACGTGATGCTGGCGGATGCGCAGCGGATCGTATCGGAGTTGCAGTCCTTGATCAACGCGCCGCTGGTGGAGCCGTACATCGGCCCGGCGATTCTGCGCAGCCGCGCCAGCGCGGTGTTCTTCCACGAAATTTTCGGCCACCGGATCGAGAGTCACCGCCAGAAGAGCGAGACGGAAGGGCAGACGTTCACGAAGAAGGTGGGACAGCCTGTGCTGCCCGATTTCATCAGCGTGTACGACGATCCGACGCAGGCAAAGTTCAAGGGCGTGGATCTGCGCGGCTATTACACCTATGACGACGAAGGCATCCGGGCACAACGGGTGACGGTGGTGGACAAGGGCGTGCTGCGGAATTTTCTCACGTCGCGTTCGCCGATTGCGAATTTCCCACAGAGCAACGGACATGGCCGCCGCGAGTGCGGACAGGACGTGTGCTCACGCCAGGCAAATCTGATGGTGACGTCGGAGAAGGTGGTGCCGTATGAGCAGTTGCGCAAACTGCTGATCGAAACCTGCAAGAAGCAGGGGAAGCCTTACGGGCTGATCTTCGACGACATTTCCGGCGGGTTCACGATGACAAGGCGGCAGGGACCACAGGCCTTCAAGGTGGAGCCGCTGCTGGTGTACAGGGTGTACGCCGATGGGCGGCCTGACGAAGTGATCCGCGGAGTGGATATTGTGGGTACGCCGCTGACGAGTTTCAGCAAGATCATCATGGCCGGCAACGACGACGCGGTGTTCAACGGAACCTGCGGCGCGGAATCCGGGTGGGTGCCGGTATCGGCTATTTCGCCCAGCGTGCTGGTGTCGGAAATCGAGGTGGAGAAGAAGCAGAAGGAGCAGGAGAAGCCGCCGATTCTGCCGCCACCCGGACATGACCCTCAACCCTGACCCCAAAGCTGGAGCAAAACATGCCACGATATACACGCTACGTTTCGGCAGCCGTGCTGGCACTGACCCTGTGCGGCGCAAGCCTTGCGGCGGAGGTCAAGGACCCGGTCTTCAAGGCGATGCAGGATGAACTGGACCGCTCTGTGAACCGGCTGGTGATCGAGAAGATGTCGCGCCCGTACTTCCTCAGCTACCGGATTGAGGACAACGAGCGCGTGGAGATCGGCGCGCGCTACGGTGCGCTGGTGGAATCGCAGCGGTCGAAGGATCGCTATCTGTACGTTGATTTGCGGGTCGGCGACGCGGCGCTGGACAATTCCAATTTTGTCGGCGACTGGGGCGACCTCTACAATATGCGCCATGACCTGGCCGAGGAAGATGATTACCAGGCGCTGCGGCATCAGATCTGGCTGTCCACGGACAAGGCTTACAAGGACGCGCTGGAGAATCTGGCGCGCAAGAAGGCCTTTTTGCAGACACATCCGGCGCAGGAATCCCTCGGGGATTTCGGCAAGGCGGATCATCTGGAGGTGATGGACAAGCCGTATGCCTTGACGGCGGACACAGCGGCGTGGGCGGCATCGGTGCGGCAGGCGGCGGCAGCCTTGCGGGCCTATCCTGCGCTGCAGGATTGGAAGGTGACGTATACGGCGACGGCGGTGACCAAGCGGTATCTGAGTTCCGAAGGAAGCCGCCACATGAAGGGCGCGGTTCAGCAACAGATTGAAGTTTCCGCGACCGCACAGGCGAAGGACGGACAGCGGCTCAGCAGCTTCCGCCGGTTTGTGACGCGCGACGGAGAAAATCCGCCGCAGGGTGAAGACCTGGTGAAGGCCGTGCAGAAGATGTCGGAGGAGTTGACGGCAGCGGTGGCCGCTCCGGCATTGGATGAATACTCGGGTCCGGTGCTGTTTACGGACTACGCATCGGCGCAGGTGATCTCGCAGCTCTTTGCGGAGCAGCTTACGCTGGCGCGGGACGTGCTCACACCGGAAGACTGGATGAGCCAGTATTTTTCGCTGGGCAAATTAGCCGAGCGGATGAACCGGCGGGTGATGCCGGATTTTGTGACGATCACGGATGATCCGAAGACAGCCGAATGGAAAGGCCACCGGCTGCTGGGGCATCAGGTGGTGGATGATGAGAGCGTGCCCAGCCGCACCCTGACGCTGGTGAAAGAAGGGCGGCTGGTGAGCTTGCCCAGCACGCGACAGCCGACGAAGAAGACGCCGGAATCCAACGGCCACGCGCGAACTCTGATCAACCAGTGGACGATTCCGGTGGTGACGAATTTGTTTGTGAAGACGGATAAGCCCGTGGCCGCGCCGCAGATGATGGAGAAACTGCGGCGGCTGGCGAAAGACTCGGGCAACGAGTACGGACTGCTGATCACGCGGCTGGAAGACGAGCGGATTTCCAACGAGTACTCGTGGATGGACGATTCGCAGGACAAGCCCAAGCTGATGACGCAGCCGCTGATTGCCTACAAGGTGTATGCGAAGGATGGGCGGATGGAGCCGGTGCGCGGTCTGATTTTCGATGACGTGACGATCCGCAGTCTGCGCGACATTTCGGCGATGGGCAAAGACGAACAAGTGTACGGCATGCTGCAGCCGACAATGCTGCCGCAGGTCCAATATCCGGTGAGCATCGAGACGCCGTCGATTCTGATCGAAGAGATGGAATTCAAAGCCAACACGGCGCATGAACCGCTGCCGGTGAGCAGCAATCCCCTGTTTGAAAAATGATCCTTTCTAACGCGAGTGAACTTCCAGTGAAACCCTGCACTACCGCCTTGACGGTGCTCCTGCTGTTTTGCCTTACGTCTGTTTTGCCGGTGTCGGCTATGCCGCCGCATCCGGATCTGTTGCAGAAAATCCGGAGCCACGAAGTGGCCGCGCCGTACTACCTGCAGCACTATCAGCAAATTCAGTCCCGCGGGGTGGAATCCCCGACGCGCCGTCCGCTGGTGGATATGCTGCGTCAGCGTTCCCTCGACGAGGATATTAATATGATCGCGATCCTCGTGGATTTCAGCGATCATGGCGCGCATACGGATCCGGTCGGTTTCGACAGCCTGTTGTTTGGAGCGAACACGGGAACGCTGCGCAACTATTATTCGCAGGTCTCCTACGGCAACCTGACGCTGGTGACCCTCAACATGCCCAGCGCGCTGGAATGGCAGCGGGCGCCGCACACCTACAGCTATTACGTGGATGGACAGAACGGATTCGGAAGTTATCCGCAGAACGCGCAACGGCTGGCGGAAGACGCCGTGAACCTCGTGGATCCGCTGGTGGATTTTTCGCAATATGACAATGACGGCGACGGCCATGTGGACGCGCTGTTCATCATTCACACCGGACCGGGCGCAGAGCGGACGGGCCGCGGATCGGATATTTGGTCCCACAAGTGGCAGATGCAGAATCCGCCGCAGGTGGATGGCGTAACGGCGGATGTCTACTCGATGGAGCCGGAGTACTGGGATGTGCCCGGCGATATGACGTGCGGCGTGTACGCGCACGAGATGGGGCATTCGGTGTTTGGATTGCCCGACCTGTACGATTATGACTATGATTCGGAAGGCGTGGGTAATTGGAGCCTGATGGCGGGTGGGTCGTGGAACGGCGGGATGGGCAGCCTGCCGTCCCATCCCGACGCTTGGAGCCGGATCCGCATGGGATTTGTGAACGCGACGAACCTGACATCGAACGTGACTCGCATGGCGATTCCGTCCGTGGAGGCGACGCCGCAGATTTTCCGGATGTGGACGGACGGCCAGCAGGGCAGCGAGTATTTTCTGGTGGAGAACCGGCAGCAGGAAGGCTATGACCGGGGATTGCCGTCCGGCGGCCTGATGATCTGGCACGTGGATGATCAACAGTACGGGAACGACCATCAGTGGTATCCCGGCTATACGGACCAGGGGCATTACCACGTGGCGCTGGAGCAGGCGGACGGCTTCTGGAATCTTGAACACAATGCGGGCCGGGGCGACGCGGGTGATCCGTATCCGGGCGCGCTGGAAAATCATATTTTCAACGTGAACAGCGCACCCAGCAGCGAAGCGTACGATTTGTCGGACTCGCATGTTTCGGTGCGGCACATCAGCGCCTCGGCGGACACGATGTACGCGGGATTTTATGTGAGTTCATCTCCTGACGGCAACCCGGCGTTTGTGTGGATGCCGGACACATCCGTGGTTGCAGGTTCGGACATAGTGATTCCGGTGGGCGTGGAAAATGATCTGAACGGCCGCAACGTGACGTCGCTGCAGTTTACGGTGCACTTCGATTCGACGCTCTTCAGCGCCGTTGCGCCATACGTGATCCGGGGCGGACTGGTGCCGCAATCCTGGAACCTAACGGCGACACCCGCGAGCGGCTCGCTGACGGTGAATGCCTCGGGCAGTGCGCCCCTCAGCGGAAACGGCACGATGCTGTCTTTGCAGCTCCACGCGGCACGGGCGGCGCAGGATAATTCTTGCAGCGCGCTGACGTTTGCCGGATTCACGCTGAATCAAGGGGTGCCTGCGGTAGACACCACCAACGGACGTGTGTACGTGATGGCGTCCCGGATTGTCTTTACGCCGGTGATCCTCGACCTGGACGTGGCGCGCGTAGGCTCGACGGAGGTTTACGATGCGTTCGTGATTCGGAACACCGGCAGCGCGGATCTGGTGCTGGATTCCCTGCATATTCCGGGTTTCATCACGACGGATTTTCACGGGCCGCGAACGGTGGGACCTAACCGCTGGTACCCGGTGCGCGTGCAGTTTGCGCCGACGGAACCGCGGCTGTTCGAGGATACGCTGATTGTTTACAGCAGTGATTACACCAGTCCGAACCGGATGCCGGTGCATGGGCGGGGTGGAGTGCCTGCACTGACGGCATCGGCGACGAGCGTGAATTTCGATACGGTGGAGATCGGTCAGCAGGGAGTACGAACTCTTCAGCTTGCCGACAGCGGATACTGGCCGACGGCGATTCAGAGCCTGCGGCTGGCGGCGGGTTTGGTGTTCTCCGTGGCGGACAGCACGCGTCCGGCGACAGTGCCTGCGCGCGGTGAACGGACGTTGTCTCTGGTGTTTGCGCCGACCGCCGGCGTGTGGAGCGACACACTGATTATCACGCATGATGCGGGTGAGCCGCTGCGCGTAGTGCTGCATGGAGTGGGAGCGGTCCTCCGGACCGACGATCCGAATGGAACGGCGCTGCCGACGGCGTTCGGTTTGTCGTCGAACTTCCCGAACCCGTTCAACGCCACGACGGTGTTGACGTATGCCGTGCCGCGCGCCGCGTGGGTTACGCTGACGGTGTACGATGTGCTGGGCCGGGAGGTGGATGCGCCGGTGAAGGGAATGGCACAGGCAGGTCGGTACACAATCCGCTGGGGCTGCTCCGAATGCGGCAGCGGAATCTACTTCTTCGTGTTGTCCGCCGGCGGTGTGCGGCTGACGCAGAAGGCGATGCTGCTGCGCTGACAGGCGTGACACTTGCACCCATGCCGCCTTCGGCGCGTTGGGATATGAAGAAAGGGCGACCCTGCGGGTGCCCTTTCTTTGTTTGGCGGCTGTGATGCGCGGAAATGGATTATTGTCCGGCGGGTTCCCATACTTTGACGCCGATGGCCTGCTCGAGGTTATAGCGGGCGAGTTCATAAGAATAGAGCGCCTGCAACTGGATGAGGTTGGCTTGGGCCAGCGAGGTCTCGGCATCGAGCAGGTCGACGTTGGTAATGGTGCCATATTGATAGGCGGAACGGGCGACGGCAATGGCGGCGCGGGCGCGTTCGATGCCGACGGCAGCGATGTCGATCTTGCTCTGCGCGGCCTTGACGTCCACAACGGCGCGGCCAATGTCGGACTGAATCTGGCGCTGGATGTTGCGCGTGTTTTCCTGCTGCGAGCGCAGATTAGCGTCGGCTTCCTGCTTGTGGAATTCCTTGCGCTTGCCGGAGAAGACCGGAACGGCGAGCTGCCCGCCCACGGCCCAGTTGCTCACCCACTCATGCAAATGCGGCTCATAACCATTCTTGAAGCCATATTGCGCGAAGGCATTGAGCGC
Source organism: bacterium (assembly GCA_036504735.1). Classification (NCBI taxonomy): domain Bacteria; species bacterium. Next base: position 135,788 of record DASXUQ010000010.1, read on the forward strand.
GGGCAGATCGGAAAGGGAAGTGACACGCTGCTGCATACGCGCGGAAGCTTCGGCATCACGCGCGATCTGCAGATCGGTGCGCTGGCGATAGGCGACGGACATGAGGGAATCCTCGTTGACCGTGACCGGAGTGTGCTCCAGAGTGCCGCGAAGTGTAACGGGAGCTTGCGGTGGAAGACCGAGCAGTTCGCGCAAAACGGTGATCTGCTTGTCCAGCATGTTCTGTAAGTCCACCCGCTGATTTTGTGCGGCGGCGACACGAACATCGGTGGTTAAGACGTCGAGGTTGGTGGCGACGCCGGTTTGCACGCGCTTCTGCGCGATGTCATGATGCTCATTCAATGCGGCAATCTGCTGATCCTGCACGGCAAGGGCCTGCTGAAAGTAGACGACGCCATAGAAGGCGCGCGCCGCCTGATAAGCCAGAGTGCTGCGAGCGGCATCGACCGCGTCGGCGGTGACCGCGACACGACTGCGGCTCAGATCGACCTGCGTCGCTGTGCGCTTGAAATCGTAGAGGTTGTAGCGTCCGGTGATGTGCAGATCGTAATTGTCGGCAGGGGCCAGCTCAAAGACCGCACTGCCGAAAGGAATGGAGGGCACCGGACCGATGCGGGCGTAATTTGCAACACCATCCACCGTAGGATAGAGCGCGCTGCGGCTTTGTCCAACGCGGGCCTCGGCAGCGGTGACATCTTCAAGGGCACGCTGCACAGCCGGATGGTTTTGCAGGGCGCGCTGCATGACGTCCTGCACGGTGAGAGTGTCGGCGGCGCGGACGCTCAGCGAGCCGAAGAAAAATGTCAGAAGGAGAACAGACTTATAGAAGCGATTCATCGGGATTCCAGAAATTGGTTCGAAACTTGCCGGCTGCGAGCGCGGCGCTATTCGACAGGAGCGGGAGCATGGCCGCCGCCCTTCTTCTTGCTTCCGCGAAGCAGGAAAATGGGAATCAGACCGAGCATGGTGATTGCCGCGGCGAGGAGAAAATCGTCATTGATGGCCTGTACGAACGCCTGCTGCGCCACATGCGAGGCGATGAGTGCATTGGCGCGCATGGCGGCAACGCCGGATGATCCGCCGACCGCCTGCTGGGCAAACTGCTGCAAGCCGTGCACGAGGCTCTGGAAGAGGGGATCATGCGTATTGACCGCCTGTCCATACATCGCGGTGTGATAGATCATGCGGCGGGTGAGCATGGTGCCCATGATGGCGACACCGAAGCTGCCGCCGATCTGGCGGATGACGTTGAAGAGCCCCGAAGCCTGCGCCATCTTCTCGCGGGGAATGTCGCTTAAGGCCAACGCGCTGAGTGGCGTAAAGAGCAGACCCATCGCTACGCCGCGAATGACGAGCAGCCACATGATGTGGTGGCGCTCTGTGGACAGGGAGAGAAAGCCGTTGAAATAGAGGCTGATGCCGAGCAGCAGAATGCCGATGGCCGCGGGAATTTTGGGGCTGAGCTTGTCCGACACCACGCCGGCCAGAGGCGACATAAAAGCTTGCAGAATGCCGACGGGAAGGAACATGGCGCCGGTTTGCAAAGCGGTGTATCCGAGCGAGTTCTGCAAAAAGAGCGGAAGCAGGAAGGTGCTGCCGAACATGCCAAGGCCGAAAATGAAGAGGATGGCATTGGTGACGGCGAAATTGAAGTTCTTCAGCAGGCCGAGGTCAATCAGCGGATGCTTGATCGTCAACTCCGTAGACATGAAGACCACCAGCCCGAGCAGCGAAAGCGCAAAGCAGGACAGGATGAAGGGCGAGGTCCAGCCGCCGGTGTTCCACGCCGCATTGCCGTCGGAAAGCGCGAGCAACAGAGCGGAGAGAAAGACGGTCATGGAGATGAAGCCCACGAAGTCGAAGGAGCGGGTGTGCTCGGTTTTGTATTCGCGCTGAATGACCAGCGTCACGAACATGGCGAAGATGCCGACGGGGACGTTGACATCGAAGATGGCATTCCAACTGATGTTGTCGACGAGATAGCCGCCGACGAGCGGGCCGAGCGAAACAGAGGCCGCCGCGGAAATAGCCCAGAAGCCGAGCGCGAGGCCGCGCTGCTTGACGGGGAATTCGCGGGTGATGATGGCCATGCCGACGGGCATCAGAAATCCGGCGCCCGCGCCCTGAATGATGCGGAAGATAATCAGCACGTCCTCATTCCAGGCCAGGCCGCAGAGAAACGACCCGAAGGTAAAGAGGAAGAGCGACGCAAAATAGGTGCGCTTGTAACCAAAGTGATCGGCTACCCAGCCCGAGGTGGGGAGCATCACGGCGAAGACGAGCAGGTAGGCGGTGACGACCCATTCGATTTTGTCCACGCTCACGCCGAATGTCCCCATGAGCTTGGGCAGGGCAACGTTGACGATGGTGGCATCGAGCACGGCCATAAAGGTGCCGATCATGACGTTGGCGAGCACCCACCAGCGGTAGGACTCGTGTTCATGATGCAGCGAGGCGAAGCGGCCGATAAGCTTGCCGCGAACGGCGTGATGCGAGAACGGATTCACTGCGAGCGCACTTTCACTTTGACTTCAGCGGACATGCCGGGCAGAAGCTGCACGGGACGGCCATCGGTAACCGGAATTTGTTCAAGGCGGATTTTCACGGGTACGCGTTGAGTGACCTTGGTGAAGTTGCCGGACGCGTTGTTGGGCGGAATCAGGGAGAACTGCGCGGCGGTGTTGGTGCCAAACTGGGTCACATGCCCGGTGAACTGCAGACTGGGATAGGCGTCGATGTGCACCTCCACATTGTCTCCGAGCTTGAGCGAACGCAGTTTGGTCTCTTCAAGATTGGCGGTGATCCATACATCACGCAGGTTGTAGAGCGTAAGGATCGGCTGCGCGGGCTGCACGACATCACCGGGAAGCACCCAGCGCTTGGAGACGACGCCGGTCATGGGCGCGGTAATGGTGGTGTTGCGCAAGGACGTGTCGACGACGCTGATTTGGGCGCGCGACGTGCCGACTTGCGCTTCGGCAATCGCAAGACGCGCCTGTGAAGCTTCATATTCCTTCTGCGCATGGTCAAGGGTTTCAGCGGGAATGACATTGTCCTTGAATTGCGCCTGTGCCCGGCGGTAATCCTGCTCGGCTTTGCTGACGTTCACGCGGGCCAGACGGATATTTTCCTGCGCGAGGTCGAGGGAGGTATGCGCCTGTGCCTGTTGGGCGCGCAGGTCGCTGGCGTCGAGCTGCACGAGGATTTGTCCGGCGGTGACGGAATCGCCTTCATCGGCATTGAGTTGCACGATGCGGCCGAGGACTTTGGAACTGACGGATACGCGGTCGGCATCGACGGCGGCATCATCGGTGGACACGTAATCGCGATTGCCCAGATACCAGCGCCAGGCGAAAAGGCCGATGGCGCCGAGGACAATAACCACGGGGATGATGACTTTCAAGCGGCGGGCGAAGGAACCGGACTTGCCGTTGTTCGCATCGTCGCGCTGTGACCTGCCATTGGCGTCGGCTGGGTTGGCCTCGGCGCCGTTGGTTTGAGCGACAAATGTCTGGTCCTTACGGGACTCCTGATCCATGCCTGTTAGGCCCTTTCTGCTCGGTGAGAGATTTTGGTTTTGCGGATGCCGTTCAGGAAGACTTCGGTAACGTGCCGCATCTCACGGGCGAGTTGTTCGGATTCGGGCTCGGCCGGTGCGGCAATCTGCGAGGCCCGCATGATCCGCAGGCGCAGTCCCTGAAAGACATGCAACATCAACGTGGCGAGCGCCTCGGAAGATTTGACGTCGAATTCTCCGTTGCGCTTGCCCTCGCGGAGGATTTCGGTCAACTGCCGTTGCTCCTCGGAGGCAAAAGTTTCGAAGAGGTCGTGGATTACCGGCTTCGTCAAGAGGTAGGACATCATGTTGGAGACCTGAAGATTCAGCAGGCTGCGCGAGTAATCGAGGCGCAATTCGGTGAATTTCCTCAGTTTTTCGGAAGCCGGGATGTCCTTGGCCAGAGCCGTTTGGAGGCGCTGCATAAACTCCGCCTGTTCGCGGGCGATGACGCTGCGGAACAGATGTTCCTTGGTGGGGAAGTAGTAGTAAAGAGAAGCCTTACCCATGCCGATATCGGTGGCAATTTCGTCCATGGTGACCTTGGCCAGACCATACACGGCAAACCGCCGCTGGGCGGCGTTCAAAATAAGGGTTTCCTTTTCCGAGGTAAGAGCGGGAGCCCGAACGGCCATGTGCACTCCATTTTCGACTGTTCTACTTGAACAGTCCAAAGTACGAAAAGTTTCCGCGAAGCGCAAGCCGCAGGGGTAACCCTTGCACCCCAACGCAGTGCGTTGGATCACGGGGCCGCCTTCGGCGGGGGGACAGCGCGGGAATACCGCGCGGTCCCTCTCCTTCCCGTGCTGCATCTCGCACCGAACTAGGCGCCACGCTCCGCCGTGGCGCAAACCGAGAATCAAGAATCCAGCACGACGGCGCGTGCTGGCTTAGGAATAGCCACAAAAGCATAGCGATCCGTAATCAGTCCATTATTAACGCCAAAGCCCCGGAGATGATCCGGGGCTTTGGCGCGGTGAATCGCGGCCAATACAAAAACGGGAAGTATCGTCTAAGCTATCATCTCATGCCAATCAGGGTGGTGCCGAGAACGATAAGAAGCGCGCCTCCGAGGTTGCGGACCAAGTCGCCGCCGGTGGGGAGTTCCTTGAAGAAGATCACGGCCAGCAAAAAGGCAACCAGCGTGTTGGTGTTATAGACGGGGACGAGCTGGCTGATGTTGGTGCCGGGGGAACGCATGGCGTAGAGGATCAGCAGCGTGGCGAAACCATTCAGGAAACCGATGGGAATGGCCCAGAGCACGGGTGTGACGATTTGTCCGCTGGACGCGGCGGCGGGCCAGACCAGCACGCCGAAGAAGCCGCAGACGACAATGCCCATGCCGATGCCCGCGAGCACCCAGCCGGAATGGCCGTTCAGATATTTTTCCGAGGTGAGCAGCTTGAAGAGCACCGCACTGACACCGTAGAGCAACGATGCACCCAGGCCGATGAGGAACCAGGGCTTCATTACTTCAGCATCACCCGGCGCAGATCGGTGCGGTCTCCTTCGCCGACAGCCCAGCGCGCGCCTTCCAGCGTGAACCACTCATTGACGCCCTGCACGGGAGCATAGGGGCGCATCACGTAGAGATTGGTGCTGGGCGTGCCGCAGGTGCCGAGTAAGAAAAGTTTTTCGCCGCGCGGTCCCTTGCAGGCGTCGAGGATCACGCCGAGCCGGGTTTCGGTATCCTTGCGCAGAGCAATGATCACATCGCCGACGGTAAGGGAATCGTCATAGGTGATAATAGTGCTCTCGCGCTTGAGGGCAATGGCGCCCATCTCTTCGGCGACAAAGGAGAGAAAATCCTGATAATTGGCGTAGCTGCCATTGGGCGTGGTGACCTGCGTAAAAATGTAACGGCCACCGGCCTTCTTGGGACGCAGGCCGTCGCGCCAGTCTTTCCATTCGGCGATCTGTCCATTATCCAGCGGGAAGGAAATACCACCCTTGGGCTGGGTCTTCCAGAGATGTTCACCCCACAGCCTGACAATGCCATCCACGCCCACATCGTGCGTATTGTTATACGGCAAAACGGTGGTGATGGCGACGCGGTCACTGTCGCAGATCGGCGTCTTGCCGTCGCCCGCGAGCAGCACCTTTTGATCGGAGAGTTCGAGTTGCCGGAGGGCGGCAGGGAACGATCCGGGGGCCAGCGGCAGACGCGTGAAACCGGCCGGCGGATTGATAGCGCCTTCGATGGTGCGCGTTCCGGCAGCCTGAAGCGAGAGCAGCGCCCCGCTGCACAGCAGAAGGAGCAACAGAGTGAGCCAGCGTGTGTTCGTCATGGAAAGATCTCTTTTGGAGGTTCTGGAAGGGTAGACTCAGAAGAGGAGGAAACGGAGACCGATAACCGCGAGCGCAACAATCAGAATGGAGCGGAACAGGCGAACGGGCATGCGTGTAACCAGGGCGGTGCCGGCCCACGAACCGGCAATCATCAACACCGAAAGCGGGAGAAGGAGAAGAATGTCGCTGGTGCGGATCATCCCCGTGCCGCCCCATACGCCGAGTTTCACGACATGAATGGCGGCGGCGCCGACAGCTTCGGTGCCGATAAAGGTTTCCTTGATCAGGCCATAGCGAAGCAGCCACGGCACTACCACCGGGCCTGAGCCACCGACGACGGCCGACACAAGCCCAGCGGGAACGCCGACAATGCTGATAGATTTGAGCGTCGCTTCCTTCGGCCATGTGGCCTTGGTGTAGCTCAAGATGACGTAGGCGATAAGATAGACGCCCAGCGCCTTGGTGATCCAGAAGGGCGGAAGGTACGTGTAAAGCAGCGCGCCAAGGGCGGCACCGGGCACCGCGCCGAGGCAGAAGTGCCGCCAGACCTTCCAGTCAATGCCCTGATGTGCGAACCAGGCGCGGGAGACATTGGCCACGAGCAGCAGCATGGACAGATAGGGCACGGCATATTTCGCTCCCACGGTAAACACCAGGAAAGGGAGAAAGACCATGCCGCCGCCGACTCCGGTCACGCCGGAGACGGTTGAGCCCAGCAACGCACCGAAGGCCAGAATCAGATATTGCAGGGTGGTGAGTTGCGGGTCCACTCAGGCGTTTAGCTGTTGCCGAAGGTTTGCTGATCGGGCTCGGTGAGCTTGATGGGATCGAGGATATCCTTGAGCTGCTCTTCGGTGAGCAGTTTCTGCTCGCGGATGAGATCCACAATGGTCTTGCCGGTCTTGACGGACAGCTTGGCAAGTTCCGCGGCCTTGGAGTAGCCGATGTAGGGATTGAGAATGGTGGCCATGCCGACGGATGCTTCGAAGTAATACTTGCAGCGGTCGCGATCCACGGTGATGCCGTCCACGCACTTGGTGGTGAACATGCGAATAGCATTGGCCATGATGTGCATGCCCTGCTGCAGATTGAAATTGATGACGGGCATCATCACGTTCAGGTCCATCTGTCCGGCCTGAGCGCTGAAGGCCACGGTGGTGTCGAAGCCGATCACCTGATAGCAGACCTGATTCATCATTTCGGCCATGGAAGGATTGACCTTGCCCGGCATGATGGACGATCCCGGCTGAACCGGCGGGAGAACGAATTCATTCAGACCGGTGCGCGGGCCGCAGGAGAGCAGGCGGATGTCATTGACGATGCGGCAGAGTTCGATGGACAGCAGGCGCATGGCGCTGGAATAGTAGAGCATGTCGCCGAGGCTCTGCGTGACTTCAAACAGATTCTGCGCGGGCTGGAACTTGATGCCGGTAAACTGCGAGATTTCCTGCGCGACCATGAACCGGTACTTGGGATGGGCGTTCATGCCCGTACCCGCGGCGGTAGCGCCGAGGTTGAGCTGGCGCAGTCCGAGTTCCGCTTCGTTGAGGCGCGCGCGGCAGCGTGACATGATGGAAGCCCAGCCGCCGAACTCCTGACCGAGGCGGATCGGCACGGCATCCTGCAAGTGAGTACGCGCGGACTTGATCACGTCGTCGAATTCAGCGGCCTTCTTCTCGAAGGAAACGATCAGGCCGTCGAGGGATTTGATTAGCTCGGGGTGCTTCATCGACACGCCGATGCGGATGGCGCCGGGATAGGTATCGTTGGTGCTCTGCGCCATATTCACATGGTCGTTGGGATGAACCTTGGTGTAATCACCGCGGACGCCGCCCATCAGTTCAATGGCGCGATTGGCGATGACTTCATTCATGTTCATGTTGGTGGACGTCCCCGCGCCCGCCTGATAGGCATCCACGACAAACTGATCGGCCCACTCGCCGGACAGAATTTCATCACAGGCCCTGATGATAGCGTCGGCGCGCTCGGGAGAGAGCAGGCCGAGTTCGCGATGCACCACGGCGGCAGAGCGCTTGATGGTGACAAAGGCGCGGACAAAAATCGGGTGAGGCTTGATGCCGGAGATCGGGAAATTGGCTACCGCGCGCGCGGTTTGCACGCCGTAGTAGGCATCTGCAGGGACTTGGAGTTCGCCCAGCGAATCCTTTTCGATGCGGAAGTTTGGAGCTGTCATGGTGGAGACCAAGTGTGGGTGGTAGGATAAGGGACAGGGAAGGACTCCCGATCCGGTTAAAGTACGTTAGAGAGGATGGGTTATTCTGCCGCGACGTCCGCGGGCAACGTAAGGTTATCGCGTTTGGAACTGGTGAGTTCGAACATACGTTGGATGGCACGGCCGGCACGGAGGCGGACGTCTTCATCGAGGGTAATTTCGAACTGCATCTTTTCAAGGGACGCTTCGACGTTGTCGAGCGTGATGGCCTTCATGAAACGGCAGATTTTGCAGGCGCGATAGAAATGCTTTTCGGGAACGGCGATTTGCAGCATGTCGGACAGGCCGCATTCGGTGACGGCGAGGAACTCGGCAGCGTTGCTCTGCTGGGCGTACTCGATCATACCGGAGGTGGAGAGTGCGGCGTCGGCCAGCTTCACCACATCGTCGCGGCATTCGGGATGGACGAGCACTTTGATGCCGGGGATCTCGCGGCGCATTTTGAGAATAACGTCCGGCGAAATCTGGTGGTGCACGTAGCAGAAGCCGTCCCAGGCGATAATGGTTTTCTCGGGAACGTGAGTGGCCACGTGGCGGGCCAGGTTCTGATCGGGAATGAAGAGAATCTGCCGCTGCGGCATGGCGCGCACGACGCTCACGGCGTTGGAAGACGTGCAGCAGGCATCCGATAGTGCTTTGACGTCGGCGGTGGTGTTGACGTACGTGACCACACCGAGGTCGGGGTAGACCTTCTTCAGTTCGCGGATACGGTCTTCCACGGCGGGAGCGGTGGCGGTATCGGCCAGAGAGCAGCCCGCTGCCAAATTGGGCAACAGCACCGTCTTTTGGGGATTGACGATCTTGGCGGTCTCGGCCATGAAATGCACGCCGCAGAAGACGATCACTTCAGCGTCATGCACTTCGGCGGCTTGCAGAGAAAGACCCAGCGAGTCGCCGGTGAAATCGGCGACTTCAAAAATTTCGGGGCGTTGATAGTTGTGCGCCAGCAGCACGGCGTTGCGCTCGCGCTTGAGTATGCGGATATGTTCAAGCTGGGCCTCCAGCTTCGCGACGCGCTCTGCGCCGTAATAATCCGGATCCACCCGCTGAAGTTTTTGTGTCAGTGTCTCAGTCATCGTATATCCCTCCCCCGGTCCTACAGTTCAAAAAATCTGCGCAAATTGCCGCCGGTCAGAAGCAGAATTTCATCGCGGTTCAGTCCCGCATCATACATCGCCTTCATCGCATGCCAGGCCCGGACCTCGCGGAACTCGGCGGGGAAGGCGGCAAAACTCAGATGGATATTACGCTCGCGCCCCGGGCGGATGGCATCCAATTGCTCTTTGGTCGGCGTCGCGCCGACATCCAGCACCACCAATGCATCACCGGACAGCAGTCCTTCGCGCATGGCGGCGGGAGCGGCGGCGAAGTCTTTCAAGGTGCTGAGGACAATGGCCTGCTTCTTCCACTTGGCGACGCGGTCATGGGTGGTGAAGTCGAAGGGCACCAGCGCGTAGACGCCACTCTGGCGCGCCTTGTCAATCGGACTTCCGGCGAGTCGCTCCGCCTCGGACGGGCTGGCGGGAGCAAGTGTAACCACCGAAAGCCCCTGACGAATGAGAGTGGATGCTTCGGCGACACTGCGAACGCTCAGGTCATAGGCATCCATGCCCACGAAAAGCGATTTGCGAAGCGCGCGGTCGCCCTGCAACGCATCTTTGAGACTGGCGGCGGCGATGTCGTGCTGATCGCAATAGTAGCGCAACTCGCTGATGCGGCGCACGGCTTCGGGGAAATTCAGACCGCTGGCCGAAAGCCACAGGGCCGTGGGGCAGCTCAGGGTCGGCACCGTGATCGTGGGATCGAGACGGTAGCCGTTGAAATCCACCGTCTGCGCGAGCCGCGCCATGATGCGCAGGGAATCACCGTCGGAGGCCAGTCGCCCCGGGTGATTGCCCAGAAAGCGGACAAAGTCTTCGGCACGATTGCCGACGGCGGTCAGGGCGGAATCGGAAATCATGCGGGCTTCGTCATCATAGTGATGATAGAAGGGATGCGGTCCGCGCGACCAGAAGGCCAGCGTCGGGACACCTGCATGCATGAAACTGGCATAGTCGCTGGCGCCGTGGCCGTCCTCGCGATGGATCTTGATATGCGAAAGCTTCGCGGAATCCAGCGTGGCGGTGTATTCTTGCCAGAGATTGCTGCCGAAGGTCTCGCCGCCGTTCATGGCGACGTCGCCCTTGCCCATGCCTTCCATGTCGAGATTCACCATGCCCACCAAATTGGCGAGGGGGATGGTCGGATTGCGCACCCAGTAATCGGAGCCGAGCAGGCCGTCCTCTTCTCCTGTGAAGTGCAGAATCAGAAGGCTGCGCTTGGTCGGATGCTCGGTAAAGGTGCGTGCCAGTTCGGAGGTGATGGCGGTGCCGGATCCGTTGTCATCGGCGCCGGGATACATCACGCCACGAGAGTTGGTGCCGATGTGGTCGGCATGCGCGCCAATGACCACCACTTCATGGCGTAGCGTGGGATCGGAGCCGTAGATAAACCCGAGCACATTGCGCGCATAACCGGATGACAGTTTGCGCACCTGCACCGATAAGGTCACGCGCTTGCCGGTTTCCAGCGGGAGCGCTGCGCTCTTCAGCTTGTCCTTGTAGGTCTCGGCGGAGTAGCCGGTGCCGTCAAGCAGCAGCCGCAGCATGCGGTCGCCGACAAACATCATGGGAAGATGCGGATCATAAATGTCCGCCGGAATGGCCGCGCCGTTGACGGGATTTTCACCCTGATAGAATAGAATCGCCGCAGCGCCGTGCTCCTTGGCCCACGTCATGGTCTTGCGGCGGCTGATATCCGAGGAAAAATCGTACGGGCTGTCGGGAGTGTCGCGGATGATCAGAACGATTTTGTGCGAGACATCCAGCGAATCGTAATCGTTGCGGTTCTTGTCCGGACGGTTGTAGCCGTAGCCGACGATCACCACCGGTGCGGAAACACTACCCGAGCCGCTGTGAGTGATGACGGTAAAATCCGCGCCGAGTTGAAAATCCACCTTGCCCAGGTACGAGTGATCGAGCGACAGGCTGGCGGATTTCTCCTGCGTGACCAGCAGTGGGACATCCTGAAAGTAGCTGTCTCCATTGCCGGGATAAACCTGATTCTGGCTGAGTCTCAATGCCAGAAAGTATTCGGCTTCCGCCTGTGCAGGAGTGCCGGAGCGGCGGCCTTCAAAGGCTCTGGACGTTAAGGTGTCCAAGACGGCGCGCGCCCGCGACTCATCGAAAGCGTGGGCGGCGGTGGACCAAAGTACCATCCCAACCAACAGAACCAGAAGTTGCTTCATGAACGCACTTTCGTTCGCCGCAGAGCTGCCTTGGCCGAATCGCTCTCGGATGCAGAATTGCCATTGGATGCGCGCGCAGGCTTCTTGCCGTTGGAAGTGACGCCGCCATTTTCCGCGAACAGCCGTTTCAAATAGTGTCCGGTGTGACTTTCCTTGATGCGAGCGACCTCTTCCGGTGTGCCGGTGGCGATGATCAGACCGCCTGCGTCGCCGCCTTCGGGACCGAGATCAATTAAGTGATCGGCGGTTTTGATGACATCAAGATTGTGCTCGATGACGACGACGGTGTTGCCGCGTTCCACAAGCGTGTGCAGCACCTTGAGCAGCAACTGGATGTCGGCGAAGTGCAGACCGGTAGTGGGCTCATCGAGAATATACATGGTCTGGCCGGTGGACTGGCGGGAGAGTTCCGTTGCCAGTTTCACTCTCTGGGCTTCACCGCCGGAAAGCGTAGTGGCCTGTTGGCCAAGATGAATGTAACCGAGACCGACCTCCTCGAGTGTAGACAGTTTGCGCGAAATGGATGGAACGGCATCGAAGAACTCCCGCGCCTCGGCAACGGTCATATCCAGCACTTCGGCAATGGACTTGCCTTTGTAGCGCACCTCAAGGGTTTCGCGATTGTAGCGCTGGCCGTGGCAGACTTCACAGGGGACGTAGACATCGGGCAGGAAGTGCATCTCGATCTTTATGATGCCGTCGCCTTCGCAGTTCTCGCAGCGTCCACCCTTCACATTGAACGAGAACCGGCCCGGCTTGTAGCCGCGCATCTTGGCTTCGGGAAGCTGGCTGAAGAGATCACGGATCGGGGTAAAGACGCCGGTGTATGTTGCCGGATTGGAACGCGGCGTGCGTCCGATGGGCGACTGGTCGATGTCAATGATCTTGTCGATGTTCTCGACGCCGCTGATGCCGCTGTAGGGAAGCGGTGGCTCATTGGCCGAATAGAAGCGCTGTGCCAGTGCACGGTAGAGGGTCTCATTAACCAGTGTAGACTTGCCGGAGCCGGAGACGCCCGTCACGACCGTAAATGTTCCCAGCGGAAAGTCGACGGTGACGTTCTTAAGGTTGTTGCCGCGCGCGCCCTTGATGGTGAGCTTGTTTCCCGTGCCTTCACGTCTCTGGGGCGGAATCTCAATCACATCCTTGCCCGCAAGGAACCGGCCGGTGACGGACTGGCCCTTGGTCATGATCTGCTGCGGAGTGCCTGCCGCAACCAGATAACCGCCGTGGCGTCCGGCGCCGGGGCCGAGGTCTACAAGGTAATCGGCGGCGAGAATAGTGTCGCGGTCATGTTCAACGACGACGACAGTGTTGCCGATGTCGCGCAACTCAGTGAGTGTACGGATCAGGCGGTCATTGTCGCGCTGATGCAGACCGATGGACGGTTCATCGAGAATGTAAAGCACGCCGGTTAATTGTGAGCCGATCTGCGTGGCGAGACGAATACGCTGCGCTTCGCCGCCGGAAAGAGTTCCCGCCGCGCGGCTCAAGGTCAGGTAATCGAGACCGACATTCAGCAGAAAGGTGAGCCGGGCGCGGACCTCTTTCAGAACCTGCTTGGCAATCATGGAATCGCGCGAGGAGAGCGCCAGCGAATTGAAGAAGGCAAAGGCGTCGCGAATGGAGAAGTCCGTCACCTGCGCAATGTTGTGATCCTGAATGAGCACCGCGCGCGCTTCGGGCTTGAGGCGCGTGCCTTTGCAGTCAGGGCAAGGGACATTGCCCATAAACTCTTCGATCCACTCCCGCACCTGCGTCGAGGACGTCTGGCGGTAGCGGCGCATGAGGTTGGGAATGATGCCTTCCCAGCGGGCGCTGTGTTCGAAGCGGGCCGTGGCGGATTCGTAGACCACATCGATCTTTTTGGCGCCGGTTCCGTAAAGCAGGATCTTCTGCGCTTCGGGTTTCATCTTGCGCCAAGGGACATCAAGGCGGAACTTGTAAGTCTCGGCAACGGCATCAATCATGCCCCATGTCCAGCCGTCGGTGGCATTGCCCACGCTGGCAATCGCGCCGTCGCTCACGGAAAGATCGGGATTGGGAACGATGCGGTCGGGGTCGATTTCCAGCTTGAAGCCCAGACCTGTGCAGGTCGGGCAGGCGCCGAAGGGGCTGTTGAAGGAGAAAAGGCGCGGTTCGACTTCGCTGATGGAGATATTGCAGTCGGTGCAGGCGAATCGCTCGCTGTAGACCTGCTCCTTTGTGCCGTCCAGCAGCGCGGTGAGCATTCCACTGGACAGGCGCAATGCGGTTTCCACCGAATCGGTGAGACGCGAGCGCAAGCCGTCCTTAATCACCAGACGGTCGACGACGACTTCGATGGTGTGCCGCCGCTTCTTATCAATAGTGATGTCTTCATCAAGGGGACGCACGACACCGTCCACGCGCACGCGCACGAAGCCATCCTTGCGCACGTTCTCGAGCAGATCTTTATATTCACCTTTGCGTCCGAACACCACGGGCGAAAGCAGTTCGACCTTGGTGCCGTTGGGCAGATTCAAAAGGGCATCGACAATTTCCTGCGCACTCTGCCGCTGAATGGGCTTGCCACATTGAGGACAATGAGGCTGTCCGATGCGCGCAAAGAGCAGCCGCAGGTAATCGTAAATTTCGGTAACGGTGCCGACAGTAGAGCGTGGATTGCGTACGCCGGCTTTCTGCTGGATGGAGATCGCCGGAGACAAGCCTTCAATCGAGTCCACGTCCGGCTTTTCCATCAGACCCAAAAATTGCCGGGCGTAGGCAGAAAGAGACTCGACGTAACGGCGCTGACCTTCCGCGTACAAGGTATCAAAAGCCAGAGAGGACTTTCCAGATCCCGAAATCCCCGTAATGACGATCAGATTATTTCTGGGAAGAATGACATCAATGTTTTTGAGGTTATGCTCGCGAGCCCCAGTAATGCGTATGTGCGGTAGTTCCATATATTTCTGTACCTTACTTATCCCATCAATTTACCAAAAAATCCGTAGATAATCAAGACGGCTCGGAAAAAGATCGCGCTGGTGTGGCATTCCTTACCGGGGCAAAAACTTCTTGACAATCGAATCAGCATTGCGTATATTAGCGCCACTTAAAAGAGAGTGCTCTAATCTTTTCAGAATCTTATGTTTATAGACTTATTTGACATAACACGTGCCTCCCCAGAGGCATAGGCAGATAGTACAATGTAAACAAGGGTTAAGTTCCCAACTAAAGTCCTCATGGAAACGCTATACGTTTTCCATGAGAAAGTGTCCTGATTTTTGCAGTACATGTTGCTCTTGTCATTGGCACTCTGAGAAATAAGGAGAGGCAATATGGCCAAGGCTCGCATTCTGGTAGTAGATGATGAGTTTCACATTCGTGATTGGGTGGCAGAAACCCTGCGCCGGCGTAATTTTGTAGTTGAGACTTGTGAAGACGGGCATTCGGCTTTGGATTTCATCGCCAAGGAAGAGCCCTTTGATATTCTGATCAGTGATTTGCGGATGCCCAAGATGTCGGGCTTGACGCTTTTGAAGACGGTGAAGGAACGCTATCCCTCGATGGACGTGGTGATGATGACCGCCTACGGTACGATTGCCGATGCGGTGACCGCCATCAAGGACGGGGCACATGATTTTCTGGAGAAGCCGTTTCCGCAGGAGACCCTGCTGATCCGGGTGCAGAAGATCCTTGAGACCCGCAAACTGCGCAACGAGAACTATACTCTGAAACGGGAATTGGGCTCTAAGTCCCAGTTCGACCATATTATCGGCGCGGCGCCGTGCATGATTTCGGTGTTCGAACAGTTGCAGGCGATTGCTCCGACCAAGGCGACGGTGCTGATTACCGGCGAGAGCGGAACGGGCAAGGAACTGGTGGCGCGGGAGATTCACATGAACAGCCCGCGGCGCAACGGACCGTTTATCAAGGTGAACTGCGCGGCCATGCCTGAGACCCTGATGGAATCGGAGCTGTTCGGCCACGAAAAAGGGGCTTTTACGGGGGCGATCAAGACCGTGGAAGGCCGCTTTGCCCTGGCCAACGGCGGCACACTGCTCTTGGACGAAATCAGCGAGATGAGTGTGGGCATGCAGGCCAAGCTGCTGCGGGTGTTGCAGGAGCGGGAGTTCGAGAAGGTGGGCGGACGGGAGACGATCAAGATCGACATCCGGATCGTGGCCACCACCAACCGTGATCTGAAGAAGGAGATTGTCGAGAAGACGTTCCGCGAGGATTTATATCACCGGCTGAATGTCTGTCCGATTCATCTGCCGCCGCTGCGCGAACGCAAGGAAGACACACCGCTTTTGGCGGGGCATTTCATGCAGCGTTATGCAGGCGAGTACAGCAAGGACATTCGCGGCATTCAGGACAATGCCATGGAGCAGCTTATTCAATACGGCTGGCCGGGCAACGTGCGCGAACTCCAGCATAAGATGGAGCGCGCGGTGATCATGTGCAACGAGCCGTTGATTAGCCCCAAGCATCTGTTCCTCGGAGAACTCGACCATCAGCCGGTGCAGACCTCCGCGCAGCCGGGCACTCTGAGCGACGGCGACGCCGCTACCCTGCGGGAGATCGAAAAGGCCGCGATTTTCCGGGCCTTGCAGTTCAACGAGAACAACCGCACGAAGACGGCTGAAGCCCTGGGAATCTCTATCCGGACGCTCCGCAACAAACTGCGGGAGTACCGGGCGGAAGGGATCAATCTGAACTAAGACTCGAGACTCGAGACTTGAGACTTGAGAAAGGGCGCGCCTTGGGGTGCGCCTTTTCTCTTAAAGGCCCAAATGGGAATTCGGGTCGCAAATGTGATTAATGGTGCGAAGTGGGGTTGTGGACTTGTGGGACATTGTAGTAAGGATTATCCAAGGGGTTGAGGAGGTTGAGGTTAGAGGTGGGACGGGAAAGTGACGGGTGTCAGAAGTTTTGCAGGCGGGAGGGGACGGGCGGGATGGGGGTAAAGTTTTGAAATGCAGGGGAGTGACGAGTTTTAGCTGGAAGGGTGGTTTTGAGGAAAACTTGAGACCAGAGACTTGAGACTTGAGACTCGGGGGCGGATGGGTCTTGCATGTTGACTGAATTTGATGCAGATTGAATTATCTGCGGGAGTTGGGGATTTGGGGGAATCTGGGTCTCTGCTTTGATGGTGGGCGGATCTTAGATCCGCCCCTCCGGCGATGCCCGTGGCATCATAAAAGTCGCCCGAGGTCCTTCAGCCGAAGACGGCTTCTGGATGACAATGTTTAGGGGATGGTGCGGGTGGGGAGGAGCGGGATGATCGTGAGGGGAAGGCGAGAAAGAGGCGGCCGGGAGGCCGCCGGAAGTAGGACAATAGGAGCGCGCGGGGTAGGGACACCCCGCGCGGCGATGATCGGCGGCGCTGACGGCCGGAGGCCGCCGCTAGGGTCCGTGCTGGATACATGGCTGCCAAGGCCTGACGTAGGGTGCGAAGGATGTTGCATATTGATTTTGGGGGATGTGTGTTGTATATTTGAACATACAAGCAAGTGGGATAAGGAGGGCATAATGGCGAGGAAATGGAAGCGAGGGGAAGAGCGGATTCGGGAATTGCTGGATGCGGCGGAGAAGGAGTTTTTGGAGAAGGGGTATGAAGGGGCGGTGATTGTGGACATCGCAAAGCGGTCGGGGGTCAGCCCGGCGCTGATGTACCGGTACTTTCCGGACAAGGCGGATATTTTGTCCTCGGTCTGCGACCGGATGTTTGAGCCGCTGGATGTGTTTATGAGCAGCGCAGATGAGCAGGATGATGCGGTCGCTGCGCTGCACCGCTTTCTGATTGACTACCTGAGCTTTTGGGAGCGCAATCCGCGGCTGGTGGAGTTCTATTTCTTAGACAGACTGCATACCATGGAAGACGATCAGCGCCGCGCACGGTACATCGGAGCGAAGTCAGGGTTCTTTGTCTGGCTCCATCAGACGCTGGCCTGGGGTGTAGAAGAGAATGTGCTGGGGGAGCATAACAAGGCGGCGCTGGCGGAAGCGCTGATGTACGCGATGGAAGGAGCCATGATCCACGTGGCGATCCTGCGGGACACGAAGGTGAAAAGGGCGGTGGCGAGAATTGAGAGAGCGCTGCTTTGGGATGTAAGAAAAGGCTGAATTAAAGACGGGCAGGAGATGGGGTTTCGGCCACCCCGCGTTCACGGAAGACGGGCACGACATGGCCCTTCGGCCACCCCCCTGAATCCCCCCACAAAAGTGGGGGGAACACAGACCCCCTAACCCCTACGGCGGAGGCGATACCCTTGCTCTGACCGGTGTAGGGGAGGGGTAAGGTCTGCCGCAACCCTCCCGTGTTGCCTATTGCCGGGATCATAGCGGGCGGGTTGCGCGTGGTGCATTCTCTAAGGTGTGGCATTCTTCTGCTTAACCCGCCCCTACACGGGAATGGGTTCGTGAGCGGGTAGACCCCCATCCCCCGGCCCGTTTCCCCATGAAATAGGGAAAGGGGGAGCAGTGAATAATCAAGAGCATTCCTTGATGCCCGGCGCTTTCTCGCCGGGCATTGTTTTTGTTACGGCGGAGGATAGCGGGTTTGTTATGACAGGGAGCAGGACATGTTGCAGGGGATGGGCAAGAACTTCTTACCTTGAGGTGCGGGAAATTTGTACCGATGGGAGAAGGTGGGGGTGGCGGCGCATGCTCTATGTAATTGATTTATATGGCGGTTGATTTCAGGATTAAAGTTCGGGTGGCAAAGGCACGATAATTGTGTTTATGCTTAGAGCCAAAAACGGCGAGGAGCATATCGGATGGATATTACGCCACTTTTTTCCGGGATGGACACCAGTGCCAGCGGCCTTACCGCCCAGCGCAAACGGATGAACGCCATCGCCGAGAACATCGCCAACGCCGAAACGACTCACACCAAAGAAGGCGGTCCCTACCGCCGCCAGCAGACCACGCTTTCCTGCGACCGGCAATTCGCGCTCGACCTTGACGCGCAAGTCCACTCCAACAACAAACTGTCCCGCGAACACCAAAGCCACATGCCGGGCGAAGACTCGGAACGGGCTTTGAGCAGCTTCACCGGAGTGAAGGCGAGCGTCGGCAAAGACATGTCGCAGTTCCGCGAGGTGTATGATCCGAACAATCCTGACGCGGACGAGAACGGCGTGGTGAAAATGCCGAATGTGGATATCGTCGAAGAGATGACGGATCTGATCAGCGCGTCGCGGGCGTTCGAGGCCAACGTTACGGCCTTCAACGCGACCAAGGGAATGATGAAAAAAGCTCTGGAACTGTAAATGAGAATCGAAGGTTATCCCCCCTTGATGCCGTCTATTCAGCCTGCCGGCGCAAAGACCCCGGCGCACAGCGCCAAGCCCGCTCCGGAAGAGACTCTCACCGCGCAGGAAAAGCTCGCGCGGCTGCTGGATGAGAAACGCTGGATGAGTGATGCGGCCTTCGGCGGGGATCCTGAAGGCGAACTCGGGAAACACATAGATCTGAGGGTCTGATTATGCCTTCCATCGACCGCTTACCCGCGCTGCCCAAATTCCCCACCGCTCTGCCCGACGTGCAGCAGAAGACTCCGGCGGCGCAGAACGGGAGCTTCGGCGAGACGCTGAAGTCGTTCGTCTCCGGCGTGAATGAGATGCAGAACGTGTCCGCTGAGAAGACCTTGCAGTTTGCCACCGGGCAGATCACCGACGTGCACGAGGTGATGGCCGCTTCGGAAGAAGCGGGAATTTCGCTGTCGCTGCTGATCGAGATCCGCAACAAACTGCTCGAAGGCTACAAGGAACTGTCGCACATTTCAGTTTAGGCCTGACCGCAGGACCACGCATTGATAAGGGCGGGCGGGTCTTAGACCCGCCCCTACGACAAAATCCATATGGCAACACTCTTTCGACCATTTATAGATTTGTGGCAGCGGCTGACCCTGGGGCAGCGCGCGGGACTTGTGCTGGCGCTGGGCGTCGTGATCGCGATTGTCGCGGGCGCGGTATCCTATACCACGCGTCCCGTATACTCGACGCTTTATACCGGGTTGAACAGCAAGGACGCGGGACAGATCCTCGATAAGCTGCGCGAAAAGAAGACTCCGTACGAAGTCGGTAGCGACGGCTCGACCATCAAAGTCCCGCAGGAGAAGGTCAGCGAACTGCGGCTGGAATTTGCCGGACAGGGACTGCCGCGCTCGGGAGAGATCGGCTACGAACTTTTCGACAAGCCGATGCTGGGCATGACGGACTTCGTGCAGCAGATGAACTATCACCGCGCGATGGAAGGCGAACTGGCGCGGACGATTCAGGAACTGGACGCGGTGGAAACGGCGCGTGTGCATCTCGTGCTGCCGAGCAGCCGGCTCTTCAAAGAGGACCAGAAGCCCGCGACAGCCTCGATTGTGCTGCAACTGAAGCCGGGAGCAGCGCTCTCGCCGCAACAGGCGCAGAGCATCGCCTACATGACGGCGTATTCGGTGGAAGGCCTGGACGCGGCGAATATTACGATTGTGGATACCCGGGGGACGCTGCTTTCGGGCAAGACCGCGCGCAACGATATGGCGGGATTGTCCTCGACGCAGCTCGACGTGCAGCACAGCGTGGAAGCGGAATTGGAACAGAAGGCGATGACGCTGCTGGAAAACACGCTGGGCGCAGGCAAGTCGCAGGTGAAAGTCACCGCCAAGCTGAACTGGAACCGCGTGGAACGGACTACGGATGATTACAATCCTGACCGCACGGCGACCCTGAGCGAAGAGCGGCAGGAGAGTTCCGGCAAGGCGGATGCGGGAGCCGGCAATCAGACCAGTGAACGCAGCGTCACCAACTATCAGGTGCCGCATACGGTTGAAAAGTACGTGCCGGAAGTCGGCAACATCGAAAAGCTGTCTGCGTCCGTGCTGGTGGATGGAAACTATAAAGTATCGAAGGACGCCAAGGGGGTTGAACAGCGCGACTACGTGGAACGCAGCCCGCAGGAGATCGAGAAGTTTCGCTCTCTGATCTCGGCGGCAATTGGCGTAGACCGCAAGCGCGGCGACGAATTGACCGTGATCTCCTTCCCCTTCGCACAGGAAGAAAATGCGCCGCCCAAGCGTACGGTGATACCGCCCTGGCCGAAGCTGATTGAGAAGATTCTGCTGGGCATCGCGCTGATTGGCCTGTTCCTGCTGATTCGCTCGCTGATCAACCGCATTGGCAAGAGTGTCCCGCCGCTTCCGGGAAGCATGCAGGCGCAGATGGCTCTCGCCGCCGGGCAGACACCCTACATGCTGGCTGAAGGCGGGGCGGCGCTGCCTCCGGGAACTCCGGGGGCCGTGGCCGCAGAAGCCAGCGCGGCAGCACAGCAGCTCCGCGCGGCGACGGGCAACGGAAAGGGCGAGGAAGGCGGGACGAAGGTGGTCTTCCATCAGCCCAACCAGACCGTGGTGCTCGAAGACGCCTCACCCAGCGTGGAAACGTTGAAGTATCAAGAGCTGCTGCGGCGAACCACCGATTACATTGTTCAGAAACCCGACAACGCAACACAAATCCTTAGAAGCTGGATTTTAGATGAGTCCCCCGAAAAGCTCTCCCGGTAGGCGCCTTACCGCCATTCAAAAGGCCGCTGTGCTGCTGATCTCCGTCGGTTCAGAGGCATCGTCCTCGATATACAAGAGCCTCCAGGAAGAGGAGGTTGAGGAAATCACCCGCGAAGTGGTGGGCCTCAAGAACGTGGACTCGGAGACCGTGCACGAAGTGATCGATGAGTTCTATCAGATGATGAAGGCTCAGGATTTCGTGGCGGTGGGCGGACTGAACTACGCGGAAGAGGTTCTGAGGAAATCACTGGGCGAAGAGAAGGCGGTGGAAATCCTGCGCCGGATCGAACGCATGATGAAGGTCAAGGGTTTCAACATTCTGAAGAATGTGGATGCCAACCAGCTTCTCGCGTTTATCCAGAAGGAGCATCCGCAGACGATCGCCTTCGTGCTGACGCAGCTCAGCCCGACCCAGAGCGCGACGATTCTGGCGGACCTGCCTCCCGAATTGCAGGCCGACGTGATGCTGCGCTTCGCCAATATGGAGCGCGTGGCGCCGGAGACGATTGCATCGGTGGAAGCGGTGCTGGAGTCACGGATCGACTTCTCGCAATCGGCCAGCAAACTGGGCGGTGTGCGGGCGGCGGCGGAAATCCTGAACATGATCGGCCAGTCGGCGGAGCGCTCGATTCTGGCGAAGATCAATGAGCAGGCTCCGGAACTGGCGACAGGGATCAAGAATTTGATGTTCGTGTTCGAAGATATTACCAACCTCGACGACCGCTCGATTCAGCGTGTGCTGAAGGAAGTGGACAACAAGGAACTGGCGCTGGCCCTGAAGCACGTCAGTCCGGACGTCAAGCGGCGTGTCACGTCGAATCTTTCGCAGCGCGCGTCACAGATGATCATGGAAGAAATCGAGTACATGGGCCCGGTGCGGCTCAAGGACGTGGAAGACGCCCAGCAGCGCATCGTGGATATTATCCGCAACCTTGAGGAAGCGGGACAGGTGGTGATCGTCGGCGGCGCGAAGGCCGAAGAGATGGTGGAATAGTCCATGCAGACAAAAAAGCAGCGCATTATCCCTGCCCGCGAGGCGTCGCACTTGAAAGCGGCGACCTTCCGTTCCTTTGATCGCCGTCCGGCGAACTACTACCGTGACATGATCACCGATGAGGATCAGGCCGCCGTTCAGAGGATCAATGAGCAAGAGTTCAACACGCGAGTCGAGCAGTTGCTGGCGGCTGAACGGCAACGGCTGAGCGAGGCGCAGCGCCACGAATCGCAGAAGCAGTACGAGGCGGGCTTGAAGCAGGGGCGTTCGGAGGCGGGCGCGGAGTTCAAGCGGGGACTCGAACTGCTGACAGAATACGCGCGGGTGGTGCAGGCCGAAAAACTGGAGATGGCGGCCCAGGCAGAGAAGAACAGCATCGAACTTGCCTTTCTGCTGGCGGAGAAGATTCTTGGACATGAAGTGGAGACCAAACCGGAAGCCGTGGCGGACATTGCGCGCATGGCGCTCGAACAGGTGCTGGATTGCAGCCAGATTGAGCTGAAGGTGAATCCGGAGGATTTCGGTTACCTGAAGACGGTGCAGAAGGACCTTGAAGCGCTGCTCAGCAGTCAAGCCAAGCTTGAATTGCGTGCGGACAAGGCACTGGACCGAGGCAGTTGTGTCATAGAGACGGAGCGGGGCGTGCTGGACGCGCGGATTGTCAGCCAGTTGGCGACGCTGCGGACAAAGATGAATCCGAACGCCGCGGCGCGGGCATGAGCGCTATGACGTTGCTGGAAATGTCGCGCAAATCCCTGTTGAAGGCCTCGCCCTACCGCACACTGGGGCGGGTGCAGCGTGTGCGGGGATTGGTGATTGAAGCCCAGGGACCACGGGCCACGATGGGCGAACTGTGCACGATCCGCTCCGGCGATCACACGCGCCTGGCGGAGGTGGTGGGGTTCAACGGCCACACGACTCTGCTGATGGCGCTGGAAGACCTGGATGGTCTTGCCCCGGGCGCGGAAGTGGAAGCACAGGGACGCGCACTGTCGGTTCCGGTGTCCAAAAGCTTGCTGGGACGGGTGATCAACGGTTTGGGCGAGCCTTTAGACAGCGGTGCGCCGATTGTGACCAGTGACTACCGTCCTCTGTATGCGGCGGCTCCGCATCCGCTCAAACGGCGGCGCGTCACGCGGCCGCTCTCGGTGGGAGTGCGGGCGATTGACGGGTTGCTTACTTTGGGCGAGGGCCAGCGGGTAGGCATCTTTGCCGGGAGCGGAGTGGGGAAGAGCGTGCTGCTGGGCATGATGTCCAAATTTACCGAAGCGGACGTGGTAGTGATCGGGCTGATCGGCGAGCGCGGCCGGGAGGTCAAGGATTTTATCGAGAAGTATCTGGGACCTGGCGGCATGAAGAAGACCGTGGTGGTCGCCGAGACTTCAGACCGCTGGCCGCTCTTGCGGGTGAAGGGGACGATGACCGCCACCACCATTGCCGAGTATTTCCGGGATCAGGGGCTGCGGGTGTTACTGTTGATCGACAGCATTACGCGCGTCTGCCACGCACTGCGGGAAGTGGGATTGTCTTTGGGAGAGCCACCGGCCACACGCGGGTATCCGCCATCGGTATTTGCCACGCTGCCTAAGCTTCTGGAGCGGGCCGGCAACGGCGAAACCGGCAGCGTCACCGGTTTGTATACGGTGCTGGTGGAAGGCGACGACCAGACCGAGCCGGTTGCCGATGCGGTGCGCAGTATTCTTGACGGCCACATTGTGCTGTCGAGGAAAATTGCCGCGCGGCACCATTATCCGGCGATTGATGTGCTTTCGAGCATCAGCCGTGTGATGCCGGATGTGACGAGCAAGGTCCACGGAGATGCGGCAGGGCAATTGAAGGAGTGGATGGCGGTGTATGCCGAGGCGGAAGATTTGATTTCCATCGGAGCCTATGCGCGGGGATCACGGCCCGAGGTGGACCGGTCCATCGAGCGCATGCCGCTGATCAACGCATTTCTGAAGCAGAAGATGGATGAGGTCGCACCGCTGCCGGCGACGATTCAGGCCGTAAGCGCGTTGACGGGAAAAGCATGAAGAAGTTTACGTTTCGCCTGCAAAAGGTGCTGGCGCTGCGGGAAGCCCGCGAGAAGCTGCGTTTAGGAGAATTTGGCCGGGAGCAGCAGAAATTGCAGGATGAGCAGGCGCGGTTGGAACTTTTCCAGACGGAGCGGGAGATGCAGATCCGCGACACGCGCAGCGTGCGCGAGCAGCCGTTCTCTGCGTGGTCGCAGGGCATCAGTACCCGTTACATGCAGCGGATTGGCCGCGTGGTGGACTTTCAGCAGACCCGGGTGCAGACCCAAGAACAGGCGCTGGAACAGGCGCGGCACCGTTACACCGAAGCGCGGCGGGACACACGAATTCTGGAAATGTTGCGTGAGAAGAAGGTCGATGAATGGACGCGTGAAAATCTGCTGGACGAGGCGAAAGTGCTCGACGAAGTCGGATCGCGCAATTCCCAGCCGGAGGAGACATGTCAATGAATAAGTATGTGAAGCTTGTGGGACTCGTAGTGGCCAGTTTTGCCGTCATCAACGTAAGCATGTTCTTCTTTCTGAGAATGACGCAGCCGAAAATGGGTGCGCGTGTGGATACGGCGAAGATCGAGCACCAGAGCGGAAGCGATAGCACCACCCATTCGGACGCTGTCAAGACGGACGCCGAAGCTCATCATGAACCGGCGGCGAGCGCGACTCCGGCGGCAAAGGACAGCGCGCAGGCCGTCCATGAGCAGGCGCCGGTTGCCGCTTCACTTGCCGGCGAGCCGCCGCAGGCCTTGCCGCCTCCGCCGGAAGGGGAGAAGCAATTGTCTTCTGTGGATTCCACGCCGGTGGCGAGCAAAGACAGCAAGGAAGGCACCGCGGATACGGGCAGCAGCGTTGCAGCGGCGGTCACGGGCGGGGATAGCAAAGAAATGGCCAAGTTGGCGAAGCTGCTCGAATCGGTCAAACCCGATGAGGCCGCTTCCATAGCATCGGAATTGAGTGTGGAGCAGATCGTCGCCCTGGTGATGATCATGAAGGACCGCAATGCGGGTAAAATGCTGGCGGCCTTGCCTGCGGATCAGGCGGCGCGAGTGGCGCTGCGGATGACTCAGATGGCCACGGCAACGCGAGGGAAGCCATGAAAGTAACGTCGCTCTGGCAACTGTTCTCAAAGAAGACGGCCGCTGTTGCGGCGCCTGCGCAGAGCAGTGCAGAGAAACCCACGAAGGGATTTGTCCAGATTCTGCGCGACATCACGGCAGGATTGCTCCCCAAAACCGTTCATCCCGCGCCGAAGCAAATCCTCACCGCAGATACGAATGAACGGCCCAAGGAAAAGACGACAACGGCGACGCCGCAGAGGGCGCGGACCGTGGCGGTCTCCGGCAAGGATAAACCGGCACCGCAACCCGGGTTGGAGCAAATGGTCGTGATGGTGCCGCAGGTATTGCCGGCGCAGCCCAGGCCAGTGGTGGCAAGTGTCAGGCCCGAGCCTTCCGCGGCAAGCGGGAGCAGGCTTGTGTGTCCGCCGCCGGCGAAGGGTGAAAATCCGGTGATTACCGTGAAGCCTGTCCGGCAGGAGATGGTACCACCGTCCGTGCGGCCGGAGGGCCGTCGGGACAGCGTGTTGCCTGCACCGGACTTGGCAAGGCGGGCGCAAACAGCGGCAAAGGATCCGATCAGCACGCCGGCGACGACTGCGCCAACTTCACCTTCAGCTTCATCCCCAGCTTCACCTCCAACTTTCGCTACCTCAGCTCCTGTATCGAAACAGGAAAAGGCGGCAGTGGGTTCCGTTCCAACACCCGTGAGCAGACCGGCAGACGTAGAAACGAAAGGCACGATAACCACGGCGCGTGCCGAGAGCCCAAAGAACGTCACCGTGGAGCGCGTCTCTGCCAGCGTACCGAGGATGCCTGAATTGCCCGGCAGTAAACCTCTCAGCAAACCGATAGAGCGGTTTTCGCAGCCGATGGCGAACGCGATGCGGGAGATCCAGACCTTCTGGCAGAAACATATTGCGGTCAACAAGACTCCGGCGGCCGCTCCGGTTCCGGTCAAGGCACAGCCTCGTGCGGTTGCGGCACCTGCGCCGGTACCTTCGCAACCCGAGAAGGGTACCGTACCAACCCTGCAATCTGTACGCGCCGCACCACTTGAGGCAAAGCCTACGCGCGCCGCCACACGGGCGGCACAGCCCATACGTGTTGCAGCACCAACGACACCGGCGGAGAAGATCGCAGCGACACCTATGCAGCCCGTCCGTGGCACAGCCCCTGCGGCACCCGTCATACACGCCGTCCCGGCAGCGCAGCCGATGCAGGCAGCGGGGCAGCCGGCACCGGTGGCGCAGCCCGTGCAGGTGGCAAAGCCGGTTCAGCCCATTATCATGCCCAGCAAGCCTATGGAGGAGGCCACAACGCCGGTGCAGGGCAAAAAGAGCGCGACGAAGACTTCACCGCGAACGACGGTACAAAGCGCACCGGCAAAGACGGATCCCATTCAATCGGAACGGCTCGGCGGGACTGAGACCCCTTCTCGGAAGGATGACCGATTGAATGATGGGGAAACGTTGCGGCCAGCCGCCGACGTGATGCCGCGCTCCTTTTGGGGAGTGAAGGTGCACAAGGAAGCCCATCCGCTACACGTGGAGGACGTGTCGCGGGCTCCGGCAACCGATACTGTGCAACAAGGGGCCGTTAAGGCCGTGGAAGGGCACGGAACGCGCGCTGACACGCGGAGCGGCGAGCCGGCAACGGCTTCAGATATGGTCAGGCGGGAGCAGCACACCGATGCCAAGGCGGACAACGGCTTCTCCTCCCATACGCCGGATCAATCCCAGAAGCAGACCCAATCTCCTGAGCCGGTTCGCGCCGTAAGCGAGAAACCGGCAGACGTACCGCATGTGAAGACGGACGAGCCGTCGCAGAGCACACCGCAGGCCGTAACTCCGGGCAAGGAATTCGCGCGGGAAGTCGCCGGGGATGCCGCCGTCAGTTCACCGCTGCCGCGTGCGGTGTTCACCCTTGAGCAGATCAAGGACTTGCAGGCGATGGTGAGTAAGAGTCTGCAAGGGACGCGCACCACGCTGGATGGATCGAAGGAAGCGGTGTTCAAGTGGAATCACGAAGCTTTAGGGCCGCTCGCCTTCCGGATCAGCGCCAAAAACTCCGACGTGGAAATCCGCATTCAGTCCGGGCGAAAGGACGTGGCGGACGCGCTGGAGGAGGGACGTCCGGCAATGGAGCGGATCTTTGCCGATCTGGGCCTGAAGATGGAGCGGTTTGAAGTCAAGGTCCGTGGCGAGGCGATGAGCCATGAGCCGACCACGCAGACGCAAGAGCGCGAGCATTCCCAGCACGGACGTAAGGCGAATTCCGAAGCGGCTACGGGTACGAACATGGATATGGAACTGGAGACCGAGGAGGAGGCCCCGCAGCGGGCACCGGCTTTGGCCGACAGGGAATGGGTTGCCTAAGGCAAGTTTTTCCGCGAGGGGCAAGGCAATTGCCCCTTGTTTTTTAGGTGGTAGAACTTAAAGTGAATGTTTAGGGAAGGTTAACGGGTGGCTTTCGACTGGCCCGGACTTTGCCCAAGTCTAAGTGCCATGAATCAGAAGAGCTTTACCCCCAAACTGATCTGCAAGTGCGGATCGCAGGATTTCGAAACCGTTTTCAGCGGTCGGAATCTGAATGGCCGGCATGAGCACCGCCTTGCGTGTCGCCGTTGCCGAATCGTTGTTCCGGTGGAAAAGACCACCTACGCACTTTATCGTTACTTGAACAGCCACCAGGCGTCCGTTCCGTTTCTTAAACTGTTTGACCTGGGTTAATCGCCATGCCCGTTGATTCTGTCACTTCCGGCTCTGCAACGCCGCCCGCGGATATGATCGGCTCCCGATCCGAGACCATGGGGCAGGCGGATTTTCTGCAGATGCTTACTGCGCAACTCAAGGCACAGGATCCGATGAATCCGTTGCAGGGACAGGAATTTGCCAGCCAGCTCGCGCAGTTCAGCTCCTTGCAGGAACTGCAGAAGATGGGGCAGACGGCGGACCAGACGCTGCAAGCGAATATTCTGCTGGCTCAGACCTTCAACAACACCATGGCGTCGTCGCTGATCGGCAAGACGGTGCGCGCGGACCTGGACCAGGTTGCGCTGGGCGCGTCGGGCAGCGCAGGACTGAGCTATACGCTGCCCAGTCCGGCCACCGAGATTAAGATTGAGATCAAGGACAGTGACGGAAAAACGGTGCGGACACTGAACGTCAATCCCCAAGCTGCGGGCGACCATACGGTGGAATGGGACGGCGTGGACAGCAACGGCCACCGCGTGTCGGCAGGCAATTACACCTACACCATCAGCGCCAAGGGCGCGGACGGCGCCGACGTAAAGGCATCGACCTTCGTGGAAGGCCGGGTGTCGTCGGTGCGCTATGAAAACGGCAACGCCGTGTTGACCGTGGGCGGAATGACCGTGATGCTGGGCCAGGTGATTTCGATCAGCGAATCCGGCAGCGATAACGCGTCGAAGAGAGGATAGCGATGATCGACGCGATCAAACGGCTGCCGCCGCTGCCGGGAGCGCAGGGAATCGATCCGGCGCGGCGGACTCCCGCTCCGGGCGTCTCCGAGACCAGGCAAGGGCCGGAGTTCGGCGATATTTTCCGCGACAAACTGGCCACGGGCGAGCCGCTGACGTTTTCGGCTCACGCACAGTCGCGGTTGATGACACGGAGTATTCACCTCACCGCGCCGCAGATGGAGCGTCTGCAGCACGGCGTCAATCAGGCGGCGCAAAAAGGGGCGCGCGAGTCCCTGGTCGTCATGGACAATCTCGCGTTTATCGTCAGCGTGCCCAACCGGACGGTCGTTACCGCCGTGGATGGGGCCGCCACCAACGGAAATGTTTTTACGCAGATAGACAGCGCAGTCATCGTTTAACTAAACGGGCCGGACCTCGTGTAGGAGGCCCAAAGCGGGTGGATCGACTGAAGCCCGCGGAGGAAATTGCATTATGATGCCATCTTTGTTCAGTGCCGTCTCGGGTCTCTCGAATCACCAGACCCTGATGGACGTTATCGGCGACAACATCGCCAACGTCAACACCATCGGTTTCAAGGGCAGCCGCGTATCGTTTGCCACCGGTTTTTCCCAGTTGCTGCAGGGCGCGGATGCACCGTCCGACAATCGTGGCGGCAAGAACGGAATTGAAGTCGGTCTGGGTATGCGCATCGGATCCATCGACCGCATGTTCAAGCAGGGCAATTTCGAAAACACCGGAAACCGGACGGACCTGGCGATTCAGGGCGACGGCTTCTTTGTGGTGGGCGATGGCAGCTCCAAGTTTTACACACGCGCCGGCGGTTTTCAGGTAGATGCCAACGGCGATCTGCTGGCCTCGGGCGGCCGGTATCACGTGCTGGGCAAACTGGCCGACAAGAATGGCGTGATGGTCAACTCCTCGACCGTCGAACCGCTGAAACTGCCGTTCGGCGAGAAGGACCCGGCCCGCGCGACAACGTCGATCAAATACTTCTGTAACCTCGACGCCAAGGCCTCGACGAAGCGGACCTTTAATGCCTCCATCGCGTTCGCGGAAGACGGCGTTCCGGCGACGGCGGCATCGGCGCTCAATAATCTCGATCAGGTGACCGCTCCGCTGGATGACGGCGACGTCATCACGATTACCGGCACCAACCGCACGGGTACGGCGGTAAGTGTGACCTTCACCTATGGCGCGACCAACGACGGCGTGACGCTGGGCGACGTGATGAACCGGATCAATTCCGTGGCCGGTTATGACAGCTCCGCGCAGACCGGCGCCACCGTAAGCCTTGACGCCTCGGGCAAGCTGATTCTGCGCGACAACCTGAGCGGCACCAGTCTGACGACGATTTCCATGTCGTTTACTGACGGCGGCGCGTCCGCCTCGGCGATGGTGCTGCCGACGTTCGTCAACACCGAGGCCGGTTCCACCGGAACGCACTCGACCTCGATTGACGTGTATGACAGCCGCGGGGAGAAGCATCGTGTGGAACTCACGTTTACGCAGGATGTGACTCAGACCAACGTCTGGAACTGGAACTCGGTGGTGGATGACGGCGCCATCGACTCGATCAACAACCGCCTGACGGGCAGCTCCGGCCAGGTGCGTTTCAATACGGACGGTTCGCTGCAGGCTTTCGAAGGCGGCCCGCTGACCTTTACGCCGCCGGAAGCGCAGGGCATGGTCATCAATCTGAACGGCGGCACTGTGGGAACGTTCGACGGCATTACGCAGTTCGCCTCCCCCAGCACGACCATCGCGCTGAACCAGGACGGCCACGGCATGGGCGTGTTGCAGGACTTTACGGTGGACACCACGGGCAAGATTTCGGGCAGCTACTCCAACGGCATCACGCGGACTCTGGGCCAGATTGCCCTGGCGCGGTTCGCCAACCCGTCGGGCTTGCAGCTCGCCGGTCAGAACGTCTATGGGGCGACAGTAAACTCCGGCGATCCCATGATCGGACTGAGCGGCAATGTGAACCAGGTCTATTCCGGCTATCTGGAAATGTCGAACGTGGACTTGGCCAAAGAATTTACGGACATGATTATCGCGCAGCGCGGATTTCAGGCGAGCGCGAGGGTGATCAGTGTTGCAGACTCACTGCTGAACGAAGTGACGCAGCTCAAGCGGTAAACTCCAAAGGCCGGCGGGGCCGCTGTACGCGGCCCCGCCGGGCCTGCCTGCTGTCACCAGGTTCTCACGTCTTTCTTCTCCTCTCCGCCCTCACACTCTCATGCCGTGCCTCCCCCGGTGCGGCGCTCGACGACTATTCTCGCTGCAAAACACATTCAAACATCGCACAGCTTTTGTGCTGACTCTGGGCGCACCGGCGGCTATTGATCGCCGCCGTGTGTGACCGGTCATGACACCTCACGGGAAGGATTTTACGTGGCTAAAAAATCCGAGGCAACGGAAACCGCGCAGGCCGCCGACGAATCGGCTGCAGCGTCGAAATCATCCGGTCTGATGACGAAGATCGGGATCATCGCCGCCGTGCTGTTGATCCAGATCGCGGGATCCTATTTTCTGCAGAAGACTTTCCTCTTTCAAAACGCCGCGGCGGGCAACTCCAAGGTGGAAGAAAAGAAGCCTGAGCCGTCAAAGGAAAGCGACTCCGAAATGAGCGTGATCATGCTCGATGAGATCGTCGTCAATCCCGCCGAGACCGGCGGACGGCGCTACCTCGTGGTCAGCCTTGGTCTTCAAACCACGGCGCCCGAAGCGGAAAAGTCCATCGAGAAGTTCAAGCCGCTGATCCGCGATGCCTTGATTTCCCTGTTGTCTTCAAAGCACATGGATGAGCTGTCGCGCATTTCCTACCGCGACACTCTGCGGGCGGAGATCAAAGAGGCGACCAACCGCGAACTCCGCAAGATCAAGGTGGATAATGTCGTCTTCAGCAGTTACGTTCTGCAATAAGAAGCCATGAGTAAAATCCTCACCCAAGAAGAGATTGATGCGCTGTTGAAGAGCGTGGTGACGACCCAGTCCTCGACGCCCGTGGCGGAGTCCAAGGACCGGCCGATCCATCTCTACGACTTCAAGCATCCGGATCGCATTTCCAAAGACCAGCTCCGGGCGCTGCGCACGATTCACGATTCGTTCTCCCGCGCCTTCGGCACGTACCTTTCGGGAATGTTGCGCACCCTCGTGGACATCAATCTGCTGTCGATCGATCAGGCCACCTATTCCGAGTACATGCTGTCGCTGTCGGTGCCGTCGTGCATCTACATCATGGCGTCAAAGAACCTCAAGGGCGCGGCGATCATGGAGATATCGCCGCAGTTTGCGCTGACGGTGGTGGACCGCCTGTTGGGCGGCAGCGGCAACCGCGTGGGGAATATCCGCGAATTGACCATTATCGAACAGAACATTCTGCGCAAGATGGTGGAGTCGGGCATCAGTATTCTCACCGATGCCTGGCGGCACATTTACCGCCTGAACCTGTATATCGAATCTTTCGAGTCCAATCCGCAATTCGTGCAGATCGCGCCCGCGTCGGAGACGGCGGCGGTGGTGTCCTTCGAGATTATTATCCGGGACATGACCTTCCCCATGAACCTCTGCTTCCCGTACTTCGTGCTCGATCCGCTGATTCAGAACCTGTCCACGAGCTGGTCGAATGTGGCGACCAAGCGGCTGACCTCGAGGGAAAACGAAAGCCTGCGCACGCGGATCCAGCTTTCCAAGCTGCCGATTGAA
The DNA here is from genome assembly GCA_036504735.1 of bacterium. Taxonomy (NCBI): domain Bacteria; species bacterium. The sequence goes on from DASXUQ010000010.1 coordinate 167,906, forward strand.
GTGCGTCTGGGGTCGGCGAAACTGCACATGAAGGATCTGGCGAAGCTGAGAGTCGGCGACGTTGTGCGCATGGACGAGCGCAGCGACGAGTGCCTGAAAATCATCGTAAACGGTAAGACAAAATTCTGGGGCGAGCCCGGGGTGAGCAAAGCGAGAAAAGCCGTGCGCATCGTGCGCCGCGTTTCCGAAATGGAGGAACTGAACCTTGGATAACGTGCTGTTCAACGATACACTGGATCGGAAGGTCGGCGAAACGGAAGAAAAGTTCCGCTCCATCTTCGAGCAGTCCCTGGCTTCCTTCCTCGAGCGGCAGGTCCCGGTCAGCACTCGCGGGCCGGAGGCCTTCGAGTTCAAGGATATGAAGAGCACCCTGCCGGGCGAGGTCGTGCTGGCGGCGCTGACCGCCACCGAGGGCGGACCGGGCCGCACCCTGTTCGTGCTTTCCAAGGAGAGCGCGGGAATCATCGCCGACCTGCTGCTGATGGGAGACGGCAAGGCTACCTTTTCCTATGAAGAGCATCTCGAACCCATGCGCGACCTGTTCAAGGAAGTCATGGCCGCCTTCTGTTCCGAACTCAGCCTTGAGATCGGGCACCGCGTGGCGTTCGAAGAGGTCAAGGTTACGCTGGTGGACCTGACTCCGGCGGACTTCGTGGGCACCGGATGGATTTCCAACCGGATGGAAATCGGGCTGGCGCCGCAGCACGTCATGTATCGCATCGTTTCGGGTGAATTCTTCGAAACGTGTTTTCCCGAATCCAATGTTCACACCGAGACGCCGGAGATCAGCATTCCGACGGGAGACGACGGGTCGTTCGCGGAAGCGCAGAAAGAGATGGGATTGGTGCTCGACATCGAACTGCCGATTTCCATCGAGCTGGGGCGCACCGCCATGCTCATCCGCGACATCGTCAAACTGGCGCCGGGTTCGATTGTGGAACTGGACAAGCTGTCCGGCGAGCCGGTGGATCTGCTGGTAAACGGCAAGATGTTCGCCCGCGGCGAAGTGGTGGTGGTCGATGAGAATTTCGCCATCCGCATCACGGAGCTGGTAACGCCGGCGGAGTATTCGCGAGGCCGTTCCAACTAAGCATGCTGCTGCAACTTCTTAAAACGATTGCCGCCCTGGCGGGCATTCTGGGGCTGATCTTCGGTTTGGCCTATCTGGTCAAGCGTTTCAATCTGGCCGGGCCGCGCGCCGACGGGGGCACGGAGGGCTGGCGGCTGCTGGGCATTCGCGCTTTGGGGCCGAAGCGGCAGGTGTACGTGCTGGAAGTCGGCAGCCATGTGTTGCTGATCGGCACCACCGACCGCACGATGTCCACGCTGATGGAGATTTCGGATCCTGCGGAAAAAGAGAAATTGATCGGGGCGCTGACGAAGCCGAAACGGACCATCACCAGCTTTCAGGACCTCTTGCGCAGGGCGGAATCGTGAAGAAAATGCTTGTCAGGATATTCGGAATCGCCGCTGGATTGCTGTGCACGCTGCATGTTGCCGCAGCGCAGACGATACCCAGCATGACCTTGAAGGTGTCGCAGGGGCAGGATCCGGGCGACGTGGTGCCGACGCTGCAAATCGTCGGGCTGATGACGCTGCTGGCCCTGGCACCGTCGCTGGTGCTGATGATGACCAGCTTCACGCGGATTCTCATCGTGCTGCATTTCCTGCGGCAGGCGATGGGCACGCAGCAGGTGCCGCCGGCGCAGCTTGTGGTGGCCCTCGCGCTGGTACTGACGTTCTTTGTCATGCAGCCGACGCTGAACGCGGTGAACGACAACGCGCTGAAGCCGTACATGGCGAAGACGATCGATCAAAAAACCGCGCTGGCCAACGCCACGCAACCCTTCAAGGATTTTATGCTGCGGCAGGTGCGGGAGCGCGACCTTGCGCTGTTCGTCAATCTGTCGGGTCAGCCGCGCCCGGCCAGCCAGGCGGATATCAGCCTCGGCGTGCTGGTGCCGGCCTTTGTGATCAGCGAGCTGCGGATCGCTTTCCAGATCGGCTTTGTGCTCTACCTTCCCTTCCTGATTATCGACATGGTCGTATCCTCGATTCTGCTCGCCATGGGCATGATGATGCTGCCGCCGGTAACCGTCAGCCTTCCCTTCAAGATTCTGCTGTTCGTGATGGTGGACGGCTGGTACCTTGTCGTCGAATCCCTCGTCAAAAGTTTTCACTGAAAGATCAGCCGTGACTCAGGAACTTGCCCTCTATTTGACCAGCCAGGCGCTTACCACCGCGCTGATGGTCAGCGCGCCGTTACTCATTGCGGGCCTCGTGGTCGGCGTGGGAATCTCCATCTTTCAGGCGGTAACGCAAATCAATGAAATGACGCTGTCCTTTATCCCGAAGATCGTCGTCACGGCGTTTGTGCTGCTCTTGACGATTCCGTGGATGGCGTCCAAGGTCACCGACTTTTTCCGCTACTGTTTCGAAATCATCCCGCAGGTGTCCCGATGAACGAGCGTGAACGCGTGGCAACGGTGCTGCGCAACATCACGGCGCTGCCGACGCTGCCCGACGTGGCGGTGAAACTGCTGGAGCTGGGCGAGAAGCCCACGACTTCGGCAGGCGATCTTGCCCGGCTGGTGGAGCGGGACATGTCTTTGGCGACCCGGGTGCTGCGGCTGGTCAATTCATCGTTCTTCGGCGTGCGCCGCGAAGTCACCAGCATTCAGCATGCCGTCATGATTCTTGGAGTGTCGAACCTGAGGAGCATTGTGCTCTCGGGCGCGGTCTCGGATCTGTTCGACCGCAAAGGCGCGGTGGGGAGCTTCAACCGGGAAGAATTCTGGAAGCATTCCGTGGCGGTGGCGGCAACCTCGCGCATCATTGCGCAGAAAGTGAAACTGGTCGATGCGGAAATCGCTTTCACCGCAGGGCTGATTCATGACATGGGCAAGGTGGTGGTAGACCGCTATCTGCACCCCGAATTCGTGCGCGTGGTGGAGCTGCTGGATGACCCGGAAATGACCATGCGCAACGCGGAGAATACCGTGCTGGGCGTCAACCATGCCGAGATCGGTCATCACCTGGCGGTCTACTGGAATCTGCCGGAGATCCTGCTGGAGGCGGTGGGCTATCATCATCGCCCGCTGGAGGCTCCCGAATACCGCTCTGTGGCGGCGATTGTGGGCACGGCGGATGCGTTAGTGCGCCATCTGGGAATCGGACAGGGGGGTGGGGCAAACTGGCCAGTGCAGGAAGCGACACTGAAACTGTGCGACCTGACCACGGAATCCTATGCAGAGTTGGAGACTCGCCTCGCCGACGAATTGCCGGAGCAGGTCAACGGCTATGCGAGTCAGGAGTAGCGCGAATCCGACGCGTCCTTGCCATGCCGATTGACATCCACCAGATCGAGTTCTTTGTTCTTGTCTTCATCCGCATCGCGGGCGCGCTGGCGGTTTTGCCGCTGTTTTCCCATTCGGCCATCCCGGCCATGCTCAAGGCGGGGTTGGCGGGGGCCATCGCCCTGCTGCTGGTGCCGACTCTTTCGGGCTCCATGCCCGCGCCCAGCGGAACGATTCTCGACTTCTTCATGCTGGCCTTCCGGGAAACCGTGTGCGGAATGTTGATCGGATTCGCGGGGCAGTTTCTGTTTTACGCGGTGGACATTGCCGGGCAGCTCATTGGGTTCCAGGCGGGCTTTTCGGTGGTCTCTTCGATTGACCCCAACACCGAGGCGCAGAGCACGGTGATTACGCAGATGTACAATCTGACGGCGATGCTGGTATTTCTGGCGATCAACGGCCACCACGCGATGCTGAAAGCGGTGTGCGACAGCTTCCACGTTATTCCCATCGGCAAGCTGACCGTGGATTCGCGCCTCTTCGACTGGACCATGCTCTCGATCAAGGATGTGATGGTGGACGGTATCCGGCTGGCGGCTCCACTGATGGTGACGCTGCTGCTGACCGACGTGGGGCTGGGGATTCTCACACGCGTTGCGCCAACGCTTAACGTGTTCGTAATCGGCTTCCCGCTGAAGATCGCGATTACCCTGATGATGGTTTCCATGACGCTGGGCGTGGTGGTGTCGATCTTCACCACGCAGTTTGGCGACTACGTGCATCAGGCGCCGGCGTTTCTGAAGTTGCTGACGGGGCCATGAGTTTTCAAGATCCATCCAAAACCGAAGCGCCGACACCCCGGCGCCGTGCAAAAGCGCGGGAAGAGGGGAATGTCGCGCGGAGCATGGAGCTGAATTCAGCCGTTGTGCTGGTGGTATCGTCTCTGATGCTGCTCTGGTTCGGCGGTCAGCTTACGGCGGGACTGAAGCAGATCATGATCAGCCTCTTCCGCCATATGGGGACGATGGAGATCACGACGGGTTCCCTGCCGGTGTACATGTGGATGGGGATGAAGGCCGTCGCCTTCCTGGTTGCGCCGATTTTTCTCGGCATCATGGTGGCGGGTGTGGCGGTCAACGTCGGGCAGGTGGGTTTCAAGATCACCGGCAAGAACGCCTATCCGAAGTTCTCGCGCATCAATCCGATTTCCGGATTCCAGCGGCTGTTCACCATGCGCTCGCTGGTGGAACTGGGCAAAAGTCTGCTGAAGCTTGCGGTGATCGGCGGCGTGGTTTACCTGACGATTGCATCGCAGTACGGCACCATCTACAATCTCTCGCGCATTCCCGTCGAGAACTTGGGGATCATTGTGGGGAAGACAGTGGTGCGGCTGTTTCTGGTCGTGTCGCTCTCGCTCATAGTTATCGGCATCCTCGACTATATCTATAACCGCTTCGAGTTCGAAAAGTCCTTGAAAATGACCAAGGAAGAGGTGAAGGAAGAGGCGAGGCAGAGTGATGGTGATCCGAAGGTCAAGGGCAAGATCCGCGAGACCATGTTCAAGAACGCTTACCGGCGGATGATGCAGAAGGTGCCGGAGGCGGATGTGGTGCTGGCGAACCCGATTCACTTGGCGGTTGCGCTGAAATATGACCGAACCAAGGGCAACGCGCCGATCGTCGTGGCAAAGGGCGCGCGCAAGGTGGCGGAACGCATCAAGCAGATTGCCCGGGAGCATGATATTCCGGTGATCGAAAACCCGCCGCTGGCCCGGGCCCTGTACAAGGCGGTGGAAATCGGCGACGAGATCCCCGCGGATCTTTACAAAGCGGTGGCGGAAGTGCTGGCTTACGTGTATCGTCTGAAACGTAAATTCTTCGGAGTGGCCTGATAAGATATGGGCGCGGCAAAACCGAAAGTCATGATGCCGGGAACCAAGAGCAACGGTTCGGCAATGAAGAGCCTCCTGTCCCACAGCGATATCGGGATGGCGCTGGCCCTGGTAGCGATTATCGTGGTGATGGTGATTCCCATTCCCACCTTTCTGATTGATATTTGCCTGGCCCTGTCCATCGCCCTCTCGCTCTCGATTCTGCTGACGGCTCTGTATGTCAAGGAGCCGCTGGAGTTCTCCGTATTTCCCGGCCTGCTGCTGGTGACGACGCTGTTTCGCCTTGCCATGAACGTGGCTACCACCCGGCAGATTCTCGGCCAGGGGTATGGTGGCGAAATCATTCAGGCGTTCGGCAGTTTTGTGATCAAGGGCAACTACGTTGTCGGTATCATCATCTTCCTCGTGCTGGTGGTGATTAACCTTGTGGTGATCACCAAGGGCTCGGGACGTATTGCGGAAGTTGCCGCGCGGTTTACCCTCGATGCCATGCCCGGCAAGCAGATGGCGATTGACGCCGATCTGAATCAGGGCCTGATCGATGAGCGCGAAGCCCGCCGCCGCCGCGACAAGATTCACCGCGAAGCCGACTTCTACGGCGCGATGGACGGCGCGTCCAAGTTTGTGCGCGGAGACGCCGTGGCCGGCCTGCTGATTGTCGGCATCAACATTTTCGGCGGATTTGCCATTGGCATGTTCCAGATGAAGATGGGTTTCGCGCAGGCGCTGCAGACGTTTACCACGCTGACGGTAGGTGACGGCCTGGTTTCGCAGATTCCGGCGCTGATTACCTCTGTTGCCGCCGGTATTACCGTAGCCCGTGCCGCCTCCGAGAATAATCTCGGGCGTGAAATTGCTTCTCAGCTTCTATCCTATCCCCGCGCGATCTACGTGGCGTCCGGTGTGCTGGCCTTCTTTGCCATCACGCCCGGCATGCCTACCATCCCGTTCTTGATCCTGTCCGCCTCCCTGTTTGCTCTTGCGCGGCTCTCCGCCGAAGCGGCGAAGCATCCCGCGCCCGCCCAAGCCGAGGCCGAGCAGGCCGAAGCCGCCGCCAAGAAGAAGCCCGAGCGTGTGGAGGACTTTGTGCTGGTGGATCCTTTGGAAATCGAAATCGGCTACGGCCTGATTCCGCTGGTGGAAGGCGGCCCGGGCGGAGACCTTCTGGACCGCATCACCAGTCTGCGGCGGCAATTTGCCATGCAGACCGGGCAGGTAATTCCGCCCGTACGCATCCGTGACAACACCCAGCTTGCGCCGAATCTGTATGTGATGAAGATCCGTGGCACCGAAGTGGGACGCAGCGAACTGCGCCCGAACATGCTGCTGGCTTTGACTCCGGGCGATGGCGCGCCGCGCATCGAAGGCGTTCCCACCCGCGAACCGAGCTTCGATCTGCCCGCCATCTGGATTCCGCGCCATGACAAGGAGCGCGCTCAGACCTCCGGTTACACGGTGATTGAACCCGCCGCCGTGGTCTGCACGCATCTCTCCGAGATCCTGAAGAAGGAAGGCTTCCGCCTGATGTCCCGCGACGCCGTGCAGGAGCTGATCGACGCGGTGAAGAGGACGCACAAGACAGTAGTCGAGGAACTGGTGCCGGGTCAGCTCGGAATCGGACAGATTCAGAAGGTCCTGCAGAATCTGCTGCGGGAAGGCCTGCCGATCCGGGATATGGTCACCATACTGGAAACCCTTGCCGACTACGCGCCAATCACCAAGGACACCGATTATCTGACCGAGGCGGTGCGGGTTGCGCTCTCCGCGGCGATCGCTCACCGCTATGAAGATGAGCCCGGCAAGCTGACGGCGCTGACGGTGGATCCCAAGCTGGAGCAGATGATTGCCGACGGTTTACGGACCTCCGCAAAAGAAGGCACGGAGTTCGCACTACCAGGTGCTATAGCTCATAAATTGGCCGATAAACTGCGGGATCTGTCCAAAACCATGCTGGCGCGCGGCTTCCAGCCCATACTGGTTACAGCGCCGGGAGTACGCAGTTTCGTCCGCCGGATGATCGAGCCGGAAATTCCCAACCTGATCGTGCTCTCGATCGGGGAATTGCCGCCTGCCACGAAGATTTTTCCCATGGGTATGGTCAACCTTGAAGGATAAGCGACCATGAAGACTCAAAAGTTCACCGCGCCGACCATGAAAGAAGCTCTGGCCAAGGTTAAGGAAGCCTTGGGCGAGGATGCCTTAATCATCAAATCGGAGAAGGTTAAATCGGACGGCGTACTGGGCTTCTCGCGGCAGGAAGTGATTGAAGTCACGGCGGCCCGTCCGGAAGAAGTTAAAGCAGACCTGCACAGTGGCCCCGAATTTGCTGAGACTCTACAGGAGACCCTGTCCAAGCCACCTGTTCAGGAGATCCCCGAACGCGAATCCATGGACCTGAGCAATCTGAATAGCGAAGTCAAACGGCTCCGCGAAGACCTGATGGATATCGGCAAGTTTATCAAGTATAACAACTTGCCAAATATGCCTCGGGAACTGGTGCGGGTTTGGGAGACTATGGGAGAGTCCGGCATCAACAAGGAGTGGGCTACCGATCTGGCGCAGGATGCTCTGGTCAGATTGGGCGCAGAAGAGCTGATCTCTGCCCCCGCCGTCGAGAACTACCTGATTTCCAAGCTGTCCACAGCGGTTCGGCCTGCCCCTCAACTTCAGTTGAAGCGTTCGACGCCTTTTAAGGTGATGCTGGTGGGCGCTCCCGGAGCGGGGAAGACCACCTTAATTCAGAAATTAGCTTCCGATCCCCTGGGCTACGCCAAACGCAAGATCGGCCTGATATCGCTGGACACTCATCGCATGGCGGCGATTGAGCAGATCCGCGCCTTTGCCCGCATCGCGGGCACACCCTTGGAAGTTGTCTTCCAACCGGAGCAAGCGGCGGCGGCACTCTCGCGGCTGGCTTCCTGCGAAGTAATCCTGATTGATACTCCCGGATGTTCGGTCGGCGACAGCGACCGCCGGGCTTTGATGAAACAGTTCATTGACGCGCTTGACCCCGATGAAGTTCATCTGATCCAGAACTCATCTGTGCGCGACGAAGACCTGATCTTCGCCTGCCGCCTGTTCCGGGATCTGGGAATTACCCATCTTGGCTTCACGCGGCTCGACGAGTCGCTGCGGCAGGGCTATCTTCTCAATGTGGTTAAGGCGGCGGAGCGGCCGGTAGCCTGGCTCAGCAAGGGACAGGGATTTATGGGCTGTCTGGAGCGGTTTACCACCGAACATCTGCGGCGCTGGACGGCTTTAACCGCAGCGGCGAACGTTGCTTCCGAGCAACCGAGAGTTGCCGAAGCCTTGAAGAAGTGAGACGGTAAACCCCATGCCCCGCGCCGCCACGTCTGATCTTTTTGAGCTGCTGAAGCTGCTGCGGCGCATTGTTGTGCTTGGCGTGGCCGCCTACGGTCTGGCCCGCGAAATGCCCTATACCACCTTAGCTGTACGGCTGGCCGCCCTCTGGGCCGTGCTCTATATCAGTTCCGGTCTGGTGGACATCGTGTTCCGGCGCCTGAGTTATCAGGCGGCGCAGAGCGAAGAACAAAAAGACGAACAAGCGGATGCCCCGAACCCGTCTGGAGCGAATCTTCCGGTGATGAGCGAGAATCGAGCCTCATAAGCGTCTATGAAAGCCATTAATCCAGCGATCGCAGGATGGGAAGCCTACACCCAGTCCCGCACTCCCGAAATGCGCGAGAAGCTGTTGCTGCAGTATCTGCCGCTGGTGCGCCGCGTGGCAAGCCGGATGCTGGGATCGCTGCCGCGCAGCGTACGCCTCGACGATCTTGTTTCCGCGGGAGTTGTTGGGCTGCTCTCCTCTCTGGATGCTTTCGATCCGACCCTCGGCGTCAAGTTCGAAACGTTTGCCATGAACCGCATTCGCGGCGCGATGGTAGACAGCTTGCGTGAACTGGATTGGGTTCCGCGCTCGGTGCGCCAGAAGGCCCGCCAGCTCGAACGCACGATGGAAGAACTGGTGCAGAAGCTTGGCCGGATGCCCGAGGACGCCGAAGTCTCGGACCGGCTTGGACTATCGGTAGAAGGTTATCAGGCGCTGATGGAAGAGGTCAACGTGACCGTGCTGCTGTCGCTCGATGATGCCTTTCCGAACCAGAACGGCGACGGAAGCTGCCTGTCGGAGATTGCGGCCGATCCCAATGCCGAGTCCAGCCATGAGCGCATGGAAGAACTTGAGCTGCGCGGCCTCTTAGTGGATAACCTGAAGAAGCTGCCGGAGCAGGAAAAGCTGGTGCTGGCTCTGTACTACTATGAAGAGCTGACCTTCAAGGAAATCGGCGACGTTTTGAAACTGACGGAATCGAGAGTCTCACAAATCCATAGTAAGGCGATCTTGAAGCTCCGGTCCAGTGTCCGCCAGACGATGAACCAATGAGGCGGCAGGGGCAGGAGCGGAGGTAGCTCATGATACAGCCCCTCGAAGAAAAGAGAAATCCCGGTGAATATATTAACCGGGTGAAACGGGTGGAGCATGATCACGGCCCGGGCTCGCGGGATTTCGCCTATGAGGTTGGCGAGATTTCCGAGGAGCAGCAGAAGCGCCGGCAGCCTCCGCACGAGTTCGGTGAAGATACGTACGAGCATTCGGAAGAAGAGGCCGGCGCTCCCGAGGCCGGACCGAATGACGACGCCAGGCACGGAACCACGCCCCCGCCTTCGGACGAAGGCAGCTTAGATATTACCATCTGATATGTCTCTCCGCACATTCTTCTCCATGACCCTGCTTCGCGTGGCGCTTCTCGGAAGCATGGCCCTCAGCGCCTTCGCCGCGCCCAACAATGCGTTGCTCGACGTCCGCATCGGCACTCACAAACAGTTTGACCGTGTGGTGTTCGAGCTTCAGAGCGCCCTTGTGCCGTCGGTAAAGGTCAAGGACGGCCAGCGGATCGAAGTGCGGTTCAGCGGAGTCAACGTGCCGCAGAATTTCTCATTGCCTTCTCTGCCGCCCGATCTGACGATCCTGAAGCGCATCGATGCCTTCCGTGAAGGGGAGGACATTCTATTCGACCTCACGTTGGTGCGCGACGCCACTCCCACGGAATTGCCTCTGATGGGCACTCCCTGGCGGCTGGCCATTGACCTTGCCCCGCGCACCGCGGCGGCACCACCCGAGAAGAAACCCGAGTATATTCCGGGCGATTTGCCCATTCCTACAAAGTTAGCCGGTGAGGATGTGACCGAGGCTCCGGAAGATCCGGCGCAGGCTCATGCGGTGCTGGCCTACTTCTATCTGGATCGCGGCGATACGGCCAATGCGGCGCAGGAAGCCCTGGCGTATCAGCAGATCACGGGCAAGGCCTTGGATCTGTCTGCCCGAACCGTGGCCAAAGCCACGCCGACGCCGCCTCCTCCACGACCGCAGAGTGCCCAGGCCAAGCAGGGCTTTTGGCCGAAGAAGTGGCCGAAGCTGGTCATTCCTACTCCCGTGATCTGGCTGATCATCTTTGGCGGCGGGTTGCTGGGTGGTCTGGCGATCAGAGGCGGTATCCGTCCGCCGCGTTTGCGCATGCCCAAGCTTCCCCAGCGCAAAAAGAAGCCGCAAAGCCAGGACATGGAAACGGAACTTTCGGACGATCTGCAAGCCCTCGAAGAGGCCGTTGCCCAGGAGCCGCCGCGCAAGGCCGCGCCTGCCGCACCGCCACCGCCGGAAAGGGAATTAATTCCCGAGCCGGTGCTTGAGGAAGAACAGGAGGTCCGGGAGAGTCTGATGGATCGCCGTGTACGCCGCGTGCTGGAACTCAATCGTGAGGGCCGCAGTGTCACGGATATCGCTGAAGAACTGCAAATGGGCCAGGATGAAGTAAAGCTTATTCTCGATCTCAACCAATAATTCGAAGGGTTTCTGTTTTGTCTATCCTGCGCATGCCGATGCGCGTCGGTGAAGTATTGTCCGCCACCGTGCGCCGTAAATTGTCCGAGAACCGCGTGCTGATCTCTTTGAAAGGCCACACTCTCGTTGCCGAACCGGAGCACGACGTCAGCCCCGGGGACGAAATCTCGGTGCAAGTGTTGACGATTTTCCCGCGCATCCGGCTTCGCGTGCTGACCGCGCCGCTGGCCGCAGACGCCAGTCGCCGCCGACCGCCCCTCGACCTGCATACCTGACCCGACCATGACGCCACAAGCGGCAGGGAAAACTCTGCCGCTTTTTGTTTACCCCCGCCGCCTTCAAGCTCTTCTCTAACTTTCCTATTCACAGGCCTTTAATTTGCGCTAAGTTTCGCGTGAAGGTGTTATAACGTTTGGCACCTTCCTTGCATCCTTTCCTTTAGCGAAAATGGAAGTTTGCAATGATTAAAGGCATCTACACGTCCGCCATGGCCATGCGGCAGGGTATCCTTAAGCAGGAAATCACTGCCAACAATCTGGCTAACGCGGGAACCACCGGCTTCAAACGCGACCGTCTCTTTGCGCAGGAATTGACCTCGGCGCAGGGCGATCCTGTCACGTCCGATCCCCTCTCCAAGAACGTCAGCCATTGGACGGAGTTCTCGCAGGGCGCCTTTGTGCCAACCGGCGAGACCATGGATTTCGCGCTGCAGAACAAGGGCTTCTTTGTGCTTTCCGACGGCCAGGGCGAATTCTACACCCGCAACGGGCACTTCGAGCGTTCCGCCGAAGGCCTGCTGGTTGACGTCCAGGGCCGCATGGTGCAGGGCGAAGGCGGGAATATCTCACTGCCCAACGGACTGGTCACGGTGTCTCCGGAAGGCCGCGTCAACGTGGACGGCGTGATGGTGGACCGCCTGCGCGTGGTGGATTTCGACAATCCCCAGACCCTGCGCAAGGCCGGAGGCTCCGCCTTTGCCAAGTCTCCCGAGACCAGCGGCGATATGCCGGTGGATGCTCCGGTCGTTCGTCAGGGCTTTCTGGAAAATTCCAACGTGGATGCGGTCAAGGAAATGGTGGAGATGATTTCCACCTCGCGCAACTACGAGATTAACGCCAAGCTGGTGACCACGCAGGATGACACGCTGCGCCAGGTTGTCGGCGAAATGGGCCGAGTCTAACCCCCACCCATCCTATGATCAAATCGCTGTATTCCGCGGCTTCGGGCATGAACGCCCAGCAGACGAACCTCGACAACGTAGCGAACAACATCGCCAACGCCAACACGACCGGCTTCAAGCGCAGCCGCGTGGAGTTTCAGGATTTGGTCTATGAAACTCTGCGTGGCACCTCCGCTACGGCGCAAGGAACCTCGGTGCCGGTGGAGTTGCAGATCGGCGGCGGTACCAAGCCTGTGGCGACCGTGCGCAACTTCGAAACCGGGACCCCGCAGGAAACCGGGAATCCGCTGGACATGATGATCCGCGGCGACGGCTTCTTTCAGGTGTTGATGCCCGACGGCTCGCGTGGCTACACGCGCGATGGATCGTGGAAGACCTCTTCCAACGGCCAGGTTGTCAACGCCGACGGCCTTCCTATGGAGCCCCCGCTGACCATACCGCAGGACGCCACCGGCGTCACGATTCAGACCGACGGGCGTGTGATGGTGACCACCGCCACGGCCACCGAGCCTACCGAACTGGGCCGTGTTGAACTGGCGCGCTTTGTCAATCCAGCCGGACTGACCAGCCTCGGCGGCAACCTTTATAAGCAGACCGTTGCTTCCGGTGATCCGATTGTGGCGCAGGCCGGCCTTGACGGCACGGGCACCCTCGATCAGGGCTACATCGAAAGCTCCAATGTGAAGATCGTCAACGAGATGATCGCCATGATCACCGCGCAGCGATCCTATGAATTGAATTCCAAGTCGGTCAAGACCGCCGATGACATGATCGGCATCGCCACCAGCCTTAAGCGGTAACATGAATACGCGCTTCAGTCTTCTCATTACCCTTCTTATCCCCCTGTGCCTGCATGCGGAAACCGCCGAGTGCCTTGTGCAGCGGCTGATTGCCGATGCCTGGTCGCCGCGCAGTGCGCGCGTGGAGTGGACGTTCAGCGGCAAGGTTCCCGCGGACTTGGGCGCGCATGATGACTGGAAGCTGTGTGAGCCGCGTCCAACGCGCCTGGCGGGAAACATCATTCTGGCCTTTGAGCGCACGGATGGCGGCGCCACCCGGCGGATCGTCGTCACGGGCACAGCGCATGTTTTTGGGCCTTGCCTGACGGTGAAGCAGACGGTTCCCGCCGGCCAGCCGGTGCAGGTTGCGAATCTTGACAGTATCAGCGCCGAATGGACCTATCTTAATGGCGATGCGGCGCAACTGTCCGATTTCTCAGCGGCCAAGGTCGCCACCCGGGCATTGACGCAGGGCAAGCCCATCACCACGCGGGACATCAAGGGCGCCAAACTGGTGCATCGCGGGCAAAACGTCAGTGTTTATTATGCCGAAGGCTCCGTGCGCATCCGGATTTCGGGACGCGCGCTCTGTGACGGCGCCATGGGCGATGTGGTTCCCGTGTCTACGGAACTTGTCGCGTCGCGCCGCCTGAGCGGCACCGTCAGCGCCGATGGTTCGATTCAACTCGAGAGATAAGAGAGGCTTCGCCATGCGACTACTCCTCGCCATACTGATTCTGATTCCGGCTCTCGTAGACGCCGGTCCCGCGCCGTCCATGTTTGCGGACCGTATTGCGCGGCAGGTGGGAGACGTGCTCACGGTGCAGATTGTGGAAAACACCAGCGCCACAGCGTTGGCCACAACCAACACCAAGGAAGAGTACAAAGCGGATTTGAGCGGCGGCAGTTCCGGAGGCTTCAGCAAGCTTATACCTTTCGGAGCCAACGGCGGCACCAAGAGCGAGCACAAAGGCGATGGCCGCACCGTGCGTCAAGGCCGGCTTACCGGCACGCTGACCGCTAAAGTGGTGGAAGTCTATCCCAACGGCAACATGCGCATCGAAGGCCAGAAGTGCCTGATCATCAACGGCGAACGGCAGATGACGATTCTGACCGGCGTCGTTCGTCCCGAAGATGTTGCCCCGGGAAACGTGGTCAGTTCCGACGTCATCGCCGATGCGGAAATCGCCTTCAAGGGCAAGGGCGTCCTTGCCAATGCCGAACGTCCCGGACTCATTGCACGCCTTTTCGACTGGTTGTTTTAATATGCGCAGCGCCATTCTCACTATCCTTATTGCCGTTCCGTTGCTGTCAGGTTTTGCTCAGGTCCGCATCCGCGATCTGACCACCTACCCGAACACTACGCCGACCACGCTGACAGGCTACGGCCTTGTGGTGGGTCTGGCCGGATCCGGCGACGGCAGCAAGTCCACCTTCACCCCCCAGTCCTTTGCCACCATGCTGAAGAGCTACGGCATTCAGGTCGATCCTAACGGTCTGAAGTTGAAGAATGTCGCGGCGGTGATGGTCACCTGCCAGGTCAAGGCCGGTTCACGCACGGGCGGACGGAATGATGCGCTGGTCTCTTCCCTTGGTGACGCCACAAGTCTGCAGGGTGGAACACTCCTGCGCACGGTGCTGCTCGATCCGTGGGGCAAGGCTGTGGCCGAGTGCCAAGGGCCGATGTCCATCGGTGGCTTCAATTTCGAATCGGCAGGCTCAAGCATTTCGCGTAACCATGCCGTGGTTGGCCGCATTCCCGACGGCGTCGTGCTTTTTGAAGATGCGCCCGCGCTGCCCGCTCCCGCCGACACCTTTGTCTTGAACTTACGGCAACCGGATTTGCAGCTTTCCGTGCGCATTTCCGACGCCATTAACGCTCGCTATACTCTGAGCGCCGACGTCCGCGACCCTGCCACCATCGTGGTGCATGTCCCGCCGGCACGCGGCACGCTGAGTTCACGCCTCGCCTTTCAATCGGAAGTCGGCGAATTGACGGTGACTCCCGTCGCCTCGGACCGCGTCGTCATTAATGAGCGTACCGGTACCATTGTCGTCGGCGCTGCCGTTGTGCTGATGCCTGCCGCAATTGCCCACGGCAATCTTACGGTGGAAATCACGGATCGCGCCGCGGTCAGCCAGCCGTCGCCCTTTTCACAGGGACAGACGATTTCCGAGCGTCAGAGCAAAATCTCGGTGGACAATGCCGGAACAGGGTTGCTGGAGATGGCCGGTGCGGCTTCCGCAGGCGACGTCGCCCGTGCTCTCAACGCGCTGGGCGTCAGTCCGCGCGATATGATCGCCATTTTTCAGGGACTCAAGGAAGCCGGCTCCCTGCAGGCGGAATTGGTAATTATATGACACAGAAAATCAGCCACGATCCGCTTCCGCTTGCAGCCAAGGCATCGCAGCCGCTGCACGCGAAGCCTAAGCACACTCAGGCGGACCAGGCGGCAGAACAGTTCGAGATCATGATGGCGCAGCAGATGATCAAGAGCATGCAGTCATCGCTCGAAGGCGGCAGCCTGTTCGGCGGCGGTGTGGCCGGTGATATTTACAGTGGTTTAGCAGAAGTCCAACTGGCGCAGACCCTGACCAAGGGTTCTCATTTTGGGCTCAAAGAGCAGATCCTTCGGCAATTGCCTAAGGCGGAGGTTCAGAAGTGATGAAATCTGTCCGCGGTGAATTTGTACGCAAGCTTGGCTGCTTGCGGCTGGAAGTCCAGCATCTGAATGAAAGTCTGCGCACCAACAACTTCTCGGGCATCGAAGAACGCTCGCGCACCATTCAGGATCTGCTCGTGGATCTGGTAAAGTACCAGCGAAAACTGACAAAGCTCGAACAACTGTCGATGAAACCCCGCTTCGCAACCCTGCGCGATGAAGCCCTCCAAAGCCTGGAGATCGCACGGCACATTCTCGACGACAGTCTCGAAGCCATGCTCGAGCTGGTGAAGTCGGTGCAGATCACATCGGGCTATGGACCCGATCAGCCCGGTTCCTCTTACTTCGTAGACCGGAAGGCCTGAGATGAGTACCCTTGCGGACATTATGAACACCGGCAGCTACGCGCTGCGCATCCAGCAGTTGGCGATGCAGGTGGTGGGACAGAACACCGCCAACGTCAACACGGATGGCTTCACGCGGCGCCGCCTCGACCTGACCACCGCGCCTCCTTCCGCCGGCCTCGGCGTGTGGGACGCGGGCGCAGGCGTGGATGTGCTGAACCTCGCGCGAGTGCGGGACGGAGTGCTGGACCGGCAGGTCCGCACCGGCAACGGCGATCTCAATTACTGGTCGAAGAAGGATGACGTGCTCAGTCAGGTGGAAAATGTCTTCAACGAGATGGGCGACTCCGCCATTGGCACTCAGCTTCAGGATTTCTGGGCGTCATGGCAGGATCTGGCGAATCATCCCGAAGGCGATGCGAACCGCAGTGCGGTCCTGCAAAAGGCTCAGACTCTTTCCGCCGGCGTACGCCGCGCCTACTCCGACCTTTCCCAGCGCCACGACAATGTAGATTCCCAGATCAAAACGGACGTTACCGAAGTCAACTCGCTGACCTCGAAGGTCGCACAACTGAACGTACAGATTGTCCGTTCGGAGATGAGCGGGGGAGAAGCTTCGGACCTGCGCGATGAGCGCGACCGGGTGCTCGACCGCCTCTCGTCTTTGATGAACATTTCGACGCAGGAAGACTCCAACGGCGCGGTCTCCGTGTTCAACGGCGGACAGGCCATCGTGCAGCTCGACCACAACACGGAACTCACCATGAGTACCGTGTCCAGCAACGGTTTGCTGAACACCGTGGTCACCTACGGCACCAGCGGACGGCAACTGGAACTGCAGGGCGGCGAAATTAAGGGACTGATGGACGTACGCGACAAAGACATCCGATCCGTGATGGACAATCTTGATACTTTCGCCGTGGCTCTGGCCAATCGTGTCAACGAGGTGCACCGCACAGGCTACAGCGGGACCAACATTACCGGCGTGGACTTTTTCGCCAGCGACGTAACCGGCGCGGCCAGTTTCCGCGTTTCGGACGCCGTAAGCGATGACTATTCTCTGATTGCCACCGCCGCCGCGCCCGATTCTCCCGGAGACAATTCCATTGCCCTGCAATTGGCCGGCATTCAGAACGAGAAACTGCTGAACAGCGGCCGCTCGACCGCCAGCGAGTTTTATCGCGATGCGATGCTGGATCTTGGGTCAAAGAAGTCCTTCGCCACCAGCCAGCTCAAGGTGGAGCAGGTTGCGGCGGACAACCTCGAAAATCGCCGCCAGCAGGTGTCCGGCGTATCCCTCGATGAAGAGATGACACGCCTCGTTCAGGTGCAGCAGGCCTACGGCGCCGCCGCCAAAATCGTCAATGCGGTGGACCAGATGATGCAAACCGTGCTTACTTTAGGCACGGCAGCGTAGTAAGGAGGCTCTATGAGAATTTCCGAAGTACAACGCCATCGTTCCTTCACCCAGAATGTCGACCAGCGTCTGGTCAACATGAATCGCATTCAGGAAGAGATCGGCACCGGACGCAGTCTGTTTACGCCGTCCGAAGGCGTCAGTCGCGCCAATCAGGCTCTCACCGCGCGCGATGCCCTTGCGACCGATGGTCAGTTTCTGCGCAATATCGACGATGGCCGGACCTGGGTGGATGCCGCGGATTCCAAACTGCAGGCCGTGGTGGACCTGCTGAATGAAATCGACGCGCTGGCCGTGTCGGCGGATAACAGCAGCCAGACTCCGGAAGATCGCCAGGCGACGGCATTGCAACTGGACCAGAAGCTGGAGACCCTGATGGGTCTGGCCAACGCGAAGAATGGCGACCGCTACCTCTTCGGCGGCTATGGCACTACGACCAGCCCCTTCTCGGCGGCCCGCGACGCCAACGGCAAGATTCAGGGCGCGGTGGCCAATCCGGACACCATTGCCGGAAAGATCTATCGCCGCATCGGCGATGGCGACGACATCCAGATCAACGTTTCCGGAGCGCAGCTCTTTCAACCGGTGGGCGCTGAAGGCACGGACGGCGACGTGTTCTACGTGATTTCGGCGCTGCGCGATACCATCGGCAATAATAACACGCCGCCCGCCGGCTATGAAGATACGCGTTCCAACGAACATCTTCGTGACCAGTTGGCGACGATTCGGGAACGCATCACGCAGCAGCAGACCTATCTTGGCAGCATCGGGCAGCGGCTCGATCAGACCAAGTCACGCCTGAAAGAGCGTGAACTCAACTTGACGAACAGCCTCGAGGACGCGCAAGGCGTCGACATGCCCAGTCTCGTCGCCCGCATGGCGACGGAATCCGGCGCGTACAACGCTTTGGCGGCGATGGGGCAAAAACTGCTCGGGCAATCCTTAGTAGACTATTTAGGATAAAGGTGAACACATGCGGGCATTGATTACAGGCATCACGGGGCAGGACGGCAGCTATCTGGCGGAACTGCTGCTGGCAAAAGGCTATCAGGTCTACGGCATGGTACGCCGCTCGAGCCAGGACAATCTGGGGCGCATCGAGCATCTGCGCACGCGCATTCAGGTGTTGCAGGGAGATTTGCTGGACGCCAACTCGCTGGAGAAAATTCTGCGCGAATCCCGCCCGAACGAGGTCTATAATCTCGCCGCGCAGAGCTTTGTGCCGACCTCCTGGGAGCAGCCGATTCTCACCGGTGAATTTACAGCCCTCGGCGTGACGCGCCTGCTTGAAGCCGTGCGCTCGGTGGATCCGTCGATCCGCTTCTACCAGGCATCGTCTTCGGAAATGTTCGGCAAGGTGCGCGAAGTGCCGCAGGGCGAGAATACGCCGTTCCATCCGCGGAGTCCGTACGGCGTCTCCAAGGTCTACGGCCATTACATCACCATTAACGCTCGCGAGAGTTACGGGCTGTTTGCCGTCTCCGGCATCCTTTTCAATCATGAATCCCCGCGTCGCGGTAAGGAATTCGTCACCCGCAAGATCACCCGCACGGCTGCGGCAATTCGCCTCGGTCTGGCCAAGACCCTCGATCTGGGCAATCTGGACGCGCGCCGCGACTGGGGTTTTGCCGGCGACTACGTGGATGCCATGTGGCGCATGCTGCAGCAAAACACGCCCGAGGATTTTGTCATTGCCACCGGCGAAACTCATTCGGTGCGCGAGTTCTGCGAACTGGCGTTTGCGCATCTCGGCTTGAATTACCGCGACCACGTGCGCGTCAACACCCAACTGGTCCGTCCCGCCGAAGTCGATCTGCTGGTGGGAAACGCCAGCAAGGCAAAGGCCCTGCTGGATTGGGAACCGCGCATCCGCTTCCCGGAATTGGTACGGGTGATGGTAGATCATGATCTGGCCGACTTGCAGAACGGCGCGACCGATTACCCGCAGGCCACGCGGACGCAAAACCGCCGCAATGACCTGAATCCCGTAGTGATTCCGCCGGCAGCAACGGTTCCGGCAGTCGGCTGACATCTTTCTTCATGTTCGCAACATCTAAAGAGATCCATAAGTGAATCGCAGCCTGCGCATCGGGATCGACGTTCGAGGCCTTGAAGTCGAGACCTCTCTCCGTCGCGGCATCGGACGTTATGTCTGCAATTTGATCCGCGCTCTTGCCGATCAGACGGTGGGACATCAGATCACGCTCCTCGGCGATGCCATGCCCTGGCACGTGGCACATCTTGCGCCGCTGCTCGAGCGGGGGCACGTGCGCTATGTCACCTACCATCCGACCTTCGCGTCGGAACTCGACGTGCTGCTGCTCACCGATCCCGCGCCGGTCCTGACCGGGCGCAAACTGCTGGCGTATCCGCTGAACGGGCTGCCTTGTGCGACGATTTTCTACGATTTGATTCCGCTGGCCTTTGAGCGGGAGTATCTGGAACCGAATCCTCAGTTGCAGCAGGAATACTTTGCGCGGCTGGAGGAAGCGTCCGAAGTGGCGTCGCTGTTTTTGACGATTTCGCGGTTTGTCGCCGAAGACCTTCATGTCCGTTTGGGCGTTGAGCCCTCGCGCATTGAACCGGTGATGGGTGGTCTCGACGAGGCGTTTCGCGACGCACCGTCTGCCGGCGAAACGGAGGCTGCACTGAAGCGTCTGGGCATCAGCGACCCGTATTTTCTTTACACCGGCGGCACGGATTTCCGCAAGAATGTCTCGGCAATTTTGGCCGCGTTTTGGCAGATGCAGGCGCAATCGCCGCGACGTGTCAAACTGGTTCTGTCCGGCGAGTTTTCCGCGGCGTGGAGACAGCAGGCGGAGAGCAATCCGGACTTTCGCGAGCATATGCAGGACATTATCACGCTCGGCTATGTGAGCGATGAAGACTTGCGCTGCCTGTATGCCGGCGCGATCGCCTTCGTGTTCCCGTCGCTTTACGAAGGTTTTGGCCTGCCTGCCCTCGAGGCCATGGCATCGGGATGCCCGGTGATCGTATCCGACGGCAGTTCTTTGAAGGAAATTGTCGGCGATGCCGGGCTGCTGGTCAATCCCGCGCGATCCGCCGAAATCGCCCGTGCCATGCTGCGCGTATTTGCCGAGCCCTCCCTCGCCGCATCGCTGCGCGAAAAAGGCGTTCAGCGCGCGAAACAGTATACGTGGGAAGACGTTGCCGCGCGAACGTTTGCCGCTCTTGGGCGCATTGCCCGTCCGGGCCGCACGCTTTCCGCTCCGTCACGCCGGATGCGTGTTCTCCTCCAGAACCGTTCCAACGCTTTCGAGTCTCCCGGTGGCGACACCGTGGTCATGGAAGAGCTGTACCGCACTCTCCGCGCGTATGATGTGGACGTTGAAGCGGCCGGCGGCTCGCCCGATTTGGCCGATGTGGATCTCGTGCATCTCGTCAACCTCACGGTCACCAGAACCGGCGAAGAGGTGGCGCGCAACTGCTCGAGCCAAGGTGTACCCTTCGTGCTAACGGCGTTGTTTGAAGATTGGCCGCTCTATTTGAATCCGTCCTTTGAGTCTGCCGGTCTTTTCAAAGAGTACCTTGAAAGCGGGCAGGATGAAGCGGTTTTCGCCCGTGGCTTGGCCCGCTTGCACTCCATGCCGGCTGGACCGCGCGTGGGCGGCGAAGACATTGCCCATCAGGCGGCGATGCTGTTCGCCTGTGGTGAATCGGAAGCCGCGCGCCTTGCCGAGGCTTATCCGCAGAGCGCCGGCCACATTCGCATTGCCAAGTTCGGCATCCGGCCCTACACGCAATCCAATGCGCAGGGCAAGGCGATGGTGAAGCGAGCTTTGGGCGTGGACTCGTACGCGCTCTGTTGCGGACGTCTCGAAACCCGCAAGAACCAGCTTATGCTTTTGAAGGCGCTCGAAGACAGCGAACTCCCCATTGTGCTCGCGAGCGGCGGCTTCAGCTACCAGCCGCCTTATGTCACGATGGTGACCAGATTCCGGCGCCGGGGACCGGTTCGTGTGCTTGGACGCGTCAGCTTGCCCACACTGCGCGAAATTATGGCGGCGGCCACTGTACATGTCCTGCCGAGTTGGTACGAACTACCCGGCCTGGTTACGCTTGAAGCGGCCAGTGCGGGCACCGCAGTTGTCGCTTCCGACTGGGGCGCAATCCGGGATTACCTGCCCGAAGGCCTGGTACATACCTGTCAGCCCGACGATCCCGCATCGATCCGCGCCGCCATTGAACGCGCACTTGCCGCCGGGCCTAATCCCGAAGCCAAAGAGCAGGCCGAGCGCCATACGTGGGAAGCCTTCGGCGAAGCCACGTACTCGGCATATGAACACCTTCTGTCACGCTCGCGCGCTTCATCCGTGTCATCTGCCGCCGTTCCGCAAGAAGAATCCAACATTCAACGATACCCTTCCGTGGAGGAAACCATGAACTCTGCCGAACGCATGACTCCGCGTTTCGACGCATCGATCATCATTCCCGTTTACAACCGCAGCCGCCTGACGCAGGAGTGCCTGGAGGCACTGTCCGCCGTCGAGTGTCGCGCCAGTTACGAAGTCATCGTGGTGGACAATCATTCCACCGATGAAACGCCCCGTATCCTTCAGGCGCTGGAAGGGGACGTCACCATTTTGCGGCAGAGCGAAAATCGCGGTTTCGCCGCCGCCTGCAACCGGGGGGCGCGCGTGGCGTCGGGTGAGTTTCTCGTCTTCCTCAACAACGACACGAAGCCGCAGCCCGGCTGGCTCGACGCCCTCGTGGATTGCGCCCGTGCCGAGTCCAATGCAGGCGCGGTCGGATCCCGGCTGCTGTATCCCGATGGCAACGTGCAGCATGCCGGTGTGGCGATCAGCGAAGCGGGCATTCCCTACCATATTTTGCAGAATTTCGGCAGCGAGCATCCCGCGGTTACCGAGCAGCGCGACATGCAGGCGGTTACCGCCGCGTGCATGCTGATGCCGGCGCAGCTCTTCCACGAGTTCGGCGGATTCGATGAAGGCTATCGCAATGGCTTCGAGGACATCGATCTTTGCATGCGCATTCGCGCCCGGCAGTATCGTGTCATCTATTGCCCGCAGTCCACGGTCATCCATCATGAAGAAGCTTCCGAAGGCCGCAAGGCGCACGACGCCGAGAACTTGAACCGCTTCCTCAACCGGTGGCAGGCGGCCATACAGCCAGATGAACTGCAGCTTCTGGCGCGGTACGGTCTGACCATTTCGTGGAAGAACGGAATCGGCACCTATGGCGATCTGCCGAAGAAGACCGAACCCCAGCATCCTGAGGCCACTATCGAATCCGCGCAGAAATTGTATGCCGATGGCCAGCTCGAAGAGGCGGCTACCGTGCTGCAAAGCCTTGTGGAAAGCCGGATGGTGCTGGGCAAGGAAGACAGCTTTGAAACCTACCAGACTCTTGGCAACTGCCTGGCGCGTCTGAATCGCATCGAGGAAGCCGAGAAGGCTTACTGCGAAGCGATCAAGCTCGATGAGGCTTCGGATCGTCCGTATCTCGGCCTCGGCGCGCTGGCAATGCTTCAGGAAAACTGGCAAGCGGCCATGTACGGCTTCATGACGGCACTGGCGAAGAACCCCGGAACCATCCGCGGCGAATTCGGCGTCGCACTGTCCATGGCGGTGCGCAACATGCACTGCGACGCTCTGGAGCACTTCCGCCGCGTGCTTGAAAAAGACTCGAACAATGCCGAAGCGCTGTTCTATTTCTACCGCAGCGCGGTGGAAAGCGGTCAGCCGCAAATGGCCATTGAGCCGTTGACGCGTTATCTGGACAGTCATCCGCGCGACACGAACTTCCTCTTCAGCCTTTGCGGCGCTTACTGGAAGTCCGGCGAAATGTCCCGGGCCGTGGATCTATGCCAGCGCGTGCTGGAACTCGACCCCAACCACGTTGCGGCGCGTGAAGTGATGGAACACCTGCAAAGCACCGTACTCGAACATGCATAGAGTCGTCGTAGTGCAATGGTCCCGGCTGGGCGACGTGCTGCAAACGCGGCCGTTGCTCCGCCACATCGCACGGCGCGATCCGGAGGCCCGGATCACGCTCTGTGCCGATGCTCGCTATGCGGGGATCATTGCCGCGATGCCCGAGCCGCTGGATTTCTGGCCGGTTGATCTGGCCCGGCTCAGCGCCCTTGCCCGTCATGCGTCGTCCCAGGCTCAGGCGATCTCCGATCTCCGCGACCTGCTCGCCCGCGACGCCGGAACGGAAATCCGCAACGTCTACGTATTGAGCCGTTCGCGCGCGGCGTGCATCTTTGCCGAAATGTTGCGTTCCAAAACCACCTTTGGCTACCGGCGCGTAGACGGCGCGATTCTTTCACCGACTCTGCTTCAGGACTTTGAGGCCGGCATGGCGAATGGAACGCCGCCGCCTGTGCAACTGGCCGATCTGTGGACCTGTCTGGATGAAGCGGCGCGAACTTCCGAGTGGCTGTCACCGCTCCGCAGCCCGTGGCACGGGACGAGCGAGGAGGGCGCTGAGAACATTGCCCTGCTCTGCGATGCGGGAGAAGAGACCCGGACTATCCCTACGGACTGGTTGGCCGAAGTCGCCACAAAGCTGCTCGAGCGGGAGAACGTACGGATCACGCTCCTTGGCGCGCGCGCACCTCATCCGGGAAATGACCGGTTATCTGCGCTGAGCGCAAGCACGCACCGCGTATCCGACCATCGGGGGCAGACAACCCTCGATCAGTTCTTTGCCAACCTTGCCCGGCAGGACCGCGTGATCGGACCGGATACCGGCGGCCTGCATCTGGCCGCTGCGCTGAACGTCCCGGTGATCGGCCTCTACTTTGGCGGCGCCTCCTGCCTCACTACGGGACCGTACAGTGCGCGAGCGGTGGTCTTGCAGGATCCGGCGTGGATGGATGAAACCGCCATGCATGTCGTATCGCTGACCGATGCCCGAAAAGAGTTGCCGCCGAGTGCCTGCACACCGGCGTTGGATGAAAACGGTGTTCGTTATGAATCCGCCGCCTGGCCCTACGATCTCCGCGAACAGATTGCTTCAGCCCGCAGGGACTTCATCACGCGAATGGCAGAAGGTGTGACGGTCATCATCCCCGAGTGTTCCGAAACTCACTATACGGACGAATTGCTGACCGATCTGCACCGTGACCTTGCCGGAACAGCCGCGGAAATTCTGCTCGTCAGCAGCGGTCCGGTCAGCCGGCGCACCGTCCCCGATAGCTGCCGGTGCGTATCCAGTCCAGAGTTGCTTACGTTCGCCCAAGCCTGCAATCGAGGCGCTTTCGACGCTCGCTTCAACCGCTTGCTCTTTCTCAACAACGACACCCGGTTTGCTCCCGGCGAACTGCGCACGTTTCTTTCGGCAGCACCGCGCGAAGGCGTTTGCTCGCCGTTGATCCGCTACCCCGATGGGCTTGTGCAAAACTGCGGCGTCCGGTTCGAGCAGGGCCGTGTTGTCGAAATCGGTCACGGTTCACTTGAGACGCAGGCATTGACCGAGAAGGCAGATGCCCTGTCTGCCGTCGCCTTGCTGGTCAACCGGAAAGACTTTTTGGCCCTGAACGGTTTCGATGAGCACTTCGTGAATGGCTATGAGGATTTGGACCTCTGTCTTAGAGCGCGGGAATCCGGCCTGTCATGCCGCGTTGTGCCTTCGGCATCGGTCACACATTTTCGCGGGTCCACTGCCGGACGCTTTTCTCAGGAAGACCCCAATCGCGTGCGGTTCGCGCAGCGCTGGGAAGAGTCTTTAACCGCGTCGCATTCTGCGTCTGACCCCGACCAAACCCTGACCAGCGCGCCGCTGCTGTTGATTTCCGCCGAGTCCGCCTGCGCCGCAGGCAGTTCGCTTCGCTGGATGTGGCCGTTGGAAGAAAGGGGCCTTCGCCCTTATCAAGATTTTGTCTGGCTGACCGAGGCCCGAGCACGGCGGCAACCTGAGACCCTTCAGCGTCTGCTCACCTCCGCGAAAACGGTGATCGTCTTTCGAGCCCTTGAGACCGATCAGGTTCAGGATGCCGTGCTGAACAGCGGCCGCAGACTCATCGTCGATTCGGACGACCTGTTGATCGGACGTTTCGCGGCGGATTCGCTGCGCGGCCAATCCCGCCGCGCTTACGAGGACCGTTTCCGGCGCCTGCTCGACAGGGCAGCCGTCATCACCGCCAGCACCACGCTGCTGGTCAATGCGCTGCGGGACCTCGGTTACACTACGCTGCATCTGCCTACCGCGCCCGCAACTCAGCAATGTTCGCCGCGAATGGAAGCAAGAGATGAACGCCGGGAACTGCGCATCGGTTTCTTCGGTACTCCGTCCCATCTGCTCGACTTGGGGAGCATCGTTCCCGCCCTCGATCAGGTCCTGGAAACGCATCCGGACGCCCGCTTCTACTGGTGGGGATGCCGCCCGGGCGAACTGGCCTATCATCCTCAGGTGCGGCAGGGTGGACCGGTGGTTGAGGATTACACCACGCACCTGCGCCGCCTTCACCGGTTCGATCTCGATCTGGTTCTGGTCCCGCTGCTGCCCGGCAAGGCCTCGCGCATGAAGAGCGCCGTCAAATACTTCGAATATGCGCTGGCCGGGCTTCCCGCGATTTATTCCGCCGTTCCGCCTTACATGGACGCCGTCACGCACGGCATCACCGGCTGGCTGGCGGATGAATCAACCGCATCGTGGATGAATGCGCTGAATACCTTGTTGACCGATGCCGGTCTGCGCCGCACCGTGGCGGCCAATGCTCGCCGAGACGTGGAGTCCCGCATCCTTGACTCCCGTGCGTGCCCCATCGTGAATGAGATTCTGAATTCGATTCTACCGGCGCATACGGCGCAAACTCTATTCGACAGGAGCCTTGCCGTACAGGCAGATCATGAACCCGTTTGCTGAATTTGCCATCTTCCCATCGCGCTGCGGCTTGCCTTCGGCGATGCACGTGCCCACAGACACGCTGATTCACAGCCGCGTGAACCCGGAGCGCGAGGCCGCTGATATTGCCGACGCGCACTCGAATCCAGCGGCTTCGTCGACCGTGATCATCGGTGGCGGGCTCGGTTATCTTGCCGAGGCGGTATCGCAGTTGCGCGGAGCCGGACACCCGGTTCATGTGATCGAGCCTCACCGCGAGGTGCTTTATCTTGCGCGTGCGAGCAGAGGCTATTGTGCCTATCTTACATCCGAACGAATTCACGTGCACTGCGCGGTTACGCGCACCGGTCTCTCTGCCACGCTACGGGACCTGCCGGCGGATGCGGCCGTGATTGTTGCTCCTTATCTGCTGCGACTTAGCGAGCAGGCGGATTTCCCGCTGGGTGGTCTGTTAAGGATCGTGCGTGCCGAAATCGCCTCGTCTGCAGTGTACAATCCGCTGCTGGCGGCGCAGTCGGGAGTCTTCGACAGGGTTCTGGCGAATCTTCCCAGCGTCTTCGCCGCGCGTCTAAGCGGGAGCAAAACCTCCATCGTAGCCGGCGCCGGGCCGAACTTGACCGAGTGTCTGCCTGCCTTGGCCGCACAGCGCTCAGGAATCACGCTCATCGCCGCCAGCGGCGCCGTTCCCGCGCTGCTCAATGCGCGCCTGACGCCCGACTGGGTATTTGCGCTGGAAGCGAAGGACACCGTCATCAAAGATCTCGAAGGTCTACCCCTCGGAACGCGTGTTGTGGTCTTTCCGTCTACGCATCCGGCCATCATCGGCGGAAACCGGTTCTCGCTTATCGCGGGCGCGAGTGCGGGCGCGCCGGGCCTGGAGACTCGCGGCGGCAGCTCCGTGATTCCGGCTCTGGATTTTGCCCTGTGCTCCGGCAGCAGCGATGTGGTGTTGATAGGTGTGGATTTGGGCAACCAGAACGGCACCTATGCTGCGGGCAGCGCGCGAAGCAATGCGGTATCGGAGTTTCGGAATGCCGAGCCTCCCAAGTTTCTATCGATGCGTGCCGGGCTCGAACGCGTCCTGCACGAGCGACAGCATCCATCTCGCGCCATTTATCACGTCCTCCGCCAGGGCCGGACGCTGTGCGGCACGGAGCGAATTTCTCCTGAGCGGGCGCGAGTGCTGCTTCATCAACGATCATTTTGCGAGGTTCAAGGTGAATAACATTTCCGGGTTCGAGCGGTATCTTCTGGATCCCGAAAGCCTGCGCGCAGTCAGCGAAGCCACCGATCTGCCCACCGGGCGGGCGCGAAACGGCCAACCGTCACTTTCGTTTCGCGGTATTCGCCTTCACTCGCAGGGAGATCCGCAGGCGGAAGCCGAGTTGCTGCTGGAGAGTGCGCGCGGTGAACTGGATGCGGCGCTGGCAAAATCCGTCGATGAACCGGTCACCTGCCTGATCTACGGTGCGGGTCTCGGGTACCTTATCCAGGCGATCTGCGCGTATGCGCCGGAGGGGCGGATCCGCATCGTGTGCCTCGAAGCGGATGCTGAAGTCGCCCGCAAGGCATTGCAGTTGCGCGTGTGGGAGCCCTGCAACGTGCCTGTGAGTTGGGTTGTCGGTGCCGGCAACCGCGATGGATTAAAGCACTGCGGCAACACGGCGAACGCGGTCGTCTTCAAGCTCACGCCCGGTTACCGGGCCAATAAAGCGGTCTATGCAGAGTGGTTGACGTCACTCGATGCGCGCGTCACCGCCGGACGCCCCATGCGCATTCTCGTTCCGACGCCGCTTTATGGCGGCTCCTTGCCCATCGCTTTCCACTGCGCGGAAGCCTTTCGTGAACTGGGGCACACGGTCGATGTCCTCGATCTGTCGCCGTGGCATCCGCAATACAAAGCGATTGAATCGGTCACGACGGACGCGCGCCATCGCAAGGTTCTGCAGGGCATGTACGCCACGTATCTTAGCGAACTGATTGCCGCTCGGGCTCTCGATTGGAATGCCGACCTCGTGTGGGCAGTGGCGCAGACACCGCTCACGGCCGGTGCGCTCGATGAGATGCGTCACGAGGGGATTCACACCGCCTTGTGGTTTGTCGAAGACAGCGCCGTCTTTGGTTACTGGCGCGAACTGGCGTCGCATTTCGACGCCGTATTCAGCATTCAGCGCGGCAAATTCCACGACGAGCTTAAAGCCGTCGGCGCCAAACATGTCCATTATCTGCCCTGCGCGGCCAATCCAGCGGTGCATTATCCGCTGAATCTCAGCGAGGCCGATCAACAGCGCTTCGGTTCGGACGTGAGCTTCGTCGGTGCGGGCTATGCCAATCGTCAAACGCTCTTCGCACAACTGGCGCTCAAGAACTTCAAGATCTGGGGCGCGGATTGGCCGGCTCAGTCTCCTGCATCGGTGTATGTGCAAGAAGAAGCGCGTCGTGTGACTCCCGAAGAGACGGCGGCCATCTATGCGGCAACCAAGGTGAATCTTAATCTGCACAGCTCGCCGCACCATGCGGGCGTGAATCCATTCGGCGACTATGTCAACCCCCGCACCTTCGAAATCGCCGCGTGCGGCGGATTCCAACTGGTGGATTCCCGTTCGGAGCTTGCGGAACTGTTCGAAGCCGGTAAAGAGATTGCGGTGTTCAAGGACGCCGCGGAAATCCCTGAGCTGGTGAATCACTACCTTGCCAACCCCGATCAGCGGGAGCAGATGGCAGCGTGCGCGCGCGAACGCGTGCTAAAGGAACATACCTACACCCATCGGCTGTCCGGTGCGCTGTCCTTCCTTGAATCACGCTTCCGCAAGCTTGCCGAGCGCAAGCGCGGCCCAAACTATGTATCCTCTCTTAAGCAGGCCGCCGGAGATGATGAAGAGTTACTGGCCTTCCTGTCGGCGTTTTCCGATGAGGAGGAGATCGATCTGGACAAAATCGTCTCGCGGATTGAAGTAGGCAAAGGCGAACTGACACGCACAGAAGGCATCTTCCTGCTCATGAAAGAATTTCGCGATTGGGGCCGCGAGAAAGGTGTGATCCAGTGAGCGCGCGCCATATTGCAGTGGTGAACTTCACGCGCATGGGCGACCTAATTCAGAGTGGACCGCTACTGCGATCCCTCGTGTCCGCGAACCCAGGGTGCCGGTTGACCCTCGTGGTCTTCGACAAGTTCCGCGATGCCGCAACGCGACTGCCCATGGTAGATGACGTGATCGGCTTCGACGTCGACAGTCTTTCTGCGCGGCTTGACGCGCGGCGCGGCGATCTTCCCACGGCCTATGGTTACATCCGCTCGTTCCTCCGGCATCCGCTGCTGCAGAAGGTCGATGATCTCTACAACCTGTCGCACACACCGCTTTCGGCCACGCTCTGCCGCCTGATGCGGCCGGCGAACACGTTTGGAATGCAATGCACACCCTCCGGCCGGACCACGGTCCGCGGAGAATGGTTCAATTACCTGTTGAGCGTTATGTCTAACCGCCGTCTGAATCCGTTCAATCTATCCGAAATCTACCTGCGAATGAACGGGCAGGGCGGCGATCATTCCGGTTTGGAATTCACCATAACCGAAGATGACCGCTCTGCCGCTCGCGCGCTGCTTGAAGCGGCGGGCATCGGCATGAATGAGCGCTATGTCGTCCTGCAACCGGGCGCCAGCAGCGCCTCGCGGCAATGGCCGGCGGCAAGTTTCGCCGATCTGGCACGCAGGCTGGCAAATGCGAAGTATCGCGCGGTCATAACCGGATCCGTTTCCGAGGAAACGCTCGCCGCACAGATTGCCGCCAACTCGGCGCAGAATGCGGTTTCGCTGGCCGGAAAGACGAATGTCGGGACATTGACTGCCGTGCTCGAAGGGGCCGAGCGCGTCATCAGCAATGACACGGGCACGATTCACCTATCCGCGGCTGTGCAGACTCCCGCCATTGGCATTTACCTCGGTCCAGCCTCGGCGAAAGATACGGCTCCCTACGGGGACGGCCACATCATTCTTGAAGCGGACGAGCCCTGCGCACCGTGCGACTATCAGCATCATTGCCGTGATTATGCGTGTCACCGTGCCATTTCGCCGGAAACAGTGTTCGCACTGATCGTCAATGCCGGAACGAGTCTGCCGCAAGTGAAGGGCGCCCGCGTGCACCGCACGTCGCTTACCGCTAACGGCACCTTCCGCCTGGCCCGACTGAATCAGCCTGAAACCGGCCATGATGATGCGCTGCTGGCCTTGTACCGGACGCTCTGGGATGCCCTGCTGGATGGTCCCTCGCCTGAACACGATGTGCTCCTGGCAGAGTGTTCGGAGGGATTGGATGACCTGCGGAGCATTCTGGCGCAAGCCCAGCAGTCTTCCGATGCCATTCGCCGTGAGGCTCTGAAGCCGGATTCCGACCGCGACCGCTTGACCGCGCTGCTCAAAGGACAATCGGTGTGGCATAACGCGCTATGTGAAATCATAGCGTCCCATCCGGATTTGTCACCGTTGCCGCGCTTTCTCCTCGTGCGGGCCAGCGCTCTGCACGCGGACACGCTTAAGGGCTACCTTGAAGATCTCCGGATAACCATGCGCCTTTTCCGGCGCGGTGTGGAGATTCTGGAGTCCGTGTGCAAACTCTCGCAGCCATCCAGGAGCAGCTATGCCGTCGCAGAGTAAAATCCTGGTCATCAGTCTTACGCGGATGGGTGACATCATTCAGTCCATCCCTTTCTTCCGCCGCTTGCGGCTGAAGCATCCGGACGCGGAGATTCACATGCTCGTCGAGAGCTGCTTCACCGATGTCGCCGCACTCGTTCCCGGCGTCGACGCGGTGCATGCTGTGAAACTCGAAGACCTGCTGCCATGCCTTGGCGCGGGGAAAGCATTGGATTTGGCTCGTGCGGTCTCCTTTTACCGGACGTTTGTGGATAAACTCCGTAACCAGAACTTCACCGAAGTGTGGAATCTGACGCACACGCGGCCCTCTATGGTGCTCTGTAATCTCCTCGCCGGAGAGCAGGGAAGAGGCGTGACCCTGGATCGCGAAGGACTGCAGCGCGTCAATTCTCCCTGGCTGCGCTATTTTTTCGCCACCAATCTCGCCCGCCCCTGGTGCCAGTTCAATCTTGTGGACATCTACGCCAATTGCGTCGATGGAGTGGAGTGGACGGCGGGTCGCGATCTGCAGGTGGATCTTCCAGCCGCGTCATGTTCCGGCACTACCACTGCGGCGCACTGGATCGCCATTCATCCGGGCGCCTCGCAGCAGGCGAAGCAATGGCCCGTGGCGCAGTATCGCGAGGTGGCGCGCCGGTTGGCGAAACACAGCGATGTGGAGTTCGTACTGATTGGCGGCCGTTCGGATGCACCGCTTGCCCGCGAGTTCGAGGGCATCCCGCGCGTCCGGAACCTTATCGGCAAGACATCCGTGCCGCAACTGGCGTTGCTGCTTTCCCATTGCCGCCTGTTGCTCAGCAACGATTCCGGGCCGATGCACATCGCCGCCGCCGTGGGCACCCGCGTCATCGATCTCACCGTCGGCAGCGCCCTGGCCGGCGAAACCGCGCCCTACGGCGAAGGCCACCTGGTGGTCGAGCCGGATAGCGATTGTTTCCCCTGCTCGCCGCATGGCGCCTGTCCTTCGCAGCCGTGCGCCGCGCGCATCTCAGCGGAGACGGTTGCCGCGCTGACGGAACTGGAACTGGGTATGCGATCCTCGCTGGCTCCCGATGATCTCGGCGGCTGCCGCGTCTATCGCACTCGCTTCTCACAAGCGGATGGCCTGCTGGAACTCGAGCGCCTCTTCTCCCGTACGGCTTGCGTACGCGACGACGTCAACGCGTTTGCCCGTCCGGCCTGGTTGTCCGCGCTGGAAGGCCGCGGAGTGGGGGCGGCCGCGTCGCGCTTCGTACCCACGGATCTGATGGCGGCGGCGCAGCGCGCGCAGGATGCCGCCATGCAAATCGAAGATCTCGCCGCCCAGATCGCCCGTGCGGCCACGTCTGCCCATGCGGACATCGAAGCCATTCAACGCTGGGGCGCCGCCCTTACGGGACAGGAAGAGCTGCTGCGCACGGCGCTTCAGAGTCACGGATTGCTGCGCAGTGCCCGTGCTTACACCGATATTGCCCGCGCCAGCCTCGCGGGAGGCACCCTGGCCGACCAAGCCTCCGAAACCGCGGACATCTATCACATGCTGGGCGCGTTGCTGCGGCACATCGCGGGCGCGGCTCCTACCCTCGAAATCAATAATTCACACATAACGTACTCTCGTGAGGATGCTCATGCGAATCTCGCTTAATGGACTTGAACTCGCGCGCCGCGCCGAAAACGACCAGACGGTCGGCCAAGTGCTTGCCGAACTTCGTTCGGAAATTCAGGCAGGCGGCAAAATCGTCACCGACGTCGTGCTGGACGGCCATGCCCTGCCCGACGGCTGGCAGCGCCGGCAGCGCCTCTCCGCGCCGGTTGCCGCCGTGCGCAACCTTGAGATCACCGTGCAGGAACCGCAACTGCTGAAGCGCCAAACGCTGCATGACGCGGCCTCTCTCGCCGGACGGCTGGTCAACCAGACCAAGCCTCTCAGCCGCAAGTTCCGCCTCGGCGACGAAGTTACCGCCAATACCGAACTGGCCTCCTTCCTCGACGATCTTAAACTGGTGCTTGCAGGTCTCGACCATTCCACTCGTACCGCCGATCCGGCGGGCCGCATCACCCCCGTGCGCGACCGCATCATCGAATCCGCCAATCGCCTTTTGCCGTCGCTGGACCGCCTCTACAAGGCCCAGGCCGGCGGGGATTACATCGCGGTGGCCGATGAACTGGAGTATGATCTCTGCGAGCAAATCTCCGGCTGGGAGCCGTTGCTGACGGATGCGGAGCGCACATTGGACTCTCTGCCGCAGGCTCAATAGCAAGATGCTCCCTGCTTGCAAGAAACTGTGCCGCGCCGCTCCCACGAAAATTAAAGTTTCACGTGCTGGTTTCCGATACTGAGAGTGACTGACGAATTGACAACATTTACCAAGAACGTGAAAGTGAAGGAGCCGCTGTTATGCCGAAGGGACATGGATTGAAAGCGCCGAAGCTTTTCTCGATAGGGCAGGTCAACGCCATTACCGGCATCCCGAAGCCCACCATCCGTTACTGGGAAAAGGAATTCGAAGGGTTTCTTGAGCCCGGGCGCACCACAGGGAACCAGCGGCGCTATGACGAGAAGAGCATTGCCGATCTCGAAAAGATCAACTATCTGGTCAAAGTGCAGGGATACACGCTGGATGGCGCCCGCCGCAAACTGGATCTGCTGCAGAAAATCGAAACCAGTGATGTTCCGCCGTCCGATCCGCTGGCCGAACTAGCCCGCGCCATGTCGCAGTACCTGCTGAAGAAGCTGGTCAAAGAGTAACACAATCGCAACAAACAATCAGAAAATAGGTTCATCATGAGTACACGGATCAATCACAACTTGCTGTCTATGTCGGGTCAGCGCGCGCTCTGGACCACCCAGAACGATCTGGACCAGGCAGTGCAGCGCCTCTCCTCCGGCCTTCGCATCAACCACTCGTGGGACGACCCCACCGGGCTGGGAATCTCGGAGCGCCTCCGTTCGTCCATCGGCGGCATGCAGGAAGCCGAAAAGAACGCCTCCTACGACATCAACATGATGCAGACGGCCGAAGGCGCGCTGGGTGTCATCGACGAGAAACTGGTCCGCATGCGCGCCATCGCGGTGCAGGCCTCCAACGGCGTGCTGACCACCCTGGACCGCCAGGTGGCCAACGTGGAATTCCAGCAGCTCAAGAGCGAAGTGGACCGCATTGCGAAGACCACCAACTACAACGGCTTCTACCTGATCAACGGCAGCCACGCGGCGGCCTCGCAGAGCACCGACACCACGATGGCCCTCGGCTACAACAATGTATCCACCGCGGGTGACGCCGCCGCCATCAAGTTCCATATCGGCGAAGCCAACGTCGCCGGTCAGGACTACTACTACGTGAACCTCGCGTCCATGACCAGCTCATCGCTGGGTCTGGCCGGTCTCGATGTTTCCAACACCGCCAGTGCGCAAATGGCTGTCGATACGATTATCTCGGCCATCAACTCCAAGGACGTCTCGCGCACCTTTATCGGATCCATGGTCAGCCGCCTGCAGAATACGATTCTCAATCTGAAGATCCAGCAGGAATCCGCCACCAGTTCCGAGTCTTCGATTCGCGACGCCGACTTTGCCGCGGAAATGTCCAACTTTACGCGGGCGCAGATTCTGATGCAGACCGGTGTCTCCATGCTGTCCACGGCGAACCAGCTCCCGCAGATGGTCACGCAGTTGGTTGGCTAATCCTATGATGTGAGGTCCAAACGCTGAATCCGAGGCGATCAAACTCATGACAGGCGCAACCTTTAAGGCGCGCGGTGCTTATCCAACAGCCCGCGCGCTGCGCAGTTTGCTTCAGGAACTGTTTGCGCAGTCCCTGCGGCAGATTGAATTGCTGGAGTGCGAGGACTATGAGGCCCTCGACGAGGTGCTGACCAGAAAGGCCTGCCTCGCCGAGATGCTGGCCGCTGTTCTCGAACAGGCGCGCAAGCTGGGCTGGGAGCTGCAGGATCCCTCGACCTATCCGGTCCAGGGACCGTGCGTACCCGTGATTCGCGACGCGGCCGAACTTTCCACGCGGCTGCAGGCGCACGAAAAGTACTGTCTGGGCGAGATGATTGCCCGCAAGAGCCGCATCGGAGAACGGCTGACCTCGCTCCTGAATCGTCGCACCGCCGCGGCCGGGTATAGAATACCCCGGGTGCGCGGCAACACCATCGATACCGAACGCTGAGACTCTTATGTGCGGATTTGCCGGCGAATTTCTGCTTGACGAACAGGACCAGGTGAACCCCCGGACCCTCGAGCGCCGCGCGTGCTATTTGCACCACCGTGGTCCCGATGCTCAGGGCACATGGCATGACGAGCTGGTGGGGCTTTCCCACGTGCGCCTCAAGCTGCTGGATCTGGACAATGGCCGTCAGCCCATGCGCAGCCCGCAGGGCACGGTGCTATCCTATAACGGGGAAATTTACAACAGCACCGAGCTGCGCGCGGAACTTACCGTGCGCGGTCACGAGTTCCGCACGGTCAGCGACACGGAAATCGTGCTGGCCGCCTATGAGACATGGGGCGCCGCCGCATGGAACCGTCTGAACGGCATGTTCGCCTTCGCGCTGTATGATCCGCACAAGGCCCGGCTGTATCTGGTGCGCGACCGGCAGGGCATCAAGCCAGCCTATTACCGTTTTACACCGCGCGCCGTGGAATTCGGCAGCGAGCCCTCGGCATGGGATCATCTGCATGTCGGCCAGACTCCGCTGAATCCTCCGGGCGTGCTGCATTACCTGCGTTTTGCGCAGCCCACGTCCGGCGCGCATTCCCTCTTCCACGACCTCAAGGTGCTGGAGCCGGGAACGCAGCTCGTGGTCGATCAGCATGGAGCCGTCGTTGAACGCTGGTTCGCGCCGTCGCAAAACTCCCACGTCGGGACTCAGGACAGCCTGCCCGTGATCCGCGCCAAGGTGCGGCATCTTCTGCATCTGGCCGTGGGGCGTCAAATGGTGGCCGATGCGCCGGTGGGTGTGTTCCTCTCCGGCGGGGTAGACAGCGCCATCCTCGCCGGACTGCTTGCGCAGATGCGGCCCGAGCGTCCGCGCACCTATACCATTGCGCTGGAAGGCGATGAGGCGGAGTTCGCTCCCGCGCAAGCGGTGGCCGACCGCTGGAAGTGCCGCCACACGCAGGTCGCGGTCTCGCCCGCCCGCTTCTTTGAAGCCATGCGTGACATCGTCCGCCTGCGCCATGTTCCCACAGTGTATCCGAATGAAATTCTGATTTGTCTCCTCGCGCAGGAAGCGGCGGCGGATGTCAAAGCCGTGCTGACCGGCGAGGGCGCCGATGAACTTTTCGGCGGGTATACGGGAGTGCTGACGGTCTTTGACCTCTATACCCGCGCCTTGGCCTCTCCGGAGCCGCTGAAGGTGCTGCTGCAGAACGTTTTGAAGACCGAGAACCCCAACCTCGATCTGCGCGACGACTCGCGCTTCTTCGCCAGCGTCTTCTCCTGGTTTCATCCGCAGGAATTGGAGCCTCTGCTTTCGCGGCGCTGGCGGGAACACCTGCACCGGTTTGAGGCCGAAGATCCCTTTGCCGGAATCCTGCGGACTTTTGGCGGCACCTCTCCGGAAAATCGTTTCCACTGGCTGTTGCAGTATGCTCATCTGCCCAACCTGCTGGGACGTTTGGATGGCGCAACCATGGCGGCCTCCCTCGAAGGGAGAGTGCCCTACACCGACACCGATTTAGTGGAATATGTCTCGGCGCTGCCTCATGCTCTGAAATTTGAGGCGGGTCAGCCCGACAAACCTCTCCTTCGCAGCATTTTTTTCGATCTCTTGCCTCCTGAGGTGGCCCAGCGGCCCAAACGTGCCTTCGATGCCTCGCTGGATCGCCTCTTCGCGAGCCCCGAGGGTCGGCGCGAGCTGGAGCAAATCAACCATTCCGGACCGATGTCGGAGATCTTCAACCCTTCGGCGCTCGCCATGTGGTTGAACTCCAACCGGTCGCTCGGCCACTGGCAGAAGTGCTGGCTGCTCGTCTGCCTGAACATGTGGCTGAATCGCAACATCTTGTAGCTCATTGGAATAGAGACCCTTCTCCGGGTACACTGCGCTAAAGTCCACCGCGCCTTCGCCGATAACTCTAACGAATAGTTTGAACGCGAGGCATGAAAGCGAGCCCAGCGTCCCTGTGTCACAAAACGCACTCTTCGGAGGAGGAAGTAAATGAGTACACGGATTAATCACAACATGCTGTCGATGTCGGCGCAGCGTTCAATCTGGACAACCCAGAATGATCTCGATGCGTCGGTGCAGAAGCTGTCGACAGGCCTTCGGATCAATAATTCTTGGGATGATCCGACAGGCTTGGGTGTCTCGGAGCGCATGAGGGCGAATATCGCCGGTATGCAGGAAGCCGAGAAGAACGCGACCTACGACGTCAATATGTTACAGACGGCCGAAGGCGCGCTGGGTGTTATCGATGAGAAGCTCGTCCGCATGCGCGCCATCGCGGTGCAGGCTTCCAACGGTATCCTGACCACGTTGGACCGGCAGGTGGCCAACGTGGAATTCCAGCAGCTCAAGAGCGAAGTAAATCGTATTGCCAAGACGACCAACTACAACGGCTTCTATCTGATCGACGGCAGCCACGCGGCGGCCACGGCGAACACCGATACCACCCTCGCTTTGGGTTACAACGGTGTTTCCGAGACCGACGCCTCGGGCATCAAGTTCCACATCGGTGAGAACAATATCGCCGGTCAGGATTTCTACTATGTGAACCTGGGCGACATGACCTCCTCCGCATTGGGTCTGAACAGCCTGAACGTGGCGGACACGGCGTCCTCGCAGGTCGCGGTGGACACGTTGATCAAGGCCATCAATTCGAAAGACACGGAGCGTACGTTCATCGGCTCGATGGTCGAGCGCCTCCAGAACAGTATTCTGAATCTCAAGATCTCGCAGGAAAGCGCGACCAATTCCGAGTCGACGATCCGTGATACGGACTTCGCCGCGGAAATGTCGAAGTTTACCCGCGCGCAGATCCTGATGCAGACAGGTGTCTCGATGCTGAGCACAGCCAATCAGCTCCCGAACATCGTCTCGCAGCTTGTAGGATAATGGCCCGCACTTTCCGCGAAGGAAAGAGCGTGGCCGAAAGGTAATCGTGCCGGGCGCCGCTTTCTGCGCCCGGCCATGGCCACGACTCCGCCTTCAGAAAGGAAGTGCCTATGTCTTCAAATCCAACATCCACTGTGTCGGGGTTGGTGTCCGGCATGGATTGGGAAACGACGATCAAACAGCTTCTGGCGATTGAACGTCGTCCTCAAATCATGCTCCAGGATCGAAAAGATCAAAATGACACCAAGTTGAGTTTGTGGGCGCAGATCCAATCGAAGGTCCAGAATCTCCAAAGTGCGATGGAGGGCATGGACCAGCGGTCTGAGTTCGCGGTAAAATCGGCATCCTCCTCCGATCCATCGTTAGTGGCGGTTGCGGCTAATGCCTCTGCGGCTGAAGGAGCGCACACCCTCGAAGTGCTGCAGCTCGCCAAGGCCCACAGAATCGCGGCACAGGGATGGCCAGACAAGAGTCAAACCGGCGTCGGTGACAGCGGTGGTAACTTCGTGATCCAGGTCAACGGACATACCATCACTCTCGCCGACGCCGATCTCTCTCCGTCCACCACCCTGGAGGACCTGCGCAATCTCATCAACGGCTCCGCCGACAACCAGGGGCTGGTCACCGCGTCCATCGTCGACGATGGCTCGGGAACGAACCACTACCGCCTCGTCCTTACGTCCGACGCGACGGGCACCGATAACCAGATTGTCATTTCCAACAACCCGACCGGTCTGGACTTTGCCAACAATCGCATCGACACCGCGGAAACCGGTCCCAACTGGACAGGCACGTCGGCCCTGACCACATTGGGGAGCTATTCCGGCACCACCAACAAAACCTTCACGTTCACCGTGGCCGGTTCGGGAACCCAGACCGTCGGCAGCGGGGACATGACTCTCAACTGGGTCGACAGCCTCGGCAATACCGGATCGGTCGTCGTCCCCAATGGCTACGCGGGCGACAATCTCGCGGTCTCCGAAGGCGTACAGATCTCCCTTGGCGCGGGCGACCTCGTGGCCGGACAATCGTTCGATGTGGACGTCTTCACGCCGCAGCTTACCGCCGCGCAGGATGCCCATATCCGCATGGACGGCATCTTTATGTCCAAGGCGTCCAACACCGTCACCGATGTGCTCGACGGCGTCACCATCAACTTGCTGTCTGCCGACGCCAACAAGACCGTCAACCTGTCGATCTCCAATGACAAGCAGGCGGTCAAGGACAAGATCCAGAGCTTCGTGACGTCCTACAATTCGCTGATGACGGACATGTCCACCTTCTCGGCGTACGATGACAAGAACAAAGTGTCCGCGCCGCTGACCGGGGACAGTTTTCTGAGTTCCATTCGCTCCCGGCTGTTGTCGACCGTCGCCGAAGCGGTTAAGGGGCTTCCGGATTCCGTCCGCTACAACAACCTGTCGTCGGTGGGGATTACGAGCGGCACGGGCGGACAGCTCAGCGTCGACAGCGAAGCCCTCGACACCGCCCTTGACGAGCACTTCGAGGATGTCGTCAACTTTTTCACCAAGGATTTCACGTCGGAAGACAGCAAAGTGTTCTTCGTCAACGCGGGCGAGAATACGCAGCCGGGCTCCTACAATCTGCAATTCAGCTATGACGCGTCCGGCGCGATTTCCGGCGCGACCATCAACGGCCATGCGGCCACGGTGGATGGTCAGCTTATCCATGGCGCGGCCGGAACCCCCGTCGAAGGGTTGATTCTCGGCTTCACCCATTCGGGCGGCGGCGCAGGCAGCGTCAACACCGGCATCCGTTTCTCGCAGGGCATCACCGGATCTATCGCCGCCGAATCCGCTCAAATCGTCAATGACACCACCGGGACGGTTCACTTTGCGATGGATGACCTGACCAAAGCCAATGAGTCCCTTGACCGTCAGATTACATCCTGGGATAGCCGTCTGTCGACCACCGAGGAACGGCTGCGGCATCAGTTCACCCAGCTCGAGACCCTGATTTCACAAATGAAGAACCAAAGCAGTTATCTTTCTGCCACTCTTGGATGACCATGAAACTGAATTCTACGCACACGATCTACAAGGAGGCGGACGTCGCCTGCAGCCGTCCGCAACTCGTGCTCATGCTGCTCGACGCCGCCGGCCGCTATTCCCGCGAAGCCGCGTCTCATCTGCGGGCCGAACGCTGGGCCGAAAAGGGCCAGGCCGTTGACGCCGCTTTCGAATGCCTGGCCGAACTCCGCAAGGGCCTGGATATGACCGCCGGAGGCGAGGCCGCCGCCAATCTCGATCAGATGTACGACTTCCTGATTACCAAGCTGACCATCGGCAATGCGTCCCGCGACGCCGCGCAATTCGATCAGGTTGCCCAAGCGGTACAGACCTTGCGTGATGCGTGGGAACAGCTCTTCGAACGTCTCCGCGCCGAAGGTAAACTCGTCGCCGATGATGGCGCCATCATACGGTAGTACTTGAGCGTGGCATGAACCTTGCTCAATACTCTGATATAGCAAACTCACACTCCTATGCGATATTGCCATGAAAGTTAATGATCTGCATGGTGCCATCCGCGGCCTCGACCCGCGCGAACTCCAGAAAACGGAGCGGCCTCCCGAAAAACCGGAAGCCGCGAACCACCAGTCCACCGATGGTGACTCACTGGATGTGAGCCTGTCTGCTCATGTTTCAGCCCGTTCCAGCGAAAACATGGACGCATCGCAGGAGGCCTCCGCCCTCAGCCCGGCGCGAGTGCAGGAGATCCGCGACCGGATTCAGTCCG
Source organism: bacterium (assembly GCA_036504735.1). Taxonomy (NCBI): domain Bacteria; species bacterium. The sequence continues at coordinate 208,617 of DASXUQ010000010.1, forward strand.
GTTTCTACAACTCCCCGGCGGTGATCGGCGACACTGCAGACAAGCTGTTGAGCTTTTACTCCCGCTAACCAAGTTTTGTCCTTTCCGCTACAGAAAGTGGGTCAATTTTGCCCACTTTTTTGTTGGCCTCCGCCCGACCCCGGCCTTTCTCCGCCTGTTTCCCACCCAAACGCATGACAACGCGTCAACTTCCTTATGGTATGAATCTTGCCGAATTGTCATTTATGAACTGTCTCTGCGCCTATCCTGAACCTACTAAGAGTCCTGCCCGTGAGTCGAATTCTACTGATTGACGACGACGTTCAGGTGAATGAAGTGATGAAAGCGACCCTCGAGGTCCTCGGACACAATGTTGTGGCCGTCGAAGATCCGCAGAAGATCGCCGAGACCCTGACAACCTTCCACCCCGACGTCACGCTGGTGGACTATATGCTGCCCGGCATTTCGGGTCTCGACGTGTTGCGCGAACTCAGCCACTCCGATCCCCATTCCATCCGCTACCTTGCCACAGGAATGGCCGATTTCCGGTTACTGCAGCGCGCGGTAGATGCCGGAGCCAGTTCCCTGTTGAGCAAGCCCTATCGCATCACCGACCTCGTCGCGCTCATGGACCTGGCCGCGCAACTTGCCGCCGCTCTGCATGCGGAGCAAACGCCCGGCAACGCGGCGGACGCGTCCCTGTGCCTGAATTTTTCTATGGCCGAAACGGCGGACATGGGCGACATGATCGGCCAACTGATCTCCTTTGCCCGCAGCCATGGGGCGGAGGATGACGTGGCCACTCGCCGCCTGCCGCTCATCGCCGGCGCGCTGGTCCGCAACGCCCGTGTGCACGGCGTTGCACAGGGCGCAGACTCGTTCACGGTAGAAATCGAAGACAGCGGAACGAATTTCCGCCTGAATGTGACCGATAACGGCCGGGGCTTCGACTCGCAGAAGGCCGTTGCCCGCGCCCGCTCCTCTATGGACAAGCCCTGTGCCTCGGGACTGCAGCTTGTACTCGCGTTGAGTAATGAGCTGCGCTTCGAAAACAACGGCTGCCGCGCGTGCGTAACTCTCGGCAAATCCGGACGGGAAACGCCATGACATCCGCGGGCGCCGCCAACGGGAGTCCGCATCCCTTAGGGAAGAACCTCCTCCCACCGGACCTGATTGCCGGCGGGGAGGCAGGATTTTTGCCTGTTGTTTTGCATTTGCTGGATCTGCTGCCGCTGGCCTGCCGCATCGTGGATGCAGACCGCCGCGTGGTGTGGCAGACACCCGCACTGCAAAACCTGCTGACGCTCAACGGGGACCTGTGCTGCGAGAGCCTTGGCTGTCAGCACCATGCTGCCGACTGCCCGAGCCTGCGCACCATCCAGTCGGGCCGCGCCCAGCGCGCCAACCGCTGGCTTGGCCGGCTGTATGTGTCCGTGGAAACGGTGCCGCTGACCGCCGCCATTGATGGCCGCGACGCCAGCTTCGAATTTTTCACGGACATCACCATCGAAAAGCGGCTCGAGACCGCCTATATTCAGCAGCAGGAACTGCTGGAAGCCACCAACAAGGCGATGATCGAAATCAATCATCACCTCGAAGCGGCGCAGCAGGAACTCGAAGTCAAGAATCAATCCCTCGAGCAGGCCAATGATCAATTACGCTCGCTGGATCGTCTGAAAGATGAGTTCATCAGTATCGTCTCCCATGAACTCAAAGCGCCGCTCACATCGATTAAGGGATCGGTTGATCTGATTCAGCTCTTCGAACGGGACAAACTCAGCCCCAAAGGCAGCGAGCTGCTGGCCATCTGCCGCCGCAGCACGGACCGCCTGAACGGCATGGTCAAGGATCTGCTGGACGTCGCTCGCATCGAATCGGGCCGCCTCAGTCTGGAATTCGTGCGTTTCCCCCTGCACTCGGTGATTGTCGAGTGCTTCGAGACGTCGCGCACTCTTGCCGAGCAGAAATCCCTCAGGCTGGACAACGGCGTGCCCGAGGAACTGGAAATTGAGGCGGACTATGGCCGCCTGCTGCAGGTCCTGATCAATCTCGTGAACAACGCCATCAAGTTCACCGATCAGGGCGGCATCACGGTAGACGCTCTTGCCGAACCTGCCGTGGTCACGATCACCGTGACCGACACGGGTATCGGCATCCCCGAAGACGCTCAGGCAACTATTTTCGAAAAGTTCGGGCAGGTCGGCAGCACCTTACATCGGAACACCAACGGCACCGGCTTGGGATTGTCCATCGTGCGCGGGATCGTTCGGGAGCATGGCGGTGAAATCGGAGTGCAGAGCGTGCCGGGCCATGGCAGTTGCTTTACCTTCACGATTCCCCAACCTCCAGGAAAGGTACGCGCCTATGCCGCCAGTCCTCTTGATTGATGACGATCCGGATATACGCGTGCTCGTAGAGATGGCTCTCCGCCTGCACGACATCGACACCATTGCCTGTTCGCAGGGTATGGAAGGCCTGAAGGCTCTCGAGACGTCCATCTTCAGCCTGGTCATCCTCGATGTGATGATGCCGGACATGTCCGGCTATGAAGTGTTACATACGATAGCCACGCGCTTCGGGACTCAGGCGCCACCGGTCGCGGTGTTCTCCGCCCGGCCTCCCGACGCGCTGGCCCGGGAACTCCACGGTTTGCCCGTCGCCTGCATCCTGCCCAAACCCTTTGAGCCGGACAAGCTGGCCACGATTGTTGAAGCTCTAATAAGGAAATAATATGGCCGAGTCTCAACCCAGCCGGGTGGTGAAGGAGCTGCGCGCGGCATACCTGAAATCCCTGGCGGTGAAGATGACAGAACTCGCGGAGGCTCTCAAGGCCCGCCAATTTTCCGCGATTGTTCGCCTCGGACACCAACTCAAGGGCTCCGGCCGTTCCTATGGCCTGCCCGAAATCTCGGACCTTGGCGCTCGCATGGAAGAGGCCGCCGAAAATCGCCGGCTGACCGTGCTGGAACCCCTGCTGGCCGAGTTCGAGGCGACGATGAACCACGTCGCCGATGATCAACCTACGTCGGAGAAATCGTGAGCGAAGTGCGCCCATTGATTATCGTCGCCAATGATGACGCGGATATGCTCCAACTGACGGCGGCGCAGATCCGCGAATACGGCTACACCAACGTTATCACGGCGGACGACGGCGATGTCGCGGTGGAACGCGCGCGCGAACTCCGCCCCGACGTGGTGATCTCCGATGTCTCGATGCCCCGCGTGGACGGTTTTCAAGTCTGCCGGATTCTCAAGTCTCCGCTGTTCAACGGCAGCGAGACCATTCCCGTGATTCTGACGTCCGCAACCTACCGCGACGTGATCGCCGAACAGGTTGCCCGCAGCGTTAAGGCCTATGCGTATCTCGAGCAGCCGCACGATCCGGCGACGCTCTTTCGCCTCATTGAGCTGGCGCTGGGGAAGACTCAGCCGGAAATTACCGACCGCCACCTGCTCCGGTACCTCGGAACCATCGCCGTTGTCGATGATGATCCCGATGTCGTCCGCCTGCTCGAGCATATCCTGCGGTCCGACGGCTGGCGCGTGCTGGTGGCCACCGATGGCGCTCAGGCCAAGCGCCTGATCGAAGAGACGCCCGTGCAGCTTGTCCTGCTGGATTATCAGATGCCCGATTGCAACGGGCTCGAACTGCTGCGCTGGGTCAAGCAGAAGCGCCCGCAGGCCGTCGCCATTATGATCACGGCCAACTCCAGCGAAGACGTACTGATTGACCTCATCAAGAGCGGCGCCGATGATTATATCCGCAAACCGTTCGATCTGGACACGGTCAGCGTCGCCTGCCGCAATGCGCTCAACAAGTTCAACTTCCTGCGCATCCACGAGCAATTCCAGGAAAAGATCGAGAAGCTCCGGTCCGTAACCGACTACCTCGATCTGGTGATCAATCTCAGCCAGGAAGCGATCTTCTCCTGCGATCTGGTGGGCCGCTGCCGCATCTGGAATACCGGCGCGGAAAAGATGTACGGCTACGCCGCCGAGGAGATGCGCGGTCACATTGTCGACGACTTCCTCGATCCGCCCGACTTCAAGCGCAAGTCGCCAGATGTCATCAAGATCCTCAAGCAGCGCGGCGGCTCGATGGTCGAGCCGGAGATCATGCGCCGCAAGAAGAGCGGCGAGATCTTCCCCGTATTCGCTACCTATTCGGCCATTTATAATTCCGAAGGGGAGTACATCGGCTTCTCGGTGATCGAACGTGACGTCACCACCGTGCGCGCGCTCGAAACCGAAAAGATCAAATCTGCTCGTTTGCGGGCTATCACCCAGACGGCCGTGACGGCCAACGACCAGATTAATACCCCGCTTGGCGTCATTCTCGGCTACGCGCAGTTCCTGCAGCGCAAGCTCGGGCCTCTGAGCCCTGAAGACACGGCGGCGCTCGAAACGATTCAGCAGCAGGTCCTCAAGATCAAGGGGATCATGAACAAGCTCAAACTGATGAGCGATCCCATTGTCAAGAACTACTCCATCGAAGGAGTGACCATGCTCGACCTGAATCAGTCCCGCTAATCCCGATTCGCAATCAGTACAACACAAATAGGGTGCTCTATGGAAACGTTGAAAAAAAAGGTGCTGGTGGTGGATGATGACGAGGTCATCCGCGATCTACTCATTAACTTCCTGAAGTTCTCCGGTTACGAGGGAACGGGTGCACCCAACGGTCAAGCCGCGCTGGATATCGTGCTGGTCGATCCGCCGGATATGATCATCACCGACATCCACATGCCGTTCATGAACGGCTTCCAGTTGCTGCGCGCCGTCAAACGGGTCAATCCTGACTTGCCCGTGGTGTTTATCACCGGCTTTGCCCACTTCCGCCGCTTCTTTGCCGACAAGACGGCCCGGGCGGACGGATTCCTCGAGAAACCCTTCTCGCTGGAAGCTATCGACAGCCTGGTGAAGAAGTTTCTGTAAACCGGACGCATTCACTGGCCGAATCGTCAGGGCACCCGGTCCGCGTCATTCTGTCGCCGGTGGGTGCCTTTTGCCGCTTGTTGAAGGGGCGGTTTGGAGCTACACCTCGAGCCCTATTGACTATCTGGCTCATAATGAATATATTTGACCCATATGGAAAGCCGTGAACTGCTTATTATTGATGATGACGAGTCGATCCACAAGGTGCTTGTGGACTATCTCTGCTCGCGGGGGTTCAGTGTCTACTCGGCCTTTAATGGGCGGGAAGGACTGGACCTGCTCCGCCGTCATCCCAGCATCCATCTGGTCATTACCGACGTCCGGATTCCCGGTGCGGACGGGCTTGAAGTCCTGACACAGATCAAACAGCGCTACCCGCAGATGCAGGTGGTGCTGATGACCGCGTTCAGTGACAAGAACCTCGCCATCCGGGCCTTCCGCCAAGGCGCCGACGACTTCCTCGAAAAGCCGTTTCATCTTGATGATCTGGGCGAGGTTCTCGAACGCAGCGTGAGTCGGCAGCATCTCCGCTCGCTTTCGCGCCGCTGGCGGCAACTGCTCGAACACCTGCCCCTCGGTCTGGTGATCTGTTCGCCCGACGGCATGGTGGAGGGGGTAACCCCTGCCGCCCAGCTTCTTCTGAACAGCTCGCTGGAGGATATCGTCGGCCGGCCGCTGTGGGAGGTTCCCGGGCTGGAAGCCGCGAAGACCTTTCAGCCGCAAGACACCCCCGGCACGCAGTCTGAGGTGATTGAGGTCAGTATCTGCGGACGCTGGATCGTCGTGCAGCCTGTCGAAACCGGCCTCGGCTCCGATATCGTCTCGACGTTCTTCGTGGTCTCGGATATCACGGAAGAGAAGGCGCTGCAAAGCGAACTCTCCAATTTGTCCAAGGAGTTCGAGGCCCGCGTCGAAGAGCGAACGCAGAACCTGATTACGGAACTGGAGTTTTCCCAGCAACTGCTCGACACCGCCGGTGTGCTGATTGCCGTGCTTGACGGCGAGGGCAAGCTGGTGCGGCTCAACAAGTTTGCCGAGGAGATTTCGCGCTTCAACCGCCGCGAAGCCGAGCATGTCTTTTCGCATTTTGTCCAGCATCCCGAGTCGCCGCTCTCCCGTATCTTTGATCCGCGTTCCACTGAGGAGCTGGCCGGACTGATTGCCGATCTGCCCACGCGCGACGGCTCCATGCGCATCATCTCCTGGAGCACACGCAACTTCGTCTCGCGCCAGGGCATGAAGGGCCGGCTGATTGTCGGGATCGACGTCACCGAGCAGAAACAGCTCGAGTCCATGCTCAAGAGCTACAATGTGCAGCTCGAGAACATGGTCGAATCGCGCTCGCTCGAACTTCGCAAAAAGGACGCGCAGCTCATCCACACCGCGCGTTTGGCGTCCCTTGGCGAAATCGCCGCCGGCATCACGCACGAAATGAAGCAGCCGCTGAATGTGATCTCCATTACCGCCGATCTCATCAAGCTGCTGCACAAGAACCGCACGCTGACCGACGATCTGCTGCTCTCCAATCTCGAGAAGATCCGCCGCACGGTCGACCGCATGGCGACCACTATGAATCACCTGCGCGGCTTCACGCATATCGATTCGGCCAACTTCAAGCCGTTCCGTATTCAGGAAGCGGTGGATGGGGCACTGTCCATCATTGGCCAGCAGATCCGCCTCGACGATATCGACATCAGCCTGGAAATGCCCGATCAACTCCCCAAGATCCAGGGAGAGCTTCATCAGATCGAGCAGGTGCTGGTCAACCTGATGCAGAATGCCCGCGATGCCATTGTCGGCAAAATGCAGGCAATGGAAGCCACGGGCACGATGGATGGCGCACCCAAACGTCTGGCGGTGCGCGGCGGCGCAAGGAACAATGGCCGCGAAGTTTATGTAGAAGTGGAAGACACCGGTTCGGGCGTGGACGCGGCCATCCGCGAACGCATCTTCGAACCGTTTTTCACCACCAAGGAAGCGGATCGCGGCACAGGACTCGGCCTGTCGATCAGCATGAACATTGTTCAGTCCCACGGGGGTGCGGTCGAACTGGAAAGCACTCCCGGCCAGGGCAGCACGTTTCGCGTGATCTTTCCCGCGGCCCCGTCGGAGTAACGCGCGGTGGCGGGTGGAGTTCGCGCCTCCCATTTCCTTGCTCTGTAACCAGATTAGGTTGAACGTGGGAACTGACTTTTCCTGGCTCATCAATATGGACCGCGCCGCGTTCGAGGTCCTCAATAAGACGTTCACCAGCCGTCTGTTCGACTCGCTGATGCCTGTCGTCTCCAACATGCTGGTCTGGGTGGTGCCCTTGGGCATCGCGTGGGTGGTGTTCTTCTTCTTCACCGACCGCCGCGGCAAGATTGTCGCCCTCTGCTGCTTCGTGGTCATTGCGGCCACCGACCAGCTCTCATCGCACGTCGTCAAGCCCGCTGTGCAGCGCGTCCGGCCATGCAACGTGGTACCGGAAGCGCGGCTCTACAAGGACGGACAATGGCAAACCACCGACAAATTTGCCCTGACCACCTATGTCCACTCGTACAGTTTTCCTTCCAGTCATGCGGCCAATATCGCGGGGCAGGCGATGTACTGGGGCTACTTCTATCCGGAAATCAGCCCCCTGCTGGCCGCTGCTGCGTTGCTGGTAGGTTTCAGCCGCATCTATCTCGGCATGCACTGGCCGTTTGATGTGCTGTCCGGCTATCTGCTGGGCATCGCCGTCGCCCTGACCATTGCCTACCCGTTGCGGGCCTGGGTGTTGCCGCGAGATGAGAACCGATAACAAAAAAGAACCCCGATGCTATCGGGGTTCTCACATTTGTGGAAGAGTCGGACGGGTGGTTCAGCGGAACATGGCTTTGATCGAGCCCCACGTGTGCTGCACTGCCGAGAAAGACAGGGACACTTCCCGGATATCGCTATACCGGTACGTTCCGTCCCGGTCTACCATCTTCAGACGGTAGTAAAACATGCGCTGATTGTCGGCATCCAGCGGGCTGATATCGGAGAACTCATACTGCGAGTAGGAGCCCTTCGCATTGATCTGCCCAACCGTGAAAAAGGTCCGGGCATCCGCCGAACGCTCGATCACGAACATCTGGAAATTCTCTTCGAGGCCGGTGGACCATTCAAGCTGGCTATGATCTACAACCGGAAATACGCGAAAGTCTGTCAGTTCAATGGCCGCCATTCCAGCGGCGGCACATCCTAACAACAATAGAAACAAAAGGGTATACTTATACATGGAAGAAACCTCCCTGTTCTTCAACAATCAGAAGTTACCGATTAATCTTCAAATTGTCAAGTACCTTAGGACAGCAAGATGAAGTTAACCTTTCACGGGGCATCCGGCGAAGTGACGGGGTCCCAATATGTCTTTGAAGTTGGCGGTCGACGGGTTCTGATGGAATGTGGTCTCTTTCAGGGGCGGCGCCAAGAGGCGTACGACAAGAACCGCCATCCCGACTACGACGCCCGCTCCCTGAATGCCGTCGTGCTTAGCCATGCCCATCTTGATCACAGCGGCAATCTGCCGCGGCTGGCAAGTCTCGGCTACAACGGGCCGGTGTTTATGACTCCGATCACAGCGGACCTTTGTGATCCCATGCTGCGGGACTCGGCGCATGTGCAGCTTAAGGATTTGGAATTTGTCAACAAGCTCCATCGTCGCAAAGGCCGTCCGGCCTTCAACCCACTGTACACGATGGAAGATGCCGAGCAGATCCTGACCCAATTTCAACCCCGTCCCCTGCGTCAGACCTTTGATGTGGTGCCGGGAGTGCGGGCGACGTTTATCAATGCGGGGCACGTGCTGGGTTCAGCGCAGATCATTCTGGATCTGGAAGAGCATGGCCGCCACCTGAGACTGGGCTTTACAGGAGACCTTGGCCGTTCGCAACTCCCGGTACTCAAAGACCCGGATCATCTGACCGATGTGGACGTGCTGATGACCGAAACCACCTATGGCAACCGTGATCACGATCCGATCACCGAGAGCGGGCCGCAGTTGTTGGAGGTGATTCTCTCGACGTATGCCAAGCGCGGCAAAGTGATCATCCCGTCGTTTGCCCTCGAACGCACACAGGAGTTGCTGTTCCTGCTGGCCGAGATGCGCTCTTCAGGAAAGCTGCCAAAGGATATGCCGGTCTATGTGGACAGTCCGCTGGCGGTCAAATGCACGGAGATCTTTGCCCGCCATAAGGAAGCTTACGATCCGGAGACGCAGGCCTTGATCAAGAGTGGCATCAATCCCTTCGACTTTCCGGGCCTGCATTTTACCCAGTCGGTGGAGCAGTCGAAGGCTCTGAATGTGGCTGGGCAGCCGATGATCATTCTGGCGGCTTCGGGCATGATGGAAGCGGGGCGGATTCTGCACCACCTGCACAACAATATCGAGGATCCTCACAGCACGATTCTGATCGTGTCCTATCAGGCAGAACATACCTTAGGAAGACGTATAGCAGAACGTATGCCGGAAGTGAACATCTTCGGTGAACCGCACAAATTACGCGCGCGGGTGAAGATACTCAACACTTTTTCTGGTCATGCGGGCAAAACGGATCTTTTAGCCAACGTTCGGATGGTGAAAGAGACGTCTCCACGGCTGAAAACGGTCTATTTGGTCCATGGTGAAGAGTCCCAAGCCGTGCCGTTCATGCAGACCCTGCAAAGTTGGCACGCGTTCGACTGTGTTTACCCCAAAAGAGGGGAGACCGTAGAACTCTAAGGTTTGAACATTGAACCGGAAACGGCAAAGCCCCGGCTTTTGGGCCGGGGCTTTGTGCATGCAGGAAATGGCGACGGGGTTACTTTAGCAGCATCAGTTTTTGGGTTTCGACGTGGGTTCCAGCCTGGAAGCGGTAGAAATAGACGCCGGAGGACGCGCTTTCACCCGACCAACTGTAGGTGTGGGAGCCAGCTTTCATTGGCTGATTGACCAGCGTGGCCACCTTCTGGCCCAACAGGTTGAACACATCGAGCCGCACGGCGGCATCGGCGGTGAGTTCAAACTGGATGTTTACCGTATTGTTGAAGGGATTGGGATAAGCCTTGCAGAGTTTCTCCGACTGCACCACGGGTTGGCTATCGAGGACTTCCTGATCGGACGGGCGGCCCATGCGATGATTCAGACGGTCATAGAAGTCAGACAAACGCCGGTGAGCGGATGCGGGTGTGCTTTGGACCTGCGGCCCGCCTGTAGAAAGCAGGGACACGATGTCAGACGCCACGGCGGCCCACAGGCTGTCCTCGCCTGCCGGTTCGGCCAGAATCGTCTGCAACTCGGTCGTAGCCGCAACGTAGTTCTGCGCGGCAATGAGCGCCCAGACCGCTTCGCGCCGTCCGGCATACCTTACGGCCATCGGGCGGGTCGTATCGGCCCAAAGAGTGTACAGCGAATCAAAGAGCACTGTGCCCGAAGGGACGGTGTGCAGGCCCGTCCGCAAGGCTCCACGCGCGGCCCAAAGCGCGGCTTCATCGTCAGGATATTGATCCAGCATGGCGCGGTAGCCTTCGCTGGCCGTGCTGTAGCTGCTGTTCAGTTCGCTGGCGGCCGCATCGGAATAGGCGGCGAAGGCCGGGTCTTTCTCGGTAATGATCAGGGTTCCGCAGGTGGTACCGCTGGCGGAGGGTTGGCCAACAAACCCGGTCGTCGGGCAGAAGTGCTTGTTCGTGGAACTGGGTGCGGAATTGTCCGGCTCGAAGTAGTTTTCCTTGACATTGTGTTGCTTCACGATTCGGCAGCGCTGACTGACATCGTACATGTACGTGCCGTTGACGTCAAAATGGAAAGTATTGAAGCCGGAGTTCAGCAGCGGGTAGGACGTGGACAGGTAAACCAGCGGCGCAAAGCCTGCCGGTGGATCCTCGCAAATGCACGTGAATCCGCACGACCCGCACCAGAGGGCACTCTGGCCGGCTCCCACATAGTTGCCGGCGGAGGCCTGGCCGTACTGGTTCAGGACGATGTTGGCGGCGTTCTCGCACTTGATCTGATAGGGGAGATTCAGCGCAATGCGGTTGCAGGTCAGGCGGGCAGTGGTGGTATTGAAGTAGCAGCCCGCGATCGGCGATGTTCCGGTGCCGTTGCTCACGATGGTATTGTGGTCAAACAGCGCCGCTTCGCCGGTGTTCGGATCGTCGCCCACCCAAAAGACACCGCCCCGGCCACAGTTGCGGATCGTGTTGTGGGTGATCGTGCCCTGACTGGTCGCGCCGCGAATGCCGTAATTCGTGCAGGCTTCGATCAGGTTGCTGTCCACCAGCATGTTGGCGCTGGAAATGTCCAGCCCCACGCCGCAATCATAAAGGTGGGAATTGTTGACGACGCAGCCCGGAGTCGGCTTATAGACGAAGATTCCGCCGCCGCGCACGACACCATAGCTCATCATCAGGCTCGACTGATAGCCGTGAACGTTAATGGGACCCCACGTGCCGGTGCCGCTGGGCTCGAGCCGAACCGAGTCCGACGCCGTTCCGTTGACCACCAGTGTCCCCAGCACTTCGAGCGTCGCGCCCGGCCCGAAGGTCAGCCGGACTCCCGGTTGCAGCGTCAAGGTTTTTCCCGCCGGGACAATCAAGCCGCCTTCGATGTAATAGGGGCTGTCACCTGAACCGGCGTAATTGGGGCTGTGCGGATCGTAAATATGGGGACGGATCGTCAAGTTAGTCGCCAGCGTCTTTACGCCGGGTGCGCGCAGCAAGGCTTTGAAGGCGTTGACACGACCGTAGCCGGAGACCGTATCCGGGCCGGGCTGAAGAATATCATCGGCGCTCTGCTCGAGAATACTCCTGATTTGTGACGCGGATAAGGTTGAATCATAGGACTTAAGCAGACCCGCAATACCTGCCACGGCAGGAGAGGACATAGAAGTGCCCTCCATATATTGGACCAGTTCTGCGGGGTACTCCGTGCACATCCATCTGCAACTATCTTCCGCATGCGGAGCACGATCCGATACAATGTCCATGCAAGCATCATTGGAGCAATCTCCCAAACCACCGCCGGGTGCGGCTACGGTAACGCTATGTCCAGCACGGGAATGAAAGCAGCCTGTATGCGTACACGACTCCCCTTCCAGTCGCTCATCGTTGGGATTTGTACCGGCGATAGCAAGCACATAGGATCGCCCAGCATCATCGGCAAGGTTGGCAGGATAGTCGCAGTCCGTACCGCCAAGTTCGTTACCGCAAGCGAATGCCAAGAGCGCACCGTGCTGACCGGCGGCGTCTATGGCTACGTCAAGGGCCGGATTATCGTGCACAGGGACACTATAGCTGATGTTGAGGATCTGAGCGTGCCGGGAAACGTCGGCGTGAGTAATACAGACGGCCATTGTCCAGGCATCCGGGTCGTTTTGATAGACCATCTTCACAATTAATCCGGTGCAGGCCGGGCAAACGCCGACAACCCCATAGCTATTCTCCTCAGCTAAAGCAATCCCGGCCACATGTGTGCCGTGACCTCTAACATCGTCAAATGCCCGTTCCGGGAAAGGCGGATTACCATAACTGGGGTAACCTAAGGTATCGAGGATGATGCGTGTTGAGTCAGCAAGATCTGGATGCGTCAATACGCTATCGTAGGTTGGCACCCCTGTGTCCAGAATTGCAAGTCTGGTTGACCGCGAGCCACGGCAAATAGCATGTGCTTCCTCGATCATCATATCCGCGCCAATCGTGCCTCCCCCTTGGCCAGTGTTCTTAAAACTCCATTGAAGACTCCAGCACGAATCTGCGGTTTGAGGGTGGAAGATAATATCCGGGCAACAGTGCAGGGTGTTGGAGTTGGTTTCGAAGTCAGCGCAAAGCGGAACGACTGCCAGCGACTCGGGGAACGCAAGGAGGTACATGCGTAAGGTCGGCAGTTGGCCTTCCACTGTTGCCGCATACTTGGAACAGAGTGAACTTAATGCGGCGAAGCTCGTGTCCGTCTTCACGACGAGCATCGCTTTGCCTTTCACCATCTCCACATCTTGGCCGTTCCACGTCTCTGTAGTTGTGTTCCATTGGCCGAAAGCTACGCTTGCCCATAGTAATATCATACCGGCCGCACATCTGCATATCCACCCACACTTGAAGAAGCGTTGAGCACCCACATTGACCTCCAGTTTCATTTGAGCAGAATTATTTTTGCAGGCGGGATGATTTCCCGGCTGCCATTTGTGATTGTAGCCTTAAGAAAATAGATGCCGGAAGACAGCCCCGGCGGGTTCAGCCACACCGAGCCGGGACGCTCCACCTCTTGCGTATAAACTTCCCGGCCCAAAAGATCATAGATCTGTAGCATGGCAGGCCGATCATAGGTGACCACAAAGCCGCCATTGCTGGGGTTGGGATAGACCGTCAGGGCGGGCGTAGCCGGGAGTGGCCGGACAGGCGCGGTGGCATCGGGGACGCCCGACACATAGATTCCCGCCCCATTGATGGCCAGGCAATGGTCAGGTGCGGCAGACAGCAGGATGGCTGGAACGGTGTTGGTGGTATCCGCCTGCCACTCGGTCAGGTCGTCGGACACCTTGAAATAGCCTTCGTCAGTGTAAACCAGCAGGCCGGTCTCCGTATACGCGATGGCAGCTCCGATCGTGATGTAATCCGGAAGCGGGAATACCAAGGTATCCCCCGTCACCTCATCATAGCGGCCGATGTGGTGATAGCCGAGGGCATAAACCCACGGCTGCACAGGATGGTACGCCGTACCTTGAATCGCTTCCTCAACTGACAGCACAAGCCGGAACGTGCTGTCGGGAATGCTGACGCGCCACAACGTGTAGTCCGCCGTATAGTAGAAAACTTGCGGCGCGTTGCGCGCCCAGAAGAACGGATGAAAGTCCGTCGGCCCGCCGAACCACGTCCAATGCTGGCCGCTGTCGCGCGAAATATAGATGGAGCCGTTACCCTCTGGTTCGCTCAGGGTGACCCAAAGAGACGTATCGGCTGGGCAGATCATAAAATCGTTGGTCCCGCCCCCAAACCACGTCCAGGTGGAGTCCTCAATTTGCATGTAGATTCCGTTATCGGTAGCGGCAAAGAGGTTGGACCGGCAGTAGGGGTAGGACACCAGCCGGAAAATGCGGCGGCCGCGCAGCCCAAGATAGTGCCAGACCGTATCCGTTTCCGCACAGGCCCAGACCCCGCCCCCTTGCGGATCTCCCACATGCGCATACGCTCCGGCCAGCACCTGCGAGCGGTCCGCCGGGTCGATGATGGCACAGTACATCAAAGGTGACGGCTGCCCAAGGAACCGCCACGGGTCCTGACACGCGCAAGCCTCTCCCAAGAAGAGGCCCCAAGCCATCAAAGCAAGCCAAATCAGAGTCTTCATAGCTTCATATCTCCAAAGCCCAACAAAAAAGCGAACGGCCTTGATTTACAAGGGGTTCGCTTTGAATAGTCGAATGCAGCCACACCGCCTCCCGTCCCTAAGGTGTATAGCCAAATGATGTTGGTTCCAATATAATCTATCGGTGGCGGATTGTCAAGCCTTTTCGCATAAACAGTGGCAGTTGAAGATCGAATATGGATTTGCGTGTGAAACGGGAAGGAGTTGCATCCGGCACTCGCTGCAGGTGTGATCCTGTGCTGCCCTTCTCTTGACGGCCTTCAGAAAAACGGAACGGGCGGCCCTTGCGGGTCGCCCGTTCTAATCCTACAGATTGAGATCCTTCTGCCCGAAGACGGGCGTCAGGATGACCCTAAAGGGTCACTTCATCAACAACATCTTGTGGGCAGCGCTGAAGCTGGCGGACTCGATGCGGTAGATATAGACGCCGCTCGAAAGCGAGCTGGCATCGAAGTGAGCGGTATAGGAACCCGGAGCCACCTGGCCGTCAACCAGCGTCGCCACTTCCTGGCCCATGACGTTGAAGACCTTCAGCGTCATACGTTCGGTGCGCGGCACGGAGTAACGGATTTCCGTGGTGGGGTTGAAGGGGTTCGGGAAGTTCTGCTCGAGCGTCCACTGCGCCGGGATCACGTGAGTGTTGTCCGAGACGGCGTTGGTCGAGACGATGGTGGCGTGGATGTTGTAGAAGTAGTTGGCCGTCGCCGGGGCGCCGGTGCCATTCCACGTGTAGTTGTGAGCATCATCCCACGGCTGGGAATCATCACCCAGAATGGCCGGGAATGCCGTATCGGCCGTGCTGACGGTCTCAATCCAAACCCAGAACGGGCCGGTGAGGTTGTGCAGCGTGGCTTCACTGTGCGTGTCCACGGTCTTCCACTGATCCGGGCCGGTTTCGCTGGAGGCCACGGTGATCAACTGATTGTACAGGGACGTTCCGGGAACGCCGGCGTTGTCGGCATAGACATGATAGCGGATCGGCAGATCGCCGGGCTGGCCCATGTCATACTGCGCGAGCAGGCCGGTCACATTGTAGGTTCCCACCACCACGGAGTCGGTCTGCGGGGTGAACTTCACCAGCGGGCCGGTGCCATTAGCGTAGTTGAATCTCCAGTGCACCGTGCGGTTGTCATAACCGATTTCCGGTTCGGCGGACGCCGGCTGCAAAACGACGTTATTGACGATAGAGGAGTCGTTGCTCAGATTCTCGTCCGTGCTGAGTTGTGACCACGCCTTGATGGTGTAGGTGCCGGCCGTGTTCAGGGTCACGTTACCGATCTTGGTGACGGTAGCGCCCGGCTCCAGCGAGAACTGGGTGAACGGACGGTTGGTCTGGCCATTGGCAATCACGCGGAAAAACGCAGGAATGCTGTTTTCCGCCGTCTGGCCGACGTTCTGGAAGTAGGCCTTGACGCGGATCGGGCGGCTGACCATGTTGGGGTACTTCACCTGGAAGGTGTAGCAGGTCACGTCATTGGGGAAGCCAGCCGTGTAGTCGAGGGTAAAACCGTCGAACTTGGGGCCGACATCCACGGTGTTGTGATTGCTATCCGACTGGAACGTGAAGCGGAACTTCAGCACGTTGCCGAGCAGCGCGGAGAAGTTCATGGGGTTCTGATAGGAGGAGTCGAACCCTGCCCACGTCGGCGGCAGATCCGTGTAGACGAAGTTCTGGGCCGGCGGCGGCTCGCAGGTCGGGTTGGAAACCGCGCACCAGCTACGGCCGGAGTCGATGGAGACTTCCATGCCCCAGTAGTCGCAACGAGCGGGGAAAGAGTCGCATTGAACCACACCCGTGCAGGCCACGTCGGCGATCAGGGTGCCGTTGGCGTGATTACGGGTATCCATAAGCGGCGACTCGAGCACCGTATGCATGTTGGCATTATACTGGCTGTTCGAAGCGTTATTGCACACGACAATGTGCGAGCCTGCCGGGGAGGAGGCATCGGTGGCAATGCGCCAGAGATTGCCGCCTGTGGGCAGGTTGGTGCTCGTCGTCCACTGGCCAACCGCATTGCAGTCGTCGGAGAACACGGTGTCCGTGGCGCCGGTCTGATAGACGCGGATGTTGTCGACTTCCCAGCCGAACATGGAGGGGATATCAGGAGTCGAGGTGGCCGGATCCGAGGCAAAGGCAAAGCGCAGTTTCACATTCTGGCCAGCCCATGCGGAGAGGTTCACCGTCTCCTGATGCCACGTGGTGCTGGCACCACACCAACCGGGCACGTTGATGCCTTCATGGTGCTGGAAGCCGAAGCTATAGAGGCTTGTGCGATCATAGGCCGGACTCAAAGCTGTTGAAGGAACAACAGTCCACGTGGCGCCACCGTTGGTGGAGATGCGGAGATTGCATCCGTCCCAACCGTTGTAACTGGGGGGATCAAATGGGCCTGTGGGCGTCTCCACACTGTAGCGGTGCCAGAAAACCATGCCGGGAGTCGTCGCCGGAAGCTGAACCGGCGGGCTGTCGAGCACCCAGTATTCGGCATCATGATAGCCATTCAAACCATTGGTGGTGTCGCCGACCCACCAGGAGGTCCCGGTGCCGCCGAAGGCATTGAAGTCATCAATGTGCCACGGGGATGGGGCTGCGGTCAGATCGATAGGCGTCCAGCCATCAAGGTCTCCGGTCTCCCAGTTCTCAAAGTAGATGTTCTCATCCAGAGCGCGGCCATGCGGGCGCACGGTCACGTTCGTCGCCCGTTGTACTTCCGGGCTTCTGTGCTGAATATCACCGATCAGTGTGTTCGTCATGCCGGCAAAAGCCGCCATCGTAAGGCACACGGTGCAGAGCAGCATCCAAACAGGCAAACGTCGAGTCATCAGTGTGTTCTTCCTCCGTCGGGTTATCACTCGATCCGCATCATGCGGACCTGTGGAGTAGCAAAGTGCATTTGAAATAAAATAATCAATTCCATAGGCATAGTCAAGTTTTATCGTACTGCGGTTTCAGTACTTCAGACACCCCTCAAAGGTGGTCATCATACAATTTTTCCAATGATATAACCAATGACGATGCCAATCAGAAAGACATAGGTCAGCACACGGGAATCCACGACCGAGCGGGAGTGTCCCCTTTGGGCCAGAAAGATGGCCGCAAAGTACCCCGCGCCGTTCATCAGCCAGAGGAAGGGAATGGAGAGTGCCTTCAAGATGAGTGGGCCGGCCCAGGGGATAAGGCCGAGAATGGCGATGAGCCCGGTAAAAGCCGACGTCAGCAGTCCCACCAATGCGGCAATTGCTGCCACCAGACTGCCCTTGAGGCCCAGCAACCAGCCGACCAATACGACCAGCAGAGTGACGGCCAGCGCGATCAGGGTGCGCCTGTATTGGGCCCAAATGATAGCGATTCTTGGAGTATACATAATTTCCTATCCACTAATTGCTATGCAAAAGATACGCCCATCCGCAACCATTTGCAAGCGGCACGCCGGAGGAAAGTTATTCGCAGCCATGCCCACTGCACCATAGAAAACCGGCGATAAACATTTAGGTCTTTGTTTCTATTCTTATTGGTAAGCAGTTGTCCGCTACTATGGAAAGACCCCGCTCGGAAAAGCGGGGTCACCATTGTTCGAGAATGTCGGCGCAGGAATTAGCCGCGCAAGGCGGCGGCAATTCGCAGCAAGTACTCCCGGGTACCTGCCGGCTTCTGGATGATGTCCTTCACGCCGATTGCTTCCAGTTCAAGGCGCAGCTCCGGTTCGAGGTAACCGGTCGTGGCGATGACTTTCAACTCCGGTCTGTGCTGCATCATCCAGCGAATGGCATCGGTTCCGGCAAGGTGGGGGAGACCGAGATCGGACAGCACCAGATCAACCTCCAACATGTGCTGTTCGAACAGGACTACCGCCGACACTCCATCGCGGGCAACCAGTGTCTTGTAGCCGGCAGCCGTCAGGGACGTGACCAGAAGTTCGGCCAGACTGGCCTCGTCTTCAATAATCAGGATGGTCCCCTGCCCCTGTGTCAGCACTTCCGTCTGTCGCGGCTTCGCGGGACTCGCGGTCACGTTGGGCGGGACGGGAATGTAAAGATGAAAGGTGCTGCCTTTCCCAAGGTCCGACTCCACGCCGATAAACCCCTTGTGGTTGCGTACAGCGCCGTAGGACACCGCCATGCCGAGGCCGGTGCCTTTGCCCTTTTCCTTGGTGGTGAAGAAGGGCTCGAAGATCCGCTGCCGCGTGACCGCGTCCATTCCGGTTCCGGTGTCGGTAATGTCAATCAGGACATAGGAGGCGGCCGAGGCGTCTGCAAAGGAGCGGCGGACCGTCGTGCCATCCACGACACTTGTCTGGATCGTCATCACACCGCCGTCCGGCATGGCATCGCGGGCATTGACGCAGACATTCAGGAGGGCCTGATGAACCTGAGCGGCATCGGCCATGATGAGGGGCAGGGATTGGCCGGGAAGGAAACGGACCTCGATGGTACGCGGAAAGGTCTCTTGCAGCATCCTCCGCAGCTCCTTCAGCATCACGTTGAGGTCCAAGGGTCCGTACACGATGTCGCTCTTGCGGGCGAAGGTCAATATCTGCCGGACCAGTCCCGCGCCGCGATCCGCAGCAGCTTCCATGGCGGTCAGGCCTTTCTGCACGTTCGCAGGCAGGCCTCCACTGGTTTGCAGCATGCTCACATAGCCGAGAATGATCGCCAGAATATTGTTGAAATCGTGGGCGATGCCGCCGGCGAGTGTGCCGATGGATTCTAACTTTTGGGCCTCGAAGACCTGCCGCTGCAGAGACTGTTTTTCCTCCTGCGCGCGGGCCCGCTCCGTGACGTCGCGCACGATTCCGAGGACCGCGTGCTGGCCGTCCCAGTCCACGAGGCTGAGGCGTGCTTCCGCGGGGAAAGATGTACCGTCCTGCCGCTGCATGTCGCCTTCCACGAAGACATAGCCGATGGATGCCAATTGTTCGCCGATGCGGCGCGGCTGATCCGGCGTTGCCGGGACAGCCACATGGGAAACGGTCATGGAGGTCAGCTCGGTGTGCGAGTAGCCAAGTGCCTCGCAGGCGCTGCGGTTCACGGCGATGATCTGCCCGCTCTCTCCGACCAGGAAGATGGCGTCGCCGGCGCATTCGAACAGTTGGCGGAACCGCTCTTCGCTGTGGTGGAGTGCGGATTGGGCCTCCTCGCGTTCCCGCAGCGTACGCAGAGCCAGAATGCCATAGGCGAGATCGTCGGCCAGTTCCTGAAGCAGGTAGACCTCAAGGTCGTCGAACGCCGTCGGCTTGGAGGAGTACAGCGCCAGTGTTCCCAGCGGCGTCCCGGACGTCTTCAGCGGCAGAATGATGAAGGACGGACAATGGCGGTCATCCACGCCGAATCGCAGGGTCAGGTCCACCAGGTCTCCACCCGTATCCTGCGCAACATAGACCTCCCCCTGCCGCAACTTGTCGATGATGGATGCTGTCCGGTCGGACTCCAGGATCGACGCGATTAACAGGTGTCTTTCGTCTTCATCACTGTCAAGCCCGTAGTGAGCTGCAGGAGTAATACGGGAGAAATCGCCGTCCGGGACGGACCCTACCCATGCAAGGCGGTAGCCGCCGATTTCCACCAGTGCGTGGCAGACCCTGTGGAGGAGCACCTGCTCTTCCTGAGCGCGCACCAGGATCTCGTTGCAGGCGCCGATGGTCCGCAGGGCGCGGTTGGTCTTGCGCAGCTCCATTTCGACTTGGGCGCGCACGATGGCTGAACCGATCAGGTCCGCCGCCGTGCGCAAGGCATCCACCTCGGAGACGGTCAGCTCGCGTTCCTCGCGCACCTCCGCGAGGGCGATATTTCCCCACCAGTCAGCGCCGGCGAAGATGGGCAGCATCGCCACCGTGCGTGCGCCGGTGGCCTCTAAGGCGGCGCGCTCACCCGCCGGCAGATCGCGCACATACTCACAGATCAGGTCTCCCTCAGAGAGGACATTGATCCAGCGCGAAAAGGCGCCGCCGTTGAGGGAAGCGAAGGGACCGTTTGCGGACTCCCCTTCCGGCACAACCAGATCCTTAGCGCGCCAGCAGAAACGCAGCGCAAAGCGCACACAGTTCTCTTCGTCGCGTTCCACCTCTGCAAGGTATAGATGACTGACGTTTACGGCAACCCCGAGGCGGCGCAGAATTCCGGGAATCCGCGTGCGCCAGTCGCCGGGCTCGAGAAACTGATCGGCGGCGAAATTCACAGCACTGAGAATCCGCTCGCGCCGCAGGGCTGCGGCCTCGCGGCGGCGTGGCTCGGTCAAGTCCCGGAGAGTGATCAGCAGCAGCGTAGTACACCCGGAGCGCAGGGGAGTGACCGTCAAGGCCGCGTCGAACATCGTGCCGTCCACACGCCGTACCGTGCACTCGATCCGCTCCGGGGTGCCTGCGAGAGCGGTGACATACAGACTGCCGATCCGGCTTCCGTCCGCATCATCGGTGGACGTGTCGAGCACAAAGGATTCAATGGGGCAGCCGATCAGATCATCGCGGGCGCCGGAAAGCGCGGCGGGGGCGCTGTCGCTGCAATCGCAAATCATGCCATCCTTCAGCAAGAGCGCCGCGTCCTCGAAGCCATTGGCGATCTCGCGGAACAGGGTGTAAAGATCGGTAGAACCGGAATCCGGCTCGTGACGAAAATGAGGAGCAATCGTCATAGTTGCCCTTTCGCCATCATGAGGCGACGCATTTTTCTAATCAGCATCGAATTGAAACCTGGAGTGTTTGGAGTTCAGGTGGCCACGGTTTTCAACTGGGTCTGATCCACAACGGCATAAAGCCAGAGAGTCTAATAGTTGTCCTGCGAGCGCCTTGGCGCCACCCGCTAATGAAATCAGAAATTTTGTATGAAAGATGCAGCGAAAAAGTTGTATATGCCTAAAGAAATCAAGTAATACTCGTGGAGCCAGAGCAGGAAAGATCGACAGGAATGCTATGAACCCTCATGATAGAGGAGTTAGAAGTCAAAAGCAATGGGGAAAGGCACATCATTATGCACCATTTGCGCTCGAAACAAATTTTCAAGTGCAGAGTTTTCTGCCACGCCTCTCTTGGTGTCATTATCAGAGGTTCCGTCCCATGCAGCGTTCATGTGAGTCATTCGGCACAATCAGCGTTTTTTGGTTTGACTGGTCGCCTGAATGCGGCGAAAGTCGAGGGATATGTTCACCAAAAATTGATCATATGTATAGAACTTATGGACTTCCACAATCGATCAACTAAAGGTAACTTATAGGGTTGTCTATGCTGACCGGATGTCAGAATCACCGAGCGGTCTTCAAATGCGACGAATTGCGCGTGCGATGGGGAAGGCAAGTTGATTTACCCCTTGAAACTTAGTATATTTGATAACATGGCCCCTATGCCGTCCTTGACCGCGCTCGCAGCCCCGGTCTACTTCCTGTCCGATGCACATCTCGGCGCGATTCTTATCCCGGATGTCCACCAACAAGAACTGAAACTAAACCACCTGCTGGACCGAGTGTCCGATAACGGGCGGAGCCTTGTGCTGGTCGGAGATCTGTTCGACTTCTGGTATGAATGGCGGCACGTGATTCCCAAGTCGCCGTTCCGCGTGCTTGCCCGGCTGCGGCAACTTGCCGATCACGGTGTAGCGATCCATTACCTGGCCGGCAATCACGATTTCCGGTTGCGGGGATTTCTGGAGAGCGACGTGGGAATGCGGATTCATCAGGACACTCTGTCCGCGGAAATCGGCGGGCAGCCCGTGTACATTTTCCACGGTGACGGTGTGCTGGAGCGGGATCATGGGTACCGCTTCGTGAAGAAAGTCCTGCGCAACCGCGCCGCCCAACGCGTGTTCTCCTGTATTCATCCGGATCTGGCCATGCGTCTGGCACACGGCACCAGTGTGACCAGCCGCGCCGTCATCAAGTCCAATCCGAATGACGACGCCGAATACCTGAGTTATGCCCGGAAGAGGTTTGCCGAGGGCTACCGTGGGGTCGTGATGGGGCACACCCATCGCCCGGTGGAACATAAGGAAGACGGCTGCACGTACGTCAACCTCGGCGACTGGATTATCCACTATACCTTCGGTTTGCACGACGGCACATCGCTCGGCCTGCAACGGCTTGCAGAGACCTGAGAGCCTTTCGTCTGATCATCGTCTTTTGCCGCGCGCCCGGCGTCCGGTAAAGTCACTTCATAAACATTTCGCATTTGAGCGTTCCAAAGTCTCCGACTTCCAAAGAACCCCGCCCACGCGGGAAGCGCACGGTGCTGTGGCTGGTGTTGATTGCCGCCGCGGTGATCCTGACCGGCGGGACCGGTTTCTACCTGTATCTGCGCAGCGGCATGCCGTCGGTGGAGCAGCTCGAGAATTTCGAGCCGCAACTCTCGACCAAAATTGTCGACCGCAACGGCGATCTCCTCAAGGAGATCTATACGCAGCGGCGGAGTTACGTCCCCCTTTCCGAAACCACGCTCTGGGTGACCAAGGCATTTCTGGCGATTGAGGACCACAAGTTCTACGAACACTGGGGGCTGCGGCCCATGGCACTGGTGAAGGCCGTGCTCGAGAGTGTGGTTCGCTTCGATTTCCATTTCCGCGGCGCATCGACCATTACCCAGCAGCTTGCCCGCAACCTTTATTATACCTCCCAGCGGAATATCGTTCGTAAACTGCGCGAGGCGCTCACCGCCATCGAGATCGAGCGCTACTACTCGAAGGACGAAATCCTCGAGATGTATCTCACGCAGACCTATTTCGGGGCCGGAGCCTACGGTATTGCCGCTGCGGCCAGTACGTACTTCTCCAAATCTCCCGCCGACCTGACTCCCGAAGAAGCGGCGCTGATGGCCGCCATTCCCAAGTCTCCCACACGCTATAATCCGCTGGCCAATCCGGAGAACGCCCTCACGCGCCGCAACGCGGTGCTGATGCGTATGCGCGAAGTCGGTTATCTCAATGATGCCGCCTATAATGAAGCGCGCAAGAAGCCGCTGGGCTTGAGGCCATCCACCATTGACGGCAGCCTGGGCATTGCCCCCTATTTTACGGAGACGATCCGCCAGCAGCTCAACTCCATTGGCCGTACGTACAATTTCGATCCCTATAAGGATGGCGTCACGGTGCACACCACGCTGGATGCCACCTTGCAGGCCTGCGCCGAGGATGCCATCGGCTCATCGCTGCCGGAATTGCAGAAGCGCGTAAACACCACTTTCCGCGAAACGGAACTGTCCTGGATCCTGCAGAAGGTCTATCCTAATGCCTCGGTAAAAGAGCGGCGGAGGCTCAGCACGGAGAGCCGCACTGTAGACTCTCTGGCCAACATCTACATGCCGGTGCAGGTGGCGTTCATTGCGCTGGATCCGTCCACGGGCGGAATTCTGGCGATGGTGGGCGGACGCGACTTTCTGGAATCCAAATTCAACCGCGCGGTGCAGGCTGTAAGGCAGCCGGGCTCCTGTTTCAAACCGTTTGTCTATGCAACGGTGCTGGACCAGGGCATTCCGATTACGACGCGCGTTTCCAATGAGCATATCAGCTTGCCCGGAGGCGGTGGGAAGACCTGGTCGCCGCAGAACTATGACGGCGACTACGGCGGGACGGTGGATCTGCGTGAAGGTCTGTACAAGTCGCTGAATGTTGTCGCCGTGCGGCTGATTCACGATTACACCTCGGCCAAAAATGTGGCCGCCATGGCCCACAAACTGGGGATCACGACGCAACTGGATCCGTACGACGCCCTTGCGCTGGGTTCGTCGGGAGTGATCCCGCTGGATCTGGCGTCGGCCTTTGCGGTGTTCCAATCGGGCGGTGTGTGGTCCAAGCCGATGTATATGACCGAAATTAATGATCAGTTCGGTCAGCCGATTGTCAACTACCGCCCCGAGCATAAGGCGGTGCTTTCCGAACAGACGGCTTTTCTGGTGCAGTCGCTACTGCGGTCGGTGGTGGACCGCGGCACGGCGGCGGGACTCCGGGGGCAGTACGGATTCCGCCAGCCGGCGGCGGGCAAAACCGGCACCACCAACGATTACACCGATGCCTGGTTTGTGGGCTTTACTCCGCACCTTCTGGCCGGCGTGTGGGTAGGGCTGGACGATCCTTCCAAATCTCTGGGCCGGGGCATGCAGGGCGCGCGCGCCGCGCTGCCGATCTGGGCCAAGTTTATTGTGGAAGCCTACAAGGAATTAGAATATCCCGCCGACGATTTTGATGTGCCGAAGGGCGTGACGTCCGCCTCGGTCTGTGATGACACCGACATGCTGGCCACGCCCAATTGTCCGCGGGTGCACACCGAATATTTCAACAGCAAATTTCCGCTCCCCGACCCGTGCACGCTGCACGGCGGAACGAAGAGCGCGAAAAAACAGAGGCCGAGCCTCTTCTAACCTGAGGAACCTGTTATGTCTACCTTGTGCCGTCGCCGTAATCGCGGAAGTGTGGCACTCGTTGTCAGTATTATCGTCGTCGTGCTGGTGGTGGTGGTACTGGTCTTCCATTTTGTCTCCCGCCGTCAGCCCGCCGAGGTCAAGAATTTCCAGGAATTGGTGATGCACGTTGACAAGCTCAACACGCAGATCTCCGATCGCGAAGGCAAGATCATGGATCTGGTGCGCAAGTACAACGCGAGTCATCCCAATGCGGCCTTCGATACCACCGGCATCGCGGCGATGGGACTCTCCCCGGAGCAGGCCGAAATTCTCTCCAAGCGCGTCTCGCAGGAGAAAGACGTCTCCTATCGCGGACTGCTGCAGGAAGTGATCAGCCTCAACGGCGAAGTCGACAAGTTGAACCAGCAAATGGACGAGCTGCGCTCGCAGCTTCCCAAACCCTATGCCGTGCAGCAGGGAGACAGCCATTTCAAGGTCTGTCTGGAATGGTTGACCAGCGAGAAGGGCGTGCCCGAGGATGAAGCGGTGAAGCTCATCGAACAGTCCGCGTTGACGCAGGAACTGCTCCCCGGGTTCGAGGTCTGGAACTATTACGAGGCTCCGAAGGCGGAAGGAGACAAGCCGATCTTTGGAACGTTTGTGACGCAGGGCACCGCGAAGCTCTCACCCAATGCCCTGGCTCGTTCGACCAAGCGCCGGATTGATTCGGAACGCCAGAACCTGATTCAGGCCCGCAATCAGAAGGAAGAAGAGGTCAAGGATCTGGAGACCCGCCGCGCCGAACTGACGGACCAGATCAAGGGTCTCGAGGAAGAGCGCAAGAACATGATGAACCAGATGGGCGAAATGGCGCAGAAGAACGAATCTCTTGCCCGTCAGCTCGCCTCGGTTTTTTATGTGGTGGGAACGTTCAAGGATCTCAGCAAGCAGGGGATCATCAAAAAACCGACGCTGGGCAAGTGGCAGTCCTCGGACATGGACAAGATCCAGAACCCGAGCGTGCTGGACACGCGTGCCGATACGCGTATCACGTTTACCGCGGCATCGGTAGGATTGGGCCGCATCAATCAGGTGTTGCTCTTCCCGCGCTCCTATGACGAAGGTCAGGATTTCAAGATCACGGTCAGTGAAGACAAGCAGACGGTGACGATTGATCTTTTGAAGCGTGAGAAGTTCCAGCTTTCCAAGCTGGCCGTGGCTGTAGATGGCTGAGACGAGATGCTGAAAGCACATGCGTTCAGCGAAATACTACTCAATGAGTCTCATTGTGTCTGTTTCGCTGAACTGCATGGCGGATTTTTAGCATTTAAGCGATCTGGGGAACTTTGAGCCAGTTGCGTCGTATCAGGCATAACACAGAAGTGTTATTTGACAGTAAGGCTATGCTAATTCTGGAGACCTGCCGTGACAAATTCCTCACAGATGCTTCCTGAAAATCCTGATGGCACGGACGCTCTGCAAGACGGCTGGGTGACGCCTTCGAAGACGCCTCGCAAATCGGCCGCACAGACCTCGCCCCACACGCCGGATCCTAAAACAGATTCCGACACCTGGGATAAGGTTCAAGACGGCTGGGACAAACATAAATAGCCCCGCACACATTTCCCGACAATTCAAAGGCCGCGATTGCTCGCGGCCTTTTTATGTCTATAAATGAAGTGATGGCCTATGTCGATTTGCGTTTCGACAGGATGATGCGGATCCAGTCTCTGGGAGTAGAGAGTTCTCCTCTGCGCTCACGCCATAACAGCACCAGCGCAAGGCCCATGAACAGAATGTTGGGCGCCCACATGGCAATCCATGGTGCGACGCGGCCGCGGTCGGCGATGTCCTCGCCGCCGATCAGGAAGACCCAATACACCAGGAAGAAGACGATGGAGTACCCCGCCGAAACTCCGATGCCCGACTTCTTCACCCACTGACCGAGCACCGATCCTAAGATGGCAAAGACGATACACGCCGCGGGGATGGAGAATTTCTTATTGACCTCGACCTTGAGGTTGTTCAGTTCCCGCCGGTTGGTCTTCAGTGAATCAGTCTTTTCGATCTGCTTGATGCGGCTTAAAAGCTGCACGGTATTCAGCTCCCGCTCGCCCCGCCAGTCCGACTCCGTACGCCGTAACGACATTTCGGGAGAATAGATCCGGAACACGGCCCGGGAAAAATTCGTAATCTGAAAATCGGAGGGTTTTGCGCGGGTGGCGCGGTCTATCTCCCCGTCCCGCAGCAAAAACTCAAAACTCTCGGTGTTCTCGTTGTAGCGCAGCACGCCGTTCTTGGCGGTGATGGTGCTGCTGTACTCGGGATCATTCTCCTGATAGACCACTACGTCCTTGACCTCGGAGGTGGTCTGGTTGACGTCCCGCGCAATCATCACATAGCCCGGAATATCGGAAAGAAAGACTCCCGGCTCGAGGACCATGGTGGGCTTCTTGCGTCGAATGTCGGCCTGAAGCTGCCGGGCGCGGTGGTTCATCTGGGGCAGCGCCTGATCATTGAACAGGGCCACCGACAGGGCAATCAGAACGCCCATGAACAGCGCCGGGCCGATCAGCCGCAGAGGCCCGGACCCGGAGGACTTGAGGGCAACAATCTCGCCGTCGGAGGACAGCCTCGCGTAACTGGACAGCGTTCCCACCAGCACCGACATGGGCACAGCAAGCGCGACCATCCACGCCAGATTCAGGAAAAAGAACTCGGCAACGGTGGACAACGGCAGCCCCTTGCCCGCAATTCTTCCCAGCATCTGGAACAATAAGTTCAAGACAAACAAGAAGATAATCAGACTGAGGCTGAAGATAAACGGGGGGATAAATTCCCGAATGATGTAACGCCAGAACGTCATACGGTAGGCTAACGCGCGATGGTGGAGGCGGTCTCCCAGGGGAACGGGTCTTGAAGCCAAAGATACGCCAAATTTTCTTGATTTTCACCTTGGAATGGCCTATATTTGTAGGCTTTTGAAAAGCTGGGCCATTTTGAGGGGAGGACTAGTCCTAATGGTAAGGCGGCGGTCTTGAAAACCGCTGGGCGAAAGCCCTTGGGGGTTCGAGTCCCTCGTCCTCCGCAAAGGAAACTAAGAAAGCACGAAAATCCGAAATCCGCAGCGTAAAGGCAGACAAAACGGAAGACGGAGGGATGATGAAGTCGGCCGCGACCACGGTGAAAGACTATCTGGCCGAATTGCCGGTGGAGCGCCGCGAGGCGATTGCAGCGGTGCGGAAGGTGATTCTGGCGAACCTCCCGGAAGGATACAAGGAGGTGATGGGCTGGGGGATGATCTGCTATGTGGTGCCGCTGTCCACCTATCCGGACACGTACAACGGGCAACCGCTGGCGATCGCGTCGCTAGGGTCGCAGAAAAATTACATGTCGCTGTACCTGTTGGGGGTGTATGGGCACAGGCCGACAGAGGAGTGGTTCCGCAAGGAATGGGCGGCGGCCGGCCTGAAACTGGACATGGGAAAATCCTGTGTGCATTTCAAGAAGTTGGAGGATCTGTCGCTGGATGTGGTCGGCAGGGTGATCGCGCGCATCCCGGTCGACCGGTTTATTGCCGCTTACGAGCAGGGGCGGAAAAAATAATCAATATTTTATTTTGCGATGGCCGGCCTTATGGCGCCGGGTGCGCGTCGCGCACACATGGAACGTTACCTCGAAGGTAGATAGTAAAGCCGTTATGAAGGGAGCTTGTCATGGCAGTGCTCGTTCTGGTCGACGTACCGGGTGTCAAGAAGCAGGACTATGAGAACCTGCGCAAGGAAGTCCGCTGGGAAGATAATCCGCCCAAAGGCGCGATGATTCATGTCGCCGGGGTTGATGAGTCCGGCGTGATGCATGTATCCGATGTCTGGACATCGGAGGAAGACTTCAATAACTTCGTGACAACACGGCTGATGCCGGGATTTCGTAAGTTCAATCTTCCGCAGCCGGTAGCCAAGATCTATCAGGTTCACAATGCCAATGTGTTCGACCTGATTGATCAATTGAAACCGGCGCCAATGACACGGTAGATCGGAATGTGAATTCAGAAGCCAGAATGTCGGCGCAGGATTCCTTTGGCTTTTTGGATTTTTGATGTTTTGGCTTTTGAGGAGAGGTGGCCGAGCGGCTTAAGGCGGCGGTTTGCTAAACCGTTGTAGGGTGTAAAGCCTTACCGGGGGTTCGAATCCCCCCCTCTCCGCAAATAGTTTTCCCTATTTTAGAATTATTGGTGCTCTTATGCAGAAGATTACAACCTTCTTATGGTTCGATAATCAAGCGGAAGAGGCGGCGAAACTTTATGTATCGCTGTTCAAAAATTCGAAGATCCTGAACATCACGCGGCACGAGGGCGCGGGACCCGATGGCACTGAGACGGTGGCCGTCGTTGATTTCCAGTTGGACGGGCAACTGTTCATGGCAATGAATGCCAAGGGGCCGTTCAAATTCACCGAAGCCATTTCCTTCATGGTAAACTGCGAGACGCAGGAGGAAGTGGACAGACTGTGGGAGAAGCTTACAGAAGGCGGTGAGGAATCCATGTGCGGCTGGCTCAAGGATCGATTCGGATTATCCTGGCAGATTACTCCGATAATCCTGAATAAGATGATGGCCGATCCAAATCGGAAGAAAGCAAACGCCGTGATGCAGGCGATGCTCGGGATGCAGAAGATCGACATTGCGGCGCTGAAACGGGCCTACGATCAGGGGTGATTCCGCCACGGTCATCCGCGGCAGGGCGGCAAAGGCGCTGAGCTAAAGGGTGACCGGAATTCATCAGCCTGCGGTTTCCCTGTTCCCCCATGGCGTATCCTATGTGACGCGCGTGCTACGCCTCCGGAGCACGCGTTTTTGTTGCAGGAAGCGGACGAAAGAAGAACGAAAGCTGAACGAGTTCGCAGTGCGCATTCTCACAATCATTACCTTACTCATCCTGGCCGTTGGTTCGCTGTCCTTTGCGGCGGAGCCGCTGAAAATTGTGGCTTCCACAACGGATCTGGCGGCGGTGGCGCGGGAGGTGGGCGGTGCGCGAGTGACCGTCGAAGCTCTCTGCCGGGGAGACCAGGATCCGCACGATTTTGAGATCCTGCCCTCGCAAGTGATGCAGGTGCAGCAGGCCGACATCTATCTGAAAGTCGGACTGGCCCTCGATCCCTGGGCGGACAAGCTGATTCAGAGCGCGGGGAATACGAGGCTGCGGGTGGTGGATTGTTCCCACGGCATCGATGTGATCGGCAAGGCCGAACATCATTCCGAAAACAGCCCGCATCCGCTGGGCAATCCGCACTACTGGCTCGGCCCGTCCAATCTGATTACCGTGGCCGAGACCATCCGCGACGCCTTTAAGGATGCCGACTCTTCTTATCAGGATGTCTACGGCCAGCGTGGCTACACCTTCCGCAATAAGATGGAATCGGCGATCTCCCGCTGGAAAACCACGCTTGCGCCGTGCAGCGGAATGGGCCTTGTATCATCCCATCCGAGCTGGGACTATTTCGCGCGGGATTTTGGCCTGGAGATTGTCGGCACGGTGAGCCGTGTTCCCGATGCCGAACCGTCTCCGGTTGAACTGGCCACGCTGGAGCAGACGATTCGCACTCGAAGCCGCGTCGTGTTTTTGCGCGAACCGTTTACGTCCGACCGCTTTCCCAATGTGCTGGCGCGGGACACGGGCATTTCCGTGCTTACCGTGCCGTCGTCTGTTGGCGCACTGCCGCAGGTCACCGACCTGTGGTCGCAATTTGATTACCT
The DNA here is from genome assembly GCA_036504735.1 of bacterium. Taxonomy (NCBI): domain Bacteria; species bacterium. The sequence goes on from DASXUQ010000010.1 coordinate 238,941, forward strand.
GACCACGCAGTTAGCTTTGCACTGTCAGAAACCGTAGTGAGTTCTTGTGGCCGCTACCCGTAATACGTCGCAGCAAGCTGTTGCCCCTGAGATGAAGTCCCCCAGCGACAAACTCGAAAATCCCCGCCGCCGCCGTCAGGTGGTGCTCGGGCTCGTGCTTTCCGGATTGGCGCTGGTGATGGCACTCCTGTGGGGCATCTGGGCGGTGCTGCACAATGAGACCGGCGTATTGATTGTGACCTCGCATCCGCCCGGGGCGGAAGTGATTTTGAATCGCCGTCCCACCGACCTGCTGACCAGCGCCTTTCTGTCGGATCTTCCCGCGGATTCCTTCCTCGTGAGTCTGCGTCTGGACGGACACCGGCCTGTTCCGCCGGCGCAGGGCGTGCGGATTGCGCCCAACGAGACGACGCGCGTGACCTTTATCATGGCTCCTATCGAGCGCGGTGACCGCCGTCCGCTCCCACCGGTCAGTGGACGCAGCACCAACTGGCAATGGCGCAGTGTGCGCGTGCGGTCGGATCCCGACAGCGCGGCCATTATTGTCGACGACAAAGAGCTGGGGATTCGCACGCCGTTAACGCTGCTGCTCGATCCGGGCGTGCATCACGTGCAGGCTCGCTGGCCGGACGGAGCGCGGGATTTCAAAAATGTGACGATTGATCCGTCGCAGTCCCCGCCGCAGATCACCATGAAACCGGCCACCTACGAAAGCTATCCGCGGCCGAAGAAGGGGATTCTGCGATGAAACGGGAGATCCTGCGAGTCGAACCCGCGAGCGCGGTCCGTATTGGGTTTGTCGTCGGGCTGTTCACCGGCTTTGTGGCGGGCCTGGTGGAAGCGGTGCTGCTGAAGGCCATGTCCGGCACGCCGGGCGGCTCGCTGCTGCCCCCGGAGGCGGCTCCACTGGCCAATTCCAGCGCGGGCACGCTGTTTCTGCTGGCCATCGTCATGGGCCTGCTGTTCTCTTTGATTTTTGCATTTCTTGGCGCGCTGCTGGCGTTTGCCTATAACATGGCCGCGCGATCCTTCGGCGGTATTGAATTTCACATGAGTGGTGATGACCGGCCTCCGGCTCGCGAAGCGGAAGCTGTAGAATCGCCTGAGGATGAAGACGATGTCTGATGTTCGCGTTCGCTATGCTCCCAGTCCCACCGGCTATCTGCACGTCGGCGGTCTGCGTACGGCACTCTACAATTACCTGTTCGCCCGGCAGCATGGCGGCACGTTTGTGCTGCGCATCGAAGACACCGATCAGACCCGCAAGGTGGAAGGCGCCGTCGAGAATTTGCTCGAAGTGCTGGAGTGGCTCGGCCTGGAGTTCGATGAAGGGCCGTCGCGCGGCGGAGAGTATGGACCGTACGTGCAATCGGAGCGTCTGGAGATGTACCGCGAGCATGTGCGAATTCTCGCCGGGACCGGACATGCCTATCCCTGTTTCTGCAGCAGCGCGGAACTGGATGCGATGCGCTTGGATCAGCAGGCGCGGGGCCGCGTGCCCATGTATGACCGCCGTTGCCGCAGGATGGATCCTGCCGCTGCCAAAGCGCGGATCGACGCCGGAGAGCCGCATGTCTGGCGCATGGCCGTGCCCGAGCGGCGCGTACTGATGATCAGCGACGTGATCCGCGGCGATGTACGCTTCGACACCGACACGGTGGATGATCAGGTGCTGCTCAAATCGGATGGCTTTCCGACGTATCATCTGGCGAACGTGGTAGACGACCATTTCATGAAGATCAGCCACGTGATTCGCGGCGAGGAATGGCTGCCGTCCACCCCCAAGCATGTGCTGCTCTATGAATTTTTCGGCTGGACCGCGCCGGTGTTTGCCCATCTGCCGCTGCTGCTCAATGCCGACCGCAGCAAGATGTCCAAGCGGTCGGGCGACGTGGCCGTGGAAGAGTACCGCAAGAAGGGCATTCTGCCGCAGGCGCTGATTAATTTTGTCGCGCTGCTGGGATGGCACCCGCAGGATGACCGCGAAGTCTTCACCGTACCCGAGTTGATTCACGAATTTTCTCTCGAGCGCGTCAACAAGGCCGGCGCAATCTTCGACATGGCCAAGCTCGAGTGGATGAACGGTGAGCACCTGCGAATGCTCTCCGACGAGGCTGCGCTGGATTACCTGCTGCAGTTCACCAATGGCAGCGTGTCGCGCGACGTGCTTCGCCAGGTGTGGCCGATGATGAAGACGCGGATCCGCCTGCCCAAAGATCTGTTCGGCGACAATCTCTATTTCTTTGCCGATCCGGTGGAGTACGACCCGGCGGGTGTGGCCAAGCACTTTGCCAATCCTGAGATCATGCAGGTGCTGGATGCCTACCGCGACGAACTGGGCCGCGTCGAGCCCTTCGATGCCGCGACGCTGGAAGCCCATCTACGCGCGCTGGCCGAGCGTCACACGCTCTCGGCGGGCAAGCTCATTCATCCCACGCGTCTTGCGCTGACCGGCAAGACCGTCAGCCCGGGCCTGTTCGAGATGATGGAAATGCTGGGACGCGACACCGTGGTGAGACGACTTGCCAAGGCGCTGCGTCGCTGACCTCCATTCCGTCCGATCCGGTATTCTCCTTATCATTTATCCCTTATCCCTTAGCCTTCTATTTGAATGAAGCAGCTTGACCGATACATTCTCCGGCGGTTTTTCGAGTACTTCTTTTTCGCGCTGCTCGCCAGCGTGATTATTTTTGTTACCGTAGACAGCACGGAGAATCTGGACAAGTTTATCGATGCGAAGGTGAAGTACTACGAAATTGCGTATTACTATTACCTGTATCTGCCCTATATCACGTATCTGACTCTGCCGGTCTCCGTATTGCTGGCCACGCTGTTCAGCATCGGCGGACTGGTCTACCGCAATGAGCTGACCGCCATGCAGTCGGCGGGCTACAGCCTGTGGCGGGTGCTGGGTCTGTTTTTGCTGGTGGCTGTGCCGCTCAGCGGGGGGATGCTGGCCTTTGGGGAGAGTGTGGTGCCGGCGGCCAATCACGAACGCAACGACATGTACCGTGTGCGCGTGAAGAAGCAGCAGAGTTCGGCGTCGACACGGCAGGGCAAGCTGTTCATTCAGGTCAGCCCCAGCGAGTACCTGAAGATGGAAGGCTACGATCCGCAGACGCAGACGGGTGATCATGTCACCATGCACCAGTTCGAAAACGACCGTGTGCTGCGCCGGATCAATGCGGACCGCATCCACTACAACGGCAAATCGTGGGTGCTGTACAACGTGTTCACGCACGATTTTGGCGGTCAGGCTCTGGCCGTTGCCCATAAGGATTCCCTAGTGCGGGCCGATCTGCACATCACGCCGATGGACCTGTCGCAGGTGACTATCGAGCCTGAAGAGATGAACTACAAAGATCTGAAGGCGATGGTCGGGCGGCTGGAAATCAGCGGTGTGAAGGCAGGGAAGTGGGTGGTGGATCTGGCCTTCAAGCTGTCGCAGCCCTTTGCTACGGTGATCATCGTGTTGTTCGGCGTGCCTTTCGCGGCGTTCCGGCGGCGGGGCGGGCTGGTGCTGGGATTCGGACTTTCGCTGCTGGTGTGTTTTGTCTATTTCGGTTTCATGCAGATCGGCAAGATCCTCGGCTACAACGGCACGATTCATCCGCTGATGGCGGCATGGGCGGGAAATATCGCCTTTGGCCTCCTCGGCTTAGGGCTGATCTGGAGAGTGCCGAAGTAGAAAAGGCAAAAAGCGAAAATCCGTCTGATGCATATATGAGAACAGGCGAACCTTGCGGTTCGCCTGTCCTGTTTTTCGGAATAGCGAGATTGCTTAGAAGAGCAGTCTCTGCGAGAAAGCGAAGCCAACGCCGCGGGCGCCGTTGAAGGCGCCACCGGCCCAGGAGCCGCCGAGGTCGAGAAGGTAGTGTTTGAAGTGGAAGCCGGTGCCGGCTCCGAAGCGCGAGCCCCAGAGACCGCCGACACTGATACCACCCTGCACCACCCACCATCTTACCGGGAAGTACTGACCGGCCACGCCCACTTCCAGGCCGCTGCGGCCCTGAACGGTGGTGGAGGTGCGGACAGCGATGTCACCGAGCAGATTGGCCTTGGGGCTAAGCTTGTACCGTCCGTTGGCCTGCAACACGACGGGCAACTGGGTTTCCACCGTGCCGCCGCCATAGGTCGTGTCCACTTTGTGGAACGTGCTGTCCATGTTCACCTTGCTGCCAAGCTGAATGCCGGAGCTGTCAACGAAACCGGACACGAACTTGTTTTCTTTCACATCCCACGTGATGCGGGCGCCGATCTGCTGGGCGGAAAGGCCGACTTCCCACTTGTCATTCAGCACGGCCATGGCGCCGAGATCGAAGCCCACGCCGTCGCCACGGGTGGACGTCACGGAGTGGAACACGCCGCCGCCTACGAGCGAGGCGGTGGTATCGGTCATGTTGACCTTGAAACTTCCGGAGACCTGTTCGGACTTGGCCAGTGCCACGCCCTGATAGAAATGGAAGCCCGCGCCGAAGTACAGATCGGGAATCTTTTCCTGATCGAAGCGGTAGGCGAAACCTGCGCCGTAATCTACCACGGCCTGGCCCGTTCCTTCCAGCGTTCCGAAGTTGTACATGCGGTTGACGTCATTGCCGGTGAGGGCCAGCACCGCCAGATCCTTCGGCAGATTCATCGTGCCGGCGGACTGCATGGCAATGCGCGCGCCGAAATGCTTGAAGCCGAACCCGAGCACCGGGAGGGCCATCTGCATATCGCCGCGAATTCCCGAACCGGGAATCTGATCGAGAATGCTGCGGATTTCCGAGGCTTTGTAGTTGTGGTCACCGGCGAAGTGCTTGTTCCAGTAACCGACGCTGAACGAGTTGTTGGCGATGCCGAGGCCCAGCGAGGGGAGTTCCCACGTGGCGGTATAGCCGCGGTCGGGACCAAGAATCGCCGGATTGAAATTCAGCGCATCGCTCTTGTCGAACAGATCATGCACGCCTGCGCGGCTGACCGATTGCGGATCCAGAGCCTGACCGAAAGCGGCCAGAGCCACGACGAGGATGGCGACCAATAGAAGTAGAGTTCTCATTAGTCGTTCCCCTTCGTGCTGACGTTGCGCTTGAGGTCGGCGATAATCTGGACCTTTACGTAATCGCTGGCGTTGGCGACGCGTGTCGCGCCATCCGAACTGGTCAACGCGAGGTCAGTACGCGTGTAGAGTTCGCCGGCTTTCAACAGTGTGATCGTCGTGCTGTCCAGCATCAAGGTATCCACCGTCATGACTTCCGAAATGGCGTTGCCATTGGCGTCAAGCTGCGGAATGGGAATGATCATATCGATGACCGTGTCCACGTTCGCGTGGGACGTCGACAGCACATTGTTGCGGATGGAATCGGCCACCAGATAGACGCGGCCACCCACCGGCAGATGATTCCAGACGCGGATAATCGCCATCGCGCCTTCCTGTTCGATGTCCTTTGCGCCGTCGATCTTCACGGTATCAATCTGGTCGTCGCCCGTCGCATGCATCGTGCTCAGCGTGAAACTCAGCGGCGAGCGCATCTCGATGTTCAGATTGATCGTGTCACTGCCGGAGACCTGAAGGACATCGCCGTTCATGGTCATCGTGGCGGTGGCCGATACGGTTTCCGGGTAGATCTGGATCATGTCGGCCAGACCGGTAACCACAAAGGTGGTATCGCCCGCCAGCGGCACGTTGCTGCGGACAATCGTGTGATTCACGCCGTTGCCGGTAGGCGGTTGCGCGTGCATCAGTACATTCAGGTCCGTGGTCGCATGGTAAAACGTGGGGTTGCCCTTCATATGAATGTAGGCGTCCACGGTCGTGGGGTGTACGGCGTTCCAGCCCTGCGGCAGTTGCTCGACATCGGTAGTTGAAGACACCGTCGGCAGATGCAGATTGTTGATTCTGCCGGAGAAGGAGATAAAGTGCATGGCACTGAGCCGGGCGCCGATCTCCAGAGCGTCGTTCAACGGCGCGCTGACGCTGATCGTAATCGTCCCTGCGTCCGGCTTCATGTGATAGTTGTGCAGACTGATCACCGTGTCGCGTTGCACGGTGGTCACGGTGTTCACCGTCACGTGCAGGGTATCGCCGGAGTTGCTCGTCAGGTTACGGATGGTGACACGCACCGGGCCGCCGCTGGCGCCCGACGTGCTGCGCAGCGACAGGGTCAAGGTGCCGTCATTGACGACCGCATCGGTGACCGTGTGCTGAGTCGGCAGAGTGGCAACGGCTGACGCTGAGGAGAGCCCGGCCGGCTTCGGGAAGGGGGTGACCGTCAGGCCTTGCACGGTCAGCGAATCATGCAGCGGTACATTGACCTTGGTGAATGCCGAAAAATAGAGCTGGCCGGTGCTGTCCTGACCGATGCCCGATCCACTATCCTGCAAGGCCGAATCCGACATGACCAGTTCAGTCAGTCCATAGGTGCGAACACCCAGAGGTACGACGAGATGAGTGTCCCAACTCAAATCTCCGGGAGCTTGGGGGAGCGAGCATCCGCCCGCTGCCAGCCCAAGAAATACGCAGAAGCAAAAGACGTGAATAAACCGCCTCGTGCGTGGGACCTTCAGCTTCTTAACCGTCTCTTTCATTAGAATCCTTTAGGTTCCGATTGTCCAGGAAGAGAGATAAGCCTTTTGTTCGGCAGTCAGCTTATCGATCTTGCAGCCCATTGTGGCCAATTTCATGGTAGCGATATAGTCTTCGATCTTCGTAGGCACGCTGTGCACCGCTACCGTCAGTTTTTTGGCGTTTTTCACAGCATACTCGGAGGTCAGGGCCTGGGTGGCAAAGCTCATGTCCATGACCGAAGCGGGATGTCCGTGCGCCGCGCCGAGATTCACCAGGCGACCTTCAGCAATCACCATGATGCGGTTTCCCGACGGCAGCGTGTAACGATCTACGAACGGTACGACATTCTTTTCAACCTTCTTCGCAATCTTGCCGAGTCCTTCCAGATCCAGCTCGACGTCGAAGTGGCCGCTGTTGCAAACCAGCGCCTGATCCTTCATCTTGGAAAAATGCTCCGGACGGATGACGTGAATGTCACCGGTGACCGTGCAGAAGATGTCTCCGATGAGAGCGGCCTGCGCCATGGGCATCACGCGGAAGCCGTCCATCTTCGCCTCAAGAGCGCGAACCGGATTGACTTCGGTGACGATGACGTCGGCGCCGTGGCCCTTGGCCCGCATCGAGAAACCCTTGCCGCACATGCCGTAACCGGCCACCACCACCGTGCGTCCGGCAATGAGGACGTCCGTCGCGCGGATGATGCCGTCCAGCGTGGATTGGCCCGTTCCGTAGCGATTGTCAAAAAGGTGCTTGGTTTCGGCGTCGTTGACGGCAAAAACCGGCAACATCAGCTCGCCCTGCTTTTCCAGCGCGCGCAGGCGAACCACGCCGGTCGTTGTTTCCTCAAGGGATGCCACAATCCCTTTAGCAAACTCTTTATGGGTCGTGTGCAAACCGTGTACCAGATCGGCGCCGTCATCCATCGTGATCGACGGCAGGAAACGCATCGCGGCGTCGAGGTGGGCATAATAGGTGTCGCGATCTTCACCCTTGATGGCGTACACGCGGATGCCGTAATCTTGCACCAGCGAGGCCGCCACATCATCTTGCGTGGAGAGCGGGTTGGATGCCACAAGCACCAGTTCCGCACCGCCGGCCTTCAGAGTCCGCGCCAAATTGGCGGTCTCGGCGGTGACGTGCAGACAGGCAGCCATGCGCATGCCCTTCAGCGGCTTTTCCTTTTCGAAACGCGCGCGGATTTCGGCCAGCACAGGCATATCGTGGTCAGCCCACATAATACGGCTCTTGCCCTGCGGAGCCAGACCGAGGTCGCGGACGTGGTACGTCTGCCCGGTGGGGATGGGGGACTTGCCGTTGGACTTGTTGCTTACAGCAGTCTTCTTCGATGCGGTTTTGGTCACGCTCATGCCAGATCTCCCGCGCGGTTGGTTTTTTCCCAGGTGAAGCCGTCGCCGCTGCGCCCGAAATGGCCATAGCTGGCCGTATCCCGGTAGATAGGACGGCGCAAATCGAGGTCGCGAATAATACCCTTGGGGGTCAGATCGAACTTCTTGCGCACCAGCGCCACCAGTTCCTGACTCTCCCGTTTGCCGGTGCCGTGAGTGTCCACCATCACCGAAACCGGTTCGGCCACGCCAATGGCGTAGGCGAGCTGAATGGTGCACTTCTCCGCCAGACCCGCGGCGACGATGTTCTTCGCCACCCAGCGGGCGGCATAGGCGCCGCTGCGATCCACCTTCGTGGGATCCTTGCCGGAAAACGCGCCGCCGCCGTGAGGCACCCAGCCGCCGTAGGTATCCACGATAATCTTGCGGCCGGTCAGGCCGGCATCGCCCTGCGGACCGCCGATTACGAACCGCCCCGTGGGATTGACGTAAATCTGGCAGTCGTCCTTAATCATCTCGCGCGGGATCGTCTTGAAGATGACTTCGCGCTTGATCTCTTCGGTGATTTCCTTGTGCGTAATGCGCTCGTCGTGCTGGCAGGACACCACGATGGTTTCCACCGCAACCGGCTTGCCATTCTCATAGCGCACGGACACCTGGGACTTGCCGTCGGGCCGCAGCCAGCTCAGGGCGCCGGACTTGCGCACGTCGGAAAGGCGGCGGGTGAGCCGGTGCGCCAGTACGATGGGCAGCGGCATCATCTCTTCGGTTTCCGTGGACGCATAGCCGAACATCATACCCTGATCGCCCGCGCCGTCCCGGTCCACGCCCATGGCGATATCCGGACTCTGGCGGTCGATGGTGGTAACGACGGCGCACGTGTCGCAGTCGAACCCGTAGGCGGCATCGGTGTAGCCGATGCTCTTGATGACGCCGCGCACCAGCGCCGGGACGTCGACGTAGGTGGTGGTGGTGATTTCGCCGCCGACCATGGCCAAACCGGTAGTGACAAACGTCTCGCAGGCGACGCGACCTGTCGGATCGTCCTTGAGCACAGCATCGAGCATCGCATCCGAGATCTGGTCGGCGATCTTGTCGGGATGGCCTTCCGTCACGGATTCACTCGAAAAAACAAAACTGCTCATAGTCCTCTTTCATGGGCGAATTGCGGAAGGCTGCGCTCTCTTCGCCCGCTCAGAGCGCAGTCCGTTATTGTATGGTGATTCAGTAAAAAATTCCAATTTCCCTTTTTCCCAAAGGGGAAGGGCCAAAGACCGTACCCTTCGCGGCAGCCGTAACCTTCGCGGCGGCAGGGCTCTTGGGTATTGCCCTGCCCCGCTTGGCCATATGTTTGAAGATTTGAAGAGCCGGGCACCATCCTGCCTTAGCCGGGCATGCAAAATCCCAAGACGCATGCCGCGGCGAAGCGTAGGACGGCATCTGCGCCTTACTCTCCCGCCAAATCCGGGCCGGATTCAATTTCGCTGGAATCGCCGAGGTTGTAGCGTTGAAAATAGCCGGTAATGGTGGAATTGTTGCCGACGAGCGATCCCGAGACCAGCGCGCTTTCGACGTGCGCGCCTTCTCCTAAGATGCTGTCCCGCACCATGGCGTCGCGCACAACCGCGCCGTGGCCGATGGTGGCATACGGGCCGATGATGGCGTTATCGAGGACGGCGGAGGGGTGAATGTAGACCGGCGGGACAATCAGCGCGCCCGGGTGCTCGCCCGAAGCGCCGTTGTGCTCTCGATCCAGCAGGTGGCGGTTGGTCGCCAGCAGCGTCTCCGGCTTGCCGCAGTCGAACCACTCGCTGACCGGGAAGGTGGAAACCTGCTCGCCCTGTTCGATCATCAACTGCAACGCGTCCGTAAGCTGGTACTCCCCGCGAGTGGTAAGCTGGCGTTCGAACAGCGTGTTGATACTCTGTCGCAGCAGCGGAGCGTTGCGAATCAGGTAGATACCGACCAGCACCAGATTGGATTTCGGATACTCGGGCTTTTCCACGAGGCGCTCCACGCGGCCTTCGGGAGTGAGTTCCACCACGCCGAAACGGCGCGCGTCCAGCACGGTCTTGACGCCGAGACTGGTCGTTTTTTCGTTGGCAATCATCCCCTTCAGATCGGTCTCGAAGATCGTGTCGCCGAGGATGACCAGCACTTCTTCGTCCTGCTCGTCGAGTCCGAGGGAGACGGCGTCAGCCAGACCGCGCGGCTCCGCCTGCACGGCAAATTCGGCGGGCAACGCATGATTCTGCCGCACGTAGGTCTCAATCAGGTCGCCCATCTGCCCGACGACCAGGCTGACCTTCGTCACACCGGAATCGGCCAGTGTGTCGAGAATATGGCCGAGAATCGGCTTTCCGGCGACGTTCAACAGGACTTTCGGCTTGGTGAAGGTATGGGGCCGAAGACGTGAACCGAGTCCGGCGACTGGGATGATTGCTTTCACGGGGTGGTGGTGTTACTCGGAAGAAGAGGGATAATCCGGTGCCGATGACGCCAACGCAGGTAAAATCCTGGTGCGATTCAGGCGACCGGCTGGTAATTCTTGAGCTTGGTGATGATAGGAATGTCCATAGGGTCCTGCGCCCGCAGGACGGCAAGGTAAACCGTGGCCGCATCCAGCAGCAGCAACATGCGCAAACCGGTTTCCAGACGCGACATTTCCCGCCCCCATAGTTCGGCGGGATCCAGTGTGAGGTGCGAAATGCGGTAGGAATCCAGCAGGCTCTTCATGCCCAGCCGGGGGTCGGTGAAGGTTTTCCCGAAGTACCATTCGCCGAGGAAGATCACCAGCGGCGGCGGGAGCACCTGGCCGAGGAATTCAAAGGCTTCAACTTCATTGTGCGCCATCTCCGGCAGGGGAGATGCGTGTGACCAGACCTTGCTGTTTTCGGAGAGCTGCGCGCGGAAACGGAACGCCTGCGCGGGCATGCCCAGCCCGTCTACGGTGTAGATGACCGGAACCTTGTCGATCAATTTGGCTGCCAGCGCCAGAGCGGGATTACTTTCCAGACTCAGTACCCGGTACTCTTCGGCAACACGGCTCAACGTCTCGCAGATGGCACGGCATTTCGGTGCCACCTGAAACCCATAGAGCGCGTCGAAGATTGCGATCATGGCGCCCAAACCGAAGCCCACGGCCGCGCGCGGAGGGTAACCGCCGGGCAGCTTTAGATGGGCTACGCCGGCTTTCTGCGACAGTTCCTGCAAGCGTCCGCCGCTGCTCATCGTAAACCAGATCCGGGACGGCGGCGTCGCTTCAAAGGCATGCACGCTCTCCACGGTATTTCCCGAGTAGCTGCTCACCAGCCGCATGTCCGCAGACTCGCGCGGGTAACGCTGCACGGCAATCCGCAGGGGAAGAACCGGCGGCTCCAGACCGAACCCTTGCAGCAGGTCTGCCGCCACTGCGCTGCCACCCAGCCCGAACCAGTCAAGGGCCTCAGGCTTGCACAGCCTATGGGCGCGCACAAAATCCCGCCCCAGATCCAGTCCGGCGAGAATCTGTTGCGGAAGTTCAAGTGTCTTGCCCAGCATGCCGCTCTTGTCAAGCGTGGCCAGGCGGTCTTCCGAGAGATTTATTTTGAGAGCCATCGAATCTCCATTTCGAAAAGTTGATGGTTCGACAGAAAGCACGCGAGCCGCATTTCTGATTCCTCCCCGCACCGCGGCCTGCATCATGGTCTTTCTCCTTCCCCTACTTTAGTGGGGGAAGGCTGGGATGGGGGTGCATGCCCGGCCACAGCAGGATGATGCTTGGCTCTTCTGCTCCCCCTTTCCCTATTTCATGGGGAAAGTCCTTAGACCTCGACGAAGGCGGGGGGGCCGGGGGGATGGGGGTCTGCAGGCAATCACTAGGCGCCACGCTCCGTCGTGCCGGATTCCCGGTGCGTGCTGCCCTCCAGGCTGACGGTCCGCCAAAGGCGAGATCTCGGCTTCGCCGGACCAGAGGCCGCCGCTAGGGATACGTCTTGGGACCGCGCGGTCTTCCGCGCTGTCCCCCGGCGAAGCCGGCCCCGGGTGCAGGCGTCACGCCTGCGGCTTAGCCCTTGTCATGAGAACCAAATCGGCAAATCCGCCAATCGTGATTTCAGTTCGCCGGTCAGGTAACTGGTGACTTCGGCAGCCGTGGCGAATTTCAGCGCGCGGATGGCGATCTTTTTGCAGTCGGCATAGGACAGAGTGCGCACCACCTTCTTAATCTCCAGAATCGAAGTCGAGTTGGTGGAGATTTCGTCGATGTCCAGCCCCACCAGCAGCGGTGTGGCGACGGGATTCGCGCCCAGTTCGCCGCAGATCGCCACCGGCTTGCGATGGCGGTGCGCGCCCTTGACGGTGGTCTGAATCATCCGCAGCACCGCCGGATGGAAACTGCGGTAATAGCTGGCGACCATTTCATTCCCGCGGTCGGCGGCAACGGCATACTGAATCAAGTCGTTGGTGCCGATGGAAAAGAAATCACATTCTTCGGCCAGACGGTCGGCCATGGCTACGGCGGACGGCAGTTCCACCATAATGCCCACCTGAATGCGCGGATCGTGGGGGATGCGCTCGGCGGTGAGTTCAATCGCGGCTTCCCGCAGCACCGCTTTGGCTTCCCGCAACTCTTCCAGGCCGGAGATGAAGGGAAACATAATGCGCACGTTGCCGCGCTTGGACGCCCGCAGAATGGCGCGAAGCTGGGCGCGGAACAGATCGCGGCGCGAGAGCGACACGCGAATCGCACGGTAGCCGAGGAACGGATTCTTCTCCTGCCGCAGATTGATCGAACCGTGCAGCTTGTCCCCGCCCAGATCGAACGTGCGGATCACCACCGGGCGCGGCGCCATGATGTCGGCTACGCGGTCATAAGTATCCGCCTGCTCGGCTTCGGAGGGCACCGTGTCGCGCGTTAAAAACAGAAATTCGCTGCGGAACAATCCGATGCCTGTGCCACCGTGGTTCAGCACCGATTCGGCCTCGAACGGCAGTTCGATGTTGCCCCACAGATTTACATGGTGATCGTCCGTGGTCGTGGCCGGCTGATCTTTGAGATTCTGCAGCACCGACTGGAAGGACCAGTACCGTTCCTGCTTCGCCTGATACTCTTCAATGGTCTCGGAGGAGGGATGAATAATCACCTTGCCCGAGTTGCCGTTGAGAATAATCGGATCGCCGTTCTTCACGGTCAGCGACAAATTACCCAGCCCCACGACCGCGGGAATATCCAGCGAGCGCGCCAGAATCGCGGTGTGCGAGGTCAGCCCGCCGAGATCCGCCGCCAGTCCGTGAATATGCTCCCGGTCGATGTGCAGCGTGTCGGTTGGGGAGAGATCCGCGGCCACCAGAACCACCGGCGCATCAAAACTCTGCGGGATGATGTCTCCCTGTCCGGTCAGAAAACGCAGCAGGCGGTTGCTGACGTCGCGGATGTCGGCGGCGCGCTCACGGAACGTCTCGCCATGCTGCTTCTGCATCATGTCGATGTGATAGTTGAGCACGTCGCTGACGATATAATCGACCGAAAACTGTTCGAGCGCGACGCGCGACCGCACCTGCTCATGGAAAGAAATATCTTCGAGAATCAACAGATGGGCGTCGAAAATTTTGCTGACGGCGATTCCGGCGACCGCAAGCGCGCGGTCGCGGGAACGTTCGATCGCGGCACGCGTCTCTTCCAGGGCGCGCTCGAACTTCTCGAGTTCTTCCCTGACCTCGCCCGGCGCAATCTTGCGCGGCGTGACGGTGGGCAATTCCGGAATCAGCAAATGCACTCCACCGATGGAGATTCCCGGCGATGCGGGAATGCCGCGCAGAATTATTTCCTGCGCCGGAGCCAGAGGAGGAGCGCCGATCTCGGCCGTCTCATTCTTCATTAAACTTATTCTCGATTAAGATCATCAGTTCCGCTGCCAGCGCCTCTTCATCCTCGCCGATGCACTCCAGGGTAAGCTTGGTTCCCTGACCGGCGGCCAGCATCATCACTCCCATGATGCTCTTGGCGTTGACCCGCATGCGGTCGCGCACCAAAAACACATCGGACTTGTATTTCGAAGCAATCTTGGTAAACAGCGCGGCGGGCCGGATATGCAGACCCAACCGGTTTTGGAGGACGAATTCTTTCTGGATCACGGCATTCTGGGACTAAATCATAGGATTAATACATCGAGGTTCGTAGGAGGCGGAGGGACTGCTCAGTGCAGCGCCCGCACAAACTGCGGCAGCAGGAACACCGCCAGCAGCGCAAACAACACAGACCAGGTAATGAGCCACTGCCGGCGCGTGAGCAGCAGCACCACGCTGAACGCCAGCAGAAACTGGCCGCAGTAAAACATGGAGTCGGAAAGTGTGCGGTCGAAGGCCACGGCAAACAGCAATCCCGCCAGCACCGCGCCGGTTACGCCCAGCACTCTGCGGGCGCGGGCAATGGCCGAACGGTTCAGCACACTCAGCACATCGGTGCCCAGCCGGTAGCCTTCTTCCACGCCCCAAACCCGCAGATAGAACAGCGGCAGATTGTAGAGCAGCAGACTGCTTGCCGCTACCGCCATCCACACATGCAGCGTGGGGAAACACAACATCACCAGCACGGCCAGCGAAAACAGCAGCGGCTTCCAGCGGTCCCAGATCAGCGAATCGCCCACCATCCCGAGCGGTCCGCAGAGTTCCGTCTGCCACTCGGCAAAGGCTTGCGGGTCTTTTTCCAGATCGCCTTCTTCCAGCCGCCTGCGCAACGCTCCCACTGCAAACGCGGCGAGAACCGGATGCGCATTCAAATAGTCCGCGGAAACTTTTACCCGCTGGGGGCTCTGTCCGGTCTGCCGCAGCCACGGCCAGAGCGCAAACAGATAGCCGCCGCCCTGCATGGTGTGATAGTTGAGCAGCACCTGCAGGAACAGGGAGCGGACCGCCAGCCGCCGGGCTTCACCGCGCGCTAAAGCCATAGCCAGCTCACTCCCAAGCCGATCACCGCCGACACCGCAAACCAGCCAAAGGTGCGGCGATGCACAAACCGCGCGGCAATCACCGCCACGCCTGCGCCGAGCAGCCCCGGCCACAGTCCGGAAAGCAGCCGGTCGGTCTCCGCAATCAGCCCTGCGCTCACACCGAAGGTCGAGAACTTTCCGAGATACAGCGCCATTACCCACTTGCCGCCGAGAAACGCGGCCAGTGTCAGCAGAAAACCCGCCAGCAGGTGAAGGCCGATCGCGCCGAGAAACAACAGGGAGAACCGTGCGCGCCGTCCGGCCTGCGCGGCCAGCACCACGTAATCCGAATAGCGAATCAGAACCGTGCGCACCAGCGGCGTCACTTGCGCGCCGAGCTGAGATACCAGAAGTCCCACCACCGCCGCAATGGTCAGCGTGATCCACGCCGGATTTCCTTCCGGAGTGGGAGGAACGCGGCAGGCTAACGCGGTGGCAATCAGCGCGCCCACATTGCCTTCGGGAATTTTCGCCGCGCCGATGGGCAGGCTGCCCAGCCAGATCAGTTGAAAGGCGACGCCAAAGAACAGGCCTACTTCGGGCCGGCCCACCAGCAAACCCCATAGCGGGCAGGCGATCAGCGGCTGGGAGATCATGAACTGGGCAACGGCGGTGGTGTCCAAATAGACAAACGCGCCTGCCAGTGCAACCCAGACCGCCTCGAGCATCAGAACTCCCGTTCGATCATAAGACGCGCCCAGTCTTCCAGAAGATCACGGTAGAAGGATGGAGGAACATCCGTCAGGTAGGTCAGCGCCTTGTCCACTCTCTGCCGCGCAAGTTCCGCCGTGTGGGACAGGCTGCCCAAATCGTGAAACAAGGTCTTGACGTCCGCCACCTGCTCCGCGCTGGCGTGGGCATTGCCCAGCGTCTCCAGCAGCAGTTTCTTCTGTGCCGGCGATGCCTTGGTGAAGGCATGCTGCACGATCAATGTGCGCTTGCCTTCGCGTATGTCGCTGCCCACGGGTTTGCCGAGCATTTTTTCATTGCCGACAATCCCCAGAATATCGTCCTGCAACTGAAAGGCGGTGCCGCAGGCGCTGCAAAACCGTCCCAGCGCCAAAGGCAGCGGATGTTTCAGATCGGGAATATTCAACCCAATCGCCGCACCCGCCTCGCCGCAAAATTCATACAGTGCGCCGGTCTTCTTCCAGAGCATGTGCTCGATCTGCTGGGCGGTAAGCTGCTCGATGGGAATCCTCGAATACTGCACGTCCAGCATTTCGCCGTCCACAAGGGTGCAGAGCACGCGCGTGTCCAGCGTGTTGATCAGCATTAGCGTGACCATCGGATCGAGCCCGTACTTGGACGTCAGTTCGGTCATCAGACTGATGCCCCAGCCGTGCTGCACGTCGCCTGCCAGCACCGCCACGGAGACACCGTAGTGCCGCGCTTCGTCCTCGTCGTGGTCATAGAGCGCGCGGGTGGAAGGCTTGATGCGGAACCGCTCGTGCACGGTGGGAGCGCCACGGCGGATCGGGTCGCGGTCGATAATATCATCGTGAACAAGTGTCCACGTATGGAAAATTTCGGTAGCTGCCGCCGCGCACAGGGCTTTGCTCTCGTCGCCGCCTACCGCGCCTACGGAAAACAGCAATACGGCGGGTCTCAAACGCTTGCCGCCGGACTCAAAATAACAGGTCACAGCCTCCCGCATATCCTCGGGAGCGAAGCGGTTCAAATACTCCGGCTGTAGCACATAGTCCTGCACCCGGACCACCCGCGTCTCAATCTCTTCAAGAAGTGTCTGTATCAAAAGAATTTAGGTTAGTGAAATCCGACCCTTCGGAGCCTCCCTCCGCTTCGCTATAAGCTTTATATAATACAGCATTTGTCCGTGAATAGCAAGGGCGTTCTCAAATCCCGTTTTAGCAGGCCCTCCATAGCCGGAGTGGCCCAGTGTCGCCGCTTTGTACCCTTCCGCCACTCGGTCAGTGTCATGCAGGCTCTTGAAAACTCTACCGCAACATCAACATTTCCTGCCAATGCAACAAATGTCTTGACTATTCAAGCGGGATAGGCTATATTGAACCGATCATATCTTCGTGCCGTGCAACTCAGGATGGGAGGCAATGTGGCCAAAATCCAACAATCCAAGCGAACTCATTCCGCATCCGGAACGTTCGCTTTTTTGTTGGCCTTTGGAGACCTATAGCTATGAAAACTCTGATTTGGCTTGCCTTGATGGCTTTGGGCCTCTTCTTGGGTGAGGTTCGCGCTTGCGAAGGTCCGTGGCGGTTTCTGGGGCGGCCTTGGTGGGATGCGTCGGCGTTCGGGGACGCTATGCCGGACCCGGAGGACCGGAGCCGAGTTCTGATCGGGACCTTGGCGGCGTGGTCCATTCCCGGCACGGGTGGGGTCTACACCTGCTCGGAAGAGGACACCGCATGGCAGTATGGGGGATTGGCAAATTGCGCGGTGCGGAAGCTGTCTTACTATCCGTACTGCCGCCCAAATGTGTTTGCATCCACCGACAACGGGCTATACATGCGAATTGCTGATACCACGTGGATTGCCCTTACGAGCGGCGGTGGAATCTTCCAGAATTGGGGGTTCACAATTTGCCCTCACGACACATCGGTGTGGCTGCGAGTACTGCGTGACGACATGAATGAAGGCCGAATGATGATCTCGCGTAATAGCGGGCAAAGCTGGACGGTGTTTTATGAGGCTCCAGGATTCGGGGTACCGCTGTGGTCCCGCACTTACGAGCAAGTCAGCTACTTTATGCAGGGACATATGCTGGCGCGGCTGAGCATCGCGGACAGCACCGTTAACATGGTGTTGTCGCTCAACGCATCCCCCAGTCTTGCCTATCATTCACAACAGCCTTGGATCTACGCTGGAGGATTTGACTCGCTTGGCCGATATGATGAAATCACCGGCGATACACTGAAAGTGCCGGTGCCCCCCGAAGCTATGTCTGTCGTTAGCTTGGCCTACACGGAGGAAGGTTTGCTGGTCAGCACCTCACATGGTTTCTTCCATGTTTCGGATGACCTGACGGTTTGGGAGGCACTTCACGATACGGTCAACACCAGTGTCTGGATACTCCTTTACACCTCCTCGGATCAATGCCTTGCCTTGGGCTTTGACGGACTTCATAAGGCCAGTGCTCCCAACATTCTCTCTCCGCAGCGCTCAACTCTGGGTATACGTGCGCTTGCTGTCTACCCGAATCCCAGCAACGGCGGCTTTGTGGTCACCTATGACCGGCCTGCTCTGCTCCAGATGTATGATGTGTTGGGGCAGGCGGTCTATGCGCAGCGCGTCCAGAGTTCGGGCTCAATCTGGCTGGATCTGCCGGGTCTTTCTTCCGGCACCTATTTTCTGAAAGCCACAAACACAACAGACGGCCGGGAGCAAAGCCCGGCGGTCAAAATAACCTTGGTCAAATAAACGGGGAGGGACTCCGTGATGGGACTGCTGATCGGAATCATGCTTGTGTGCGGCATCTTCGGCACACGGACACTGGCGTGTGACGGGCCGTGGCGGAACCTCGGGCAACCGGCAGGATCTGTCACGAGTGCCACAATCAACCCAGCGGATGGTTCGGTGTGGGCAACAGGATCCAACGGCATCTATACGTGTGCGGATGGGGACACCGTTTGGCACTTTGCGGGACTCGCGACGCAATCGGTGTTCAAGCTGACCTGCTTTCCGTACTATGGTCCTAATGTATTCGCGGTTACTTGGGGTGGATTGTACATGCGGCTTGCCGATACCACATGGGTGCACCTTTCGGCCCCCGGCGGAGGATACTATCAACAACGGGATTACAGCATTTGCCCCTATGATACATCCCTGCGTGTCTGCTCAAACTTCAGCACAGACTTTGGCAGCATGATTTATGTCTCGCGCAACAGCGGTCAGGATTGGACAAATATTTACGAGGAAGAGGGTGCGACCGCACTCTTCACGAATCTGACTTGGTCACGCACCTTGGAGAATGTCTTCTACTTCATCGGTGGGGCAGGGGTCCATCAGACCAACCTCGCCGATAGCACCACCCGTACTCTGTTACCCTTCAGCACATTTTTGCCTCTTGCCGTCGCCAGCCATCCGCAGCAGCCCTGGGTCTATGCCGCCGCGGGAACGCACATTGGCCGCTATGACGAGGCCGCCGATGATACGATGATGGCTCCCCTGCCGCCGGGTGTCACGAACATCATGAATATCGCTTATACCGAGGAGGGCCTGCTGGCGAACACCGATCAGGGCTTCTTCCATGTGTCCGATGACCTTGCCACTTGGCAACCTGACAGCATCAACACGGTACAGGCTTATCTGGTGTACACCTCCGCTGACCGCTGTCTGGGCGTAACCTATGCCGCAGGCCGTGCAGGGGTTTATGTTTCCAGCCGCCCTAATGCCGTACATGCGCAGCAAAATGTTCCGGCATCCGCGCAGTTGGGCGTGTACCCTAATCCCTTCAATCCCACCACAGAAATCCGGTTCGATCTTCCGCAAGCCGCCCGCGTGGAACTGAAGGTTTACAACTCCCTCGGTCAACTTGTGAGCACACTGCTCGATGAGACCCGCGCGGCAGGATCTTACAGCATCCCCTGGAACGGTCAGAATCATGCCACCGGTCTCTATTTCTGCCAAATCAAAGCCGGTCCCTTCACCGCCACCCGCAAAATGCTGCTGCTGAAGTAGCCTTTATCTTGGCCGCCGCGCTATTCAGCGCGGCGGCCAAGCCTCCCGCCTGCACCATTTCCCCACAAATTCCCCATCCTTTTCCTCCCGCAAAAACAGCATTTCCGCCACTCCCGATCCAAATCCAAGCCCGCCTGCACTCGGTACTTGCGCATTAGTTCAAAATTTGCTTGTGAGCCCCCATCATCCCGGCGTATATTAGGGATCGATCCGAGAAGAGCGCAGCAAGCTGCGCAACTACTCCGGCACAGAATCGGGCCGTAGTTGCACAGCTTGCTGTGCCTTCTTCCGGAGCGGTGAATGGGCCGGCCATATGAAGAGAAAAGACTCATGTCGCAACGGTATTTACGGTGTTTTCGCCCTTTTTTCAGCCTTTCAGTCCGCCCTTCGGGCGAGATCTCGCTCTGCGGACCCTTCAGAATTTCAGCATTTTCTTCAAGTTCGCCAGTTCATTTGGTACAAAATAATTTTCCTGTTAAGACATCACAAAAAAACCGCGCGGGCACTGTGTCCCGCGCGGCGAAAAAACCATCTATGAACCGAAGGATTATCTCAGCGGTTTGCCGACGGCAAGTTCGAGAGCAATCAGCGACGACTGATACGCCAGCGTTGTCTGCAAATTGCTGGTCTCGGCCTGGGCATAGGTAACTTCGGCATCGCGCAAATCGAGCTGTGATGCGGCGCCAAGGCGATACCGCTCGCGTTCGAGATTCAGACGGCGCTCCGCCAGATCGCGGTTGCGGCCCGTAAGCTGAAGCTGACCGAAGGTGTTCACCAGGTTGAAATAGGAATCGTGCACCGCCTTGACCACGCTGAGCTGCAACTGCTTCTCACCCTCCACGGCCTGTGCGCGTGACACGCGGGCCGATTCAAGATTGTACTCCCGCGTGAAACCGTCGAAGATATTCCAGTTGAGATTCAGCGAATAGCGGTTGCTGATGTTGCGCGGGTTCAGAGTGAACGGCACATTCTTTCCGGAATTCTCACTGCGGCCGAACTGCGCTCCCACCGATGCCGTCGGCAGATAGTTCGAGTAGTTCATGTTGACATTCTGCGTGGCCCGCTGCACCGTCAGCCGCGCAATGCGCAGATCGCTGCGGGAGCCGTACGCCACGTTCACCAGACTGTCCACATTGAACTGATACGGCGTAACCCCAATTCCCTCTTCCAGCGGATACGTGCTGTTCAGGTTGATGCCGATGATCTGGTTCAGAGCCTCGCGGTCCGACTCGAGCGTGCGTCCCGCCGTGGACAGATCATTCTCGGCGGTGTTCAGATCGATCTCCGCCTGCATCACGTCCAACTCGGTAACGGCACCCACCTCAAAGCGCGCACGGGCCAGATCCAGAGCGTCCTTGCGCTGATCACGCAGACGCTTGTCCAGATCCACCAACCGCTCCTGAGTGAGCACCACCATCACCTGCTCGGCAATCTGCGCCGCCAGATTCTTCTTGACATTGTCCACGGACTCATTATTGATCTTCTCCTGCACCTTGGCTAACCGGTACAGGAAAAAACGCCGCCCGCCTTCAAACAGTGACTCATTGAGGGAGATGAACATCGAGGAGGAGCGGCTGTCCCCTTCGGGAACAGTCACGGCAGGGATCGTGTCGTTAAGAAATGCCAGTTGCGGATTGTGAGGCACGCCGCCGCTGGTATCCCAGTTCACGACGTAAGTCCGGAAGACCTCGGCGGGCCGCGCGTTGATGACTCCAACGCTGCCGTTCGGATTCACAAACGTCGGGCTGCGGTAGTGAGTCTGGGAGAAGGATAGCCCCAGAGAGACCGTCGGCAGGAACTGACCAACCGCATTGATCTTGCCGATGGTATTCAGGCGCGTGGTCAGCGTAGTTTGCCGAAGCACGGGGCTATATCGGAATCCGAGGGCAATCAGGGAATCCAATGACAGGGGTGTGCTGCTATTGATGACCGGGAATTCGGGCTCTGCCAGAGCGACCGTGGTCAGCAGCAGCAGTCCCATCGTCAGGAGACGAATTTTCATGCTGAGTGTCAGTTTCTATGAATTGAGACTTGATTTGATGCAGATAGTCGAGCACCGCATCGTGCTCATTGGGAACGCGGCCATCCAGAATGGCCTCTTCGAGGGCATCCTTAATCTTTCCGACTAAGGGACCAGGCTTAATGTTGCAAGCCGCCATGATTTCGTCACCCCGCACCGGACTCTGAAACGCCCGCAGGTTATCCTTTTCGATGACATCCTGAATCCGCTCCCGGAGTTGGCCGAACTGCTCGAGATATCTCTTGACTTTATTGGGCTTGGACGAGGTAATGTCTGCCCGGCAAAGTGTCAGCAGGTCTTCCAGGTCTTCGCCGGCATCGACAATCAGCCGCCGTACCGCGCTGTCCGTGACGCTTTCCCGCGTCAAGTTGATGGGCCGCATATGCAGGGCGACGATCTTGGAAAGCTTGCCGGTGACATTCTCGGGGAGCTTCATCCGGCGCCCGATGGACCTAACCATGCGCGAGCCGAGGTCCTCGTGGCCGTGGAAGGTCCAGCCGGACTGCGGGACAAACCGCTTGGTGCGGGGCTTGGCAATATCATGCACCAGAGCCGCCAGCCGCATAATGGGATCTTCAGTGGCCTCTGCAATCTGATCCACCACCAGTAGCGTGTGCTCGAAGACGTCCTTGTGATGGTGAGGGCCGATTTGTTCCACTCCGGCAAGCTGGCTGATCTCGGGGAAGATGACGTCCATGGCGCCGGTCAGAAACAGCAGGCGGATGCCGATGGACGGTTTGCGCGCCGAAAGGAGTTTGATAAACTCCTCGGTGATCCGCTCCTGGCTGATAATCTTCAGCCGGCTGACCATGCGCTGCAAAGCGTCGAGGGTGATGCGGTCAATGCTGAACTCGAGCTGCGCGGCGAAGCGGATCGCGCGCATGATGCGCAACGGATCTTCGGAAAAGGTGCGCTCAGGCTCAAGGGGTGTACGCAGGATACCCGCTTGCAGATCCAGCACGCCTTCAAAAAGATCAATCAGGCGGCCAAACTCATCCTCGTTCAGGCTGGCGGCCATGGCATTGATCGTAAAATCGCGGCGCTGCAGATCGGCTTCAAGTCCGGCGGAGAGTACGTGCGGCTTGCGGGAATCGGCGTCGTAGGATTCTTCCCGTGCCGAGACGAAATCGAGATGGTAGCCGTGATAGGGCACCATGGCGGTGCCGAACCGCTCGAAGATCACGGGTGCGCGCACGCCCAGGTGCTCGGAGAGTTTCCTTGCGAAGGCGACGGCATCTCCGATGACGGTGAAGTCGATCTCTTTTTTGTGAGCCCGGCCCATGAGCTTGTCACGGACATAACCGCCTACGACATAGAGCGCGACGTGCTGCTCGTCGGCGAAGCGGCCAAGGCGGTCGAGAATCCGGGAGTCCTTGCGGACAAACACGCGCTCGGAATGGGAAACGGATTTGATGGTCAAAGTGGTGTCAGCCGCATCAGGGTTTAGAGAGCCGGGCTTGCAGATCGCGCAGTCTTCCCGCGCGTCGCTCGGCAACATCGGGGGTGCGATAGGTGTCCAGTCCGGCGCGGGCAAAGGCCAGTGCATCATTGGGCCGGCCCAGCGCATCGGCACAGGTCATCATCCGCCAGTAGAGTCCAATCGGCTCATAGCCGTTATTCTCCGGCAGAGCCAGATACTGATCGAGGAGCAGGTTGGCGGTCTGTTCGGCTTCGGCCCAGCGCTCTTGCCGTTCATAAAATGAAAGCTTCGGCCAGAGAAAATTGCGGCAGCCGGGAAACCGCTGCAACTGGCTTTGAATGATGCTGTCGGCGGTGGTGAAGTCTCCCTCATCCATCGTATGCCAGACAATGGATGTCAACGCCGTGGAGCGGGAAAAGGCGGCATATCGGGCGGCGGTCCACAGATCCTGCCAGCCGCTGGACTTTTTCGGAATCAGTGGCAGCCAGCGCAGCAAAGACGCGTGCGTCGCCACCGCATAACGATACGCGCCGCGCCCAAGATAGGCGTCATAGAACTGCGGATCGGCATCGATAGCATCTTCGAACGCGTTCTTCGCCTTGATCAGCGCCTTTAACGCAGGCAGCGTCTTGCCTTCATGGTTGAGCAGCAAGCCGCGTGCACCGAGGGCGCTGCCTCGCAGATATGAGAGCACGGCCCGGCTTTCATTTCCAGCATTGCGCATCGCGTCGCAGGCGTCGATGCAGGAATCGCACAGCTCCATAAACTCGGCACGTCCCACGGTGTCTTCAAGATCTACCATGTGGGCATAGCTGATGGCGATTCGGCCATAGAGACCGGCGGGGTGAGCGGGAAAGGCACGCTCCAGATCGTCGCAAATGGCACGGGCGGCCTGATAGTGGCCGCCCACAAGTGTATCCATCAATGCGGGGTAATACGAGAGAGGTGTGGCCGTCTGTGCAGCGAGGGGGATGGAGCCCAAGGGGAGCAGGCTAATCCCTGCTATAAGACAGACGAACCATCCGCGATGTTTAAGCACTTTCAACTGTAAACGCATTCTACGGGGAATTTTCCCTGACCTACGGCCTAAAAACAAGATGGCCTGAGTATTAATAATAACTTAAGTTGCATTGACACGCCGCATCGCGGGTCGTCGGGAAGGGGCTGACAGGCCACCTTTGCCACGGACTTGGCCATTGCAATCCGGCTCGCCTCTATGGGGAAGAGAGGCAACGTTGCAACGGAAGTCAAAGGCGGCCCAAAATCATGTGAGGATGGCAAGTAAGTTACGATAAAATTGCCAAAAAGCAAGGCCAGACGGCGTCCGGAAAATAACTGGGAGCAGCACAAAAAGGGTAGCGGACATGCCTGTTCTTGCGTATATTAACTACACTCACGATGAATAGGACGCGGCAGCTACGGTGTGGCGGGGAGAGCGGAAGATCGGCTTAGGCGGTTAAGGTAGTAATGAACGTCCCGTTTGTACTTCGTCGCGCGAGTTCAAAGCAGTGTCCGCGAATGGTACGTTGTTTGGCAGTGTTGATTTGTACACTGTGTTTTTGTGCATTTGGGCAATATCCGGCTGAGGTTGGTCGCCCAAGTCCCTCTATTCTGCATGCACCCCTCTTCGAGAGGAAAATTCTGGTCCTTGATGTCCAGAGTGACGTGAAAGGTGAACTCCGGGTTCTCCGGCAGAAACATACATCGCCGCAGGCAATCCACAAAGCGGTGGTCTTGCTGCTCCAAAAGACTGCCAGTGAGAGTCAGGTGCCGGTAGTGGCAGAACTGGCGCGGATGCAGGGAGAAGGCGCGGTAAAATCCTTCCAACCGTACTTTGTGGCTAATTGCATTGTGGTGGAGGCTACCGGTGCGGCCTTTGCGGACTTGAAGACGGCACCGGGAGTGGCGGAGATTGAGCCGGACTACGGAATTGCGATGATCTCCGATCCTCCTGCGGAGCCGGATCATGCTTTTGCGACGACGCAGGCTGGACTGATTGCGATCCGTGCGCCACAGGTCTGGGCGATGGGCATTACCGGTGCGGGTGTGCTGGTTTCCCACATGGATACCGGGGTGAACGGAGCCCATCCGGCGCTGACGGGAAAATGGCGCGGGAGTTACGGGTACCCGGCTGCGGCCTGCTGGTTCGATCAGCAAGGGAGTACCACCAGCCCGGTGGACCAGGCCGGGCATGGAACGCAGACGATGGGCATCCTCTGCGGCACCGCACCGGGGGATACCATCGGTGTGGCATGGGGCGCACGGTATATCTCCTCACGGTTGAATCAGCAGAGCGGACAATCCACAGTGACGTCGGCGCTGGCAGGCTTTCAATGGCTTTTGGACCCGGACGGAGATCCGGAAACCTTCGATGACGTGCCGCGAGTAGTTTCGAATTCCTGGGGTCTGGAAGCGGCATCGTATCCGGCCTGCTATTCGGTCTTCGACGCGGTGATCGATAACTGCGAGGCAGCAGGCATTGCGGTCTTTTTCTCGGCGGGGAATGAAGGGGATCACGGCGCGGGAACGATCCGCATTCCGGCGGCGCGCGCGGCGACGCCCACGAGTTCCTTCGCCGTAGGCGCGTATGACGTGGCGGTGGATTCGATCTGGAGCTATTCGAGCCGGGGACCTTCTCCGTGCGCGGCAAATCCGGAATTGGCAATCAAGCCGGAACTGGTCGCACCGGGACGGAGCGTGCGCAGCGCCTATCTTGGGACGTCGTACCTGACGGCGACGGGGACCTCCTTCTCGACGCCGCATGTGGCGGGAACGGCGGCGCTGATGCTGGAAGCCAACCCGGCGCTTTCGACAGATTCGCTGAAAGAGATTCTGCTGCTCACCGCCGTGGACAAGGGACCGCCGGGCAATGACAATACCTATGGCTATGGAGAACTGGATGCGCTGTCAGCGGTGATGGGAGCGTTGGGCGGCGTGGGCTGGGTCGCGGGACATGTGACGGATGCTTATGGCGGTGCGATTGCCGGTGTGGTGACCATCGCCGGCGATCCGCATCACACACAGGCGGACGGCGCAGGGAATTTTGCGCTGGCCATGCCTGCGCAGATGGCCTTCACCCTGCGGGTCGACGCGGCGACGTTTCAATCGTATTCCCGTGCGGTGACGTTGAACGCCGGGGATACGCTGTCTCTGGAGATCGTGCTGAGTGTGGCGGCGGACTGCGGAGTGATTACGGGAACGGTGACCAATTGCCGTGGGATACCCGGTGCGGGGGCGCGGGTGTGGGCCGCAGGGGCCAGCGTGCCGGCGACGGAGACAAATCTTGACGGCCACTTCCATCTGGTGCTGCCACAAGGGGTGTACGGCGTGAGCGCGTCGGATGGCTGGTGCGCCGACGGAACCGTTCCGGGCGTGCAGGTGTCCGGCGGCGGAATCAGTGACATCGAAATTGTGCTGCCTGCCAATCCGGCGTATGTGTGCAGCGACCCCGATCCGCGGGGCTACCGGGCCTGTGACAATAACGATCCCGGCGGGCCTGTCTACGATTGGACGGAGATTGCTCCGGCGCAGGGGGGACGCGGCACAGTGCACAATCTGAGCGAAGGCTCGACGGTACCGCTGGCGCTGCCTTTTTCCGTAAGCTTTTATGGGGTCAGCCGCGACAAGCTCTATTTGAATCCGAAGGGGAATGTGAGCTTTGTGCGAGGATTCACCGACCGGGTGAACACGGCACTGCCGCGCAATTACACGCCGCTGATTTTGCCGTTCTGGGATGATGTGAGCGATGCGGACGGGGGCGACGTCTGCTCGTATCACGATGCCGCGCACGGGCGTTTCATTGTGGAATGGTCCGCAGTCCCGCACTATGGCGGCGGCAATCCCGAGAGCTTCGAACTGGTGATTTACGATCCGGCCATGCTGCCGACGAGCACGGGCGATGCCGTGCTGGAGATGCGGTACCGGGATCTCAGCATTTCCGACGATTGCACGGTGGGGATTGACGGGAACGGCGGCGGCAATTACCTCCAGTATGTGTACAACGGATCTTACGGCGCGCACTCTTCGGAACTGACCGGTGGCCGTGCCATACGGTTCCAGTCGGGGACGCCATCGGGAGGCGCGGGAAGTCTGGCGATTTTGAATCCGTCCCTCATGCTGAGCGTGCCTCAGGGGCAGACGGTGGACACGGCGCTGATTTTGAGCAATGCGGGAAATGCTCCTCTGGCGTATGCCGTGACGCTGGGGTACGACACCGCTTCGCGGGCCTACTCGTGGACGAGTTCACGCACCACCGGCGGTCCGGCCTACGAGTTTTTCGACATCACCTCGCTGGGGCAACCGACGGGAGTGGCGGGCGATGACAGCACGGGTGATCCGCGCCCGATGCCGTGGTTCTTCCCGTTTTATGGACGGAGTTTCAACCGGGTTGCGATCTGTTCCAACGGGTGGATCTCTTTTACATCCTGTTTGAGCAGCATGTCCTGGCAGCCTGTACCGCTGAATGACGAGCACGATCCGTACTACGCCATTGCGCCGTACTGGACGGATCTCGACCCGACGCGAGGCGGAGCGATTCTGTGCTACGATGACGCGGAGCGGGAACGGTACATCTTGCAGTGGAACCAGATCCGGCGTTACGGGTCGTCGGCGCCCAACACATTCCAGATCGTGCTCTACCGCAACGGGACGGTCGATTTTGTCTATGCGACCATGGCGAGCCCGGTCAACGCGGGGGCGGTGGGCATCAAAGGCCGCAACGGCGAGTGGCTGCAACTGGCGTACAATCAGGCGTTCGTGCAGAGCAACACGCTGGTCCGGATGTTTCAGCCGGACACCTTTGCGACGCACTGCAGCGTGCGCGATGCGGTGCAGGGGGTGATTGCGGCGGCGCAGCAGGTGAGGGTGCCGCTGCGGTTGGAAAACCACCACATGAGCTTCGGCGAGCAGTCCTGGCAGGTGAATATCGGCTCTTCCGATCCGCACGGAACGCGAGTGGCAGCAACCGTAAGCATGCTGAACATGCCCGACCCTTCCGGGCTGCACGTGGTGCTGATTCCGGCGGGGCCGGGCGGCGTGACGCTGCGCTGGAACCGGATCGTGGCGCCGCGCTATTGCATTTACAGCGGCTCGCCCCAGACAGGAGTGACCGACCATTTCGAGACGGCGGTGACGGACACGTTTGTCACGCTGCCCTATGCGCCGGACAACCGGCGGGTGTTTGATGTGCGGTTCTGTGATACTTCAGCGGCTGCGCTGAAGCGGCAGGCGGAGGTTGCGATCACGCGAACTCAGACGTCCGGGAAATAGTTACGCTACCGGCCGCGAAAGCGGCCAAATCGGGACTACGGAAGGGAGTTTGTTATGCAGCTCTGGCGTATTCCGGTTTGTATCCTCGCTGCGGCGTGTGCGCTCGCGGCGGCGACAGACATTTCCGCAGCGGAATTTTCTCCGCTGCTGGACCGCGAACTGTCGAAAGCAACTTCGGGAGATTTTGTCAGCGCGATTGTGATTTTGGAGAGCCCGATTGACATTCGTGCGCTGGATGAGCGGTTGCACGTGGAGAAGGCGAGCAAGCTGAAGCGGCACACGGACGTGCTGGCGGCGCTGCATTATAATGCCGAATCCACGCAGCCGAAGATCCGCGCGGAGTTCGACCAGGCGATCAGCAACGGCGTCATGCAAGGCTACACCGCCTATTGGATCGAAAACTGCTTCGTGATTCACGCAGCGAAGAGCTTCATCGAAGGTTTGCGCACCCGCGGCGACATCCGGTATGTCACGGAGAACTTCCGGGCGGAGCTGATTGAACCGGTGCGCCGGGAGCGCGCGGAACGCAATCCGCTGGACTCGCGGACCATGGCATCTGGCATTGTGGCGACGGGGGCACTGCGGGTCAATGAGGAGCTGGGGATTACCGGCAGCGGAGTGCTGATCGGCGACTGTGACACGGGCGCGGACCGCAATCATCCGGCGCTGGGCGCGCGCTGGCGGGGGAATTTTGCGCCGTGGTGGCAGTGCTGGAAGGACAATGTCAATCACAGCAGCCAGGCGCCTTCCGACGGCAACGGGCACGGGACGCACACGCTGGGCACGATGACGGGACGGGCGGTGAGCGGGGCGGACACGACCTGGGTCGGCTGCGCACCCAATGCCCGCTGGATTGCCAACAATGCGATTTCGATGAACGTTGGCCGGACGCTGGACAACGAGATCCTGGCAAGTTACCAGTGGTTTGTCGATCCGGATACGGTGAACCATTCGCTGGACGCCGTGCCCGATGTGATCAACAACAGTTGGGGCACCTATGCAAATATAGGCGGCGATCCGGTCTATACTCAGTGCTACACCTTTTGGAACACGGCGATCCTGAACGCCGAAGCGGCGGGGATTGTGGTGATTTTCGCGGCGGGCAATGAGGGAGCGAGCGGTCTGCGCAGTCCGGCGATCTACTCGCTGAACGAGCTGCAGATCTTTTCGGTGGCGGCTGATTCGGTGGACGGACACACGCCGCCGTATGCGTTGGCAGGCTTCTCGAGCACGGGGCCGACGCCATGCACGCCGGCGATTCCGAATAACATCAAGCCGGAAATCTCCGCGCCCGGGGTGCATGTCTATTCGTCGCTGCCCGGCAGCAGTTACGGCTATCTGGATGGGACGTCAATGGCCACACCGCATGTATCGGGGATTGTGGCCCTGATGCGCGAGGCGTGTCCGAATTGCGATCCGGCGACGATTAAGCAGGCGCTGATCAACACGGCGATTCGCACGGGGTATGTGACGCCGCCGGCCACGGAGAATAACCGTTTCGGCAACGGGTTTATTGACGCGTACGCCGCGGTGGTGTCGGTGATGGGGAACATGGGACGCGTGATGGGGACCATCCGCGACGCTTCGACCAGCGCGCCTGTGCAGGCAACGGTGCAGGTGGTGGGCGGTGTCCAAAGCACTCTGTCATCGGCGGCGGGAAGCTATTCGCTGGTGCTGCCGGGAGATTCGACCTACACGCTGCGCTATTCGCTTTACGGTTATGCCACGCACGATCTGACCGTCCATGTGGTCACCGATGACACGACGCTGCAGGATGTGAGCCTTGTGCCGCGCACCGTGGTGACGCTGTTGGCGGAAGATTTCGAAACCGGCGCGACGGGATGGACGCACACGACGCCCGGCGGGCAATGGGTAGATCAGTGGAACCTGACCACGCAGCGCGCGCACAGCGCAACCCATGCCTACAAATGCGGCGATACCGGAACGGGAAATTACGCGAATTACAACGACGCGCGCTTGACGTCGCCGGTGATCACCGGACTTCCGGCGGAAGCGCGGCTGCATTTCTGGCAGCAGATTGAGGCGGAGGTGTCGGCGGCATTTCCGGATTCGGCCTATGATGGCGGGATCCTTGAAGTGTCGGCCAATGGCGGAGCCTTCATGCAGATCAGTCCGCTTAGCCCCTATCCCAAGACGTTCCGCTGGCAGCGCGGCGGCGGCGGCCCGGCCACGGGACCGATGCTTGGCCAGCCGTGCTTTTCGGGAAGTGTGACGGCATGGACAGAGGTGGAAGCGGATTTGTCCGCCTTTGCCGGACAGGCGATTCAACTGCGTTTCAGGTTTGGCAGTGACCAGTCCAGCGGGATGGCGGGATGGTTTGTGGATGATGTGTTGGTGACGGCCTTCGGGCCGAACAACCTGACGGCGCCGGAATCCGTGGTGATTTTTGTGGACGGGACGGATGTGATTTTGCGCTGGGCGGCGGACGGGAGTCCGGCCTACCGGGTCTACAGCGATACCGATCCGGCGGGTACTTTTGCCACGCTGGTGGGAACCACGGCGACGCCGACGCTGACCCTGACGGGCGGCGCGGCCTCCCCGGCCAAGACATTTTACATCGTGCGCGGATGGAACGGACAGCCTTGAGCGCGTGCCGCGCAGGATGAGGACCTTATTTGAAGAGAAGACGTTATCAGCTAATGCAGAGGTGACAATGCGCACGTGGGATAGAATCGTACTCTTACTCGCGATCCTGGTGCTGGCTTCAGCGGTACAGGCACAGGATGTATACCGCTCACATATGATGGTCAAGGTGTTTCCGGAAAACAAGGCCCGGCTGGCGGAATTGTACCGCTACTCGAATCTCGACGTGGTGCCAGGCGAACAGCCGGACCAGCCGGATGTGATCGGGCTGCCGGAGGATCTCGAGTTTCTGACCGCCCACGGCTACCGATATGCGATGATCCATCAGAATCTCGAACAGTTCTATGCGAGCCGGTTGGAAGGTCCGGCGACGTTGATGGGCGGATACAAGACGTATGTCGAGATTCAGGCGGCGATGGATTCGATCCACAATGCGCATCCAGGCATTGCCACGGCCAAATGGAGCATCGGCGCGACGGCGGAAGGGCGGCAGCAGTGGGTAATGCTGATTACCAACCTTGCGGACTCGGCCACGGCCAAGCCGGAGTGCTTCTATAATTCGCTGATCCACGCCCGTGAACCGGCGGCGATGGAGTGCAATTTCTATTTCATGAACTGGCTGACGGATAATTACGGCACGGATCCGCAGGCGACGTATCTGGTCAACAACCGCCGCCTGTACTTTTTACCGTGCGTAAATCCCGACGGCTATGTGTACAATCAGACGACGAATCCGAACGGCGGCGGACAGTGGCGCAAGAACCGCCGCGTGAACGGCGACGGCTCGTACGGCGTGGATCTGAACCGGAATTTCGACGCGGCATGGGGCATCGACGATAACGGGTCTTCGCCGATTCCGTCGGATCTTACCTATCGCGGGCCGTCGGCATTTTCGGAATTGGAAACTCAGCACATCCGCGATTTCGTGAACTCGCGGCATTTCGTGACCGAACAGGATTACCATACGTTTTCGGACGATATTCTCATTCCGTGGGGAACCAGTTATTATCCGCCGCCGAGCGGCAATGGCCTGTGCGCCGATGACGCCACATTCCGGATGATCCTCGACTCGATGAATTACTTCATCCATAGCATCAACGGTGTGTGGTACCTCACGGGAACGCCGTGGGAGGTTCTGTACAACACGAACGGCGGTTCTTTCGACTGGGAATACGGCGACGCTTCACACTCCAAGATCTACGCCTTAACGACCGAAGTCGGTAACCAGTCGGACGGTTTCTGGCCGACGCCCAGCCGGATTTTACCGCTGGCGCAGGAAAACCTGCCGTCGCTGATGTTCCTCGCGCGGATCGCGGGCACGCTGGCGCCGAGGCCGTATCAGATCACGAACCTGGGGCCGTGCGAGAGCGAACTTAGCGGCAACGGGAACGGAGTGATTGAGCCCGGCGAGACGGTGAATTACCAGTTGTCCCTGATGAACAGCGGCACGAGCGCGCTGGCGAATCTTCAGGGGCAATTGTCGAGCACCGATCCGAATATCACGATTACCGGCGGCACGGCGAGTTGGGCAACGCTGAATCCGAATCAGACGGGTTCCAATAGCACGCCGTTCCATATTTCGGTGAGCGCGACCAGCCCGGCGCCGTACATGGCACCGATGAGCCTGCATCTGACGGCAACGGGGTTGGACACGACGCTGGCGCTGAATGCGACGGTCGGGGCCTCGGCGATGTCGGACAATGTGGAAGGCGGCGTGGGCGGCTGGACGACGGGCGGGACAAACAATCCGTGGCACATCAGTACGCGACGCGCACAGTCGGCGACCCATTCCTGGTTTGCCGGAAACGAAACCGGGAATTACGGGGACAATATCAACGCGTATCTGCTGAGTCCTGTGATGATTCTCGGACCCGGGGCGGAGATTTCTTATGACCAGTGGTATGCCACGGAAGCCGGGTTCGATTTCTGCTATTTCGAAATGAATACGGGCACGGGCTGGACGCTGGTGGGGACAAACGTCAGCGGATCGTCGGGAGCATGGCTGCACGTCACGCGGACATTGAATATCGCCTGCGCAGGAACGGCGGTGCAGTTCAGGTTCCGGATGACGTCGGACGCGAATACCGCAGGTGAAGGCTGGTACATCGACAACATCGCGACGAGTTGTCCGGTGCCGCCGGTGATTTCGGTGACTCCTTCCAGCGTGACGGCCCATGCATCGATGGGCGGAACGGACACACAGACGCTGCACATCTGCAATACCGGCGGCTGTTCGCTCACGTGGAGCGCGACCTATTCGCAGACCACACCGCTTTCCACCTTTGCGCATCTTCCGTCGCCCGAGGCCGGAATGCTGTTGACGGTTCCGGCGGAAGATCCTGCGGAGAATGTGACGGATAAATATGCGACGGATGCGCGGCACGGACGGAATCAACTGGACAATCAGGGCGGACCGGACGCCTTCGGTTATACCTGGAAAGACTCCAACGAACCGAACGGACCGGTGTATAACTGGGTGGAGCTTGCAGGCCTTGGAACGCGAATGAGTTTTACGGTGGATGACACGACGATTGCGGTGACGCTGCCGTGGAACTTCCCGTTCTATGGAACCAATTACAGCACGGCGCGGATCAGCGGCAACGGCAACATCCATTTCAGCGTGGACACATTGGACTACGGCAACCGTTCGATTCCCAGCATCCGCCTGCCCAATGCCATGATCTGTCCGCTGTGGGATGATCTGAGTCCGCAGAATTCGGCGGGAATTTACTATTACAATGATACCGCGAACGGGCGGTTTATTGTACAGTACGACAGCGTGCCGCACTTCAACACGACGATAGGCCTTTACACCTTCGAGGCGATTCTCTACAACACCGGGCGAATTGTCTTCCAGTATCAGAGCCTGTCGGGCGCGCTGAATAGCTGCACGGTGGGAATAGAGAATGCAGCGGGCACGGTGGGATTGCAGGTGGTGAACAACGCGGCCTATCTGGCGAACAATCTGGCGATCCAGTTGCAGGTGGTTACGCCGTGGATGACCTTCGGCGGCGCGGCGAGCGGCAGTTTGAGTGCCAACCAGTGCGCGGATGTGACGTTGAATTTTGCGGCGGGATCTTTGCCTGTGGGAACATACACGGCTGAGATTACGGTTCAGACCAACGACACACAGCACAATCCTGTGGTGGTGCCGGTGTCCTTTGCCGTGGGACAGTTAACGCCTCCGGCGCGGTTTGTGATCCACTGCGACCCATCCAATGCGACGCTGGTGCTCACGTGGCAATCTACCGGTGCGCCGCACTACCGGGTCTATTCGGCGACGACACTGGACGGGCCATACACGACACTGGTGGGCAACACGACGAGCCCGACGCTGACGATTCCTGTTCCGGCGGAAGCGGTGCTTTATTACCACGTGGTCTCGTCCGACCAGTAGACGTCAGGCTTATTGACCAAAGCAACAGGGCGCGGTGGTTACCGCGCCCTGTCTGTTATTTAACGAGGAACGAAAGAGGTCAGCGTAGGAGGATCATCTTTTGGATGTGGGATGCATCAGCACCGGGGAGGACGTGGCCGCGGACTTCTCTCGCCCGAGGTCCTTCACTGCGTTCAGGTCGAAGACTCCGGTGGAGTCCACGGACTCTTACGAGATGACAAAGTTGGTCGGGGGCGGTGCGGGGCTCGGGGGAATGCAGGTCCAGCGTCAGGCCGGATGAGGTGAGGAAGTAGGTGGCGCCGGGGGCGTCGTACTTGAAAGAGAACGCGCCGTCCCATTGCCTTCATTTTGGACGAAGAAAGCCGTCTGCGGCAGGGGCGTGGTAGCGGCGAGGGTCGCGGTGGCGAGCAGCAGGGTCAGGAGGATCGGGCGCATAGGTGTGGGCCTTGAGGTACTTTTTCTTAAGATAAGAATGAAATGGGAAATAGGAAATAGGAGGGCCGCTGGGGTGGGTTTCGGCCGGGTTGTGTGTTCGGTTCGGGGCAGGGTGCGGTGCGGCTCAACCCAGCTCGGCAAACATCTTAGGGCGGATGGGGTTTGGGATTCCGTTCCGAAGCAGAACGGAATGACAAGGGTTGGTGGGCAGTGCCGTAGGAGTAGGAGTGATTGCTAATTGAGCTTAAAATAGCTATTTTCAAGGCAGGCAGCGGGAGCGGGCTTAAGGCGGCAATTTTCTAACCGAAACTCACTATGACATCCAAGATCGCATCTTCCTTGTTGATTGTTATTCTTTTGTTTGTGACTGGGGTTGCACAGGCGGCTTCGCCGAGGCCGGCGTGGGCGCAACACTGCATGGTCTCCAGCGCGGACCGGATGGCGACGGAAGTGGGAGTGGATGTGCTGAAGAGGGGCGGAAATGCCGTAGACGCGGCGGCCGCGGTGGCGCTGGCGCTGGGTGTAACGGAAAGCTTTTCCAGCGGCTTGGGCGGGGGCTGCTTTATCCTGATCCGGATGGCAGACGGGCGAACGGTGGCGATTGACGGGCGGGAGACGGCTCCGGCCAAGGCTACACGGCTGATGTATGTGCCGAAGGATACCACCAAGGCTTCGGATCTGTCCACCGCCGGGCCGCTGGCATCGGGGACGCCGGGAGAACTGGCGGCGCTGGATCTGGCGATTCGCAATTACGGCAAACTGACGCTGGCGGATGATATTTCGGGAGCGGTGGCGCTGGCCGATACCGGGTTTGTGGTCAATATGCGCTATGCGCGCGCGCTGAAGTCGGAGCAGGAGTTGCTGGGCCGCTTCCCCGGAACGAAAGCAATTTTCTTCAAGAATGATAAGCCTCTGGCCTTTGGAGAAAGGCTGGTGCAGACGGATCTGGCAAAGACGATGAAGCGGATTCAGGCAGAGGGGATCGGGGCTTTCTATTCAGGTTCGATTCCGCAGATGGTGGAAGCCTACATGAAGGCCAACGGCGGCATTCTCAGCGCCAAGGATTTTGCCTCCTACAAGCCGCTGACGCGGGAGCCTGTGCGCGGGAGCTACAAAGGGTATGATGTGATTTCCATGCCGCCGCCGTCTTCAGGGGGAATTCACGTGGTGGAAATCCTGAATCTGCTGGAACCGTACGATCTGAAATATCTGGGCGCGGGTTCGTCG
Source organism: bacterium (assembly GCA_036504735.1). Classification (NCBI taxonomy): domain Bacteria; species bacterium. Next base: position 274,832 of record DASXUQ010000010.1, read on the forward strand.
GATGAGATCCATCTGATTTCCGAAGCGATGGGAATCGCCTTTGCCGACCGGGCACAGTATTTGGGAGATCCGGATTTTGTGAAGGTGCCGACGGCGGGTCTGCTAAGCAAAGACTATGCGACGGAACGCCGCAGCCATATCAGCCCGCTGGCGCACGAAAAGCTGGCCGAAGGCGGTCAGCCGGGCGCGTATATGCGCAGCGACACGGCGAGCACTCCGCCGCGCAGCCACACGACGCACCTGTGTGTAGTGGATTCGATGGGGAATATGGTCTCGATCACGGCGACGGTGAATACGCCGTTCGGCTCGGGTGTGATTGTGCCGGGCACGGGATTCTTCCTGAACAACGAGATGGACGACTTTGTCACGTGGCCGGGGAAGCCGAACTACTTTGGCTTAGTCGGAAATGCGGCCAACGAAATTGCGCCGGGCAAGAGGCCTTTGTCGTCGATGTCGCCGACCATTCTGACCAAAAACGGAAAACCGTTTATGGTGGTGGGCAGCATGGGTGGGCCGCGGATCATTACCAGCGTGGTGCTGACGCTGCTGAACCTGATTGATCAGGGAATGAATGTTCAAGAGGCGATGGACTTTCCGAGGTTCCACCAGCAATGGATGCCGGACCAGCTTTACGTGGAGTCGGATACGCCGATGGATGTGCAGGTCAATTTGCGGAATAAGGGGCACAACGTCCGTCCTCAGAGCAGGTGGGCGGCAGTCACAGCGATTGTGGCGGATAGCACCTATGGTGGCTGGTGGGGTGGGGCAGACAGCCGGGTGGACGGGCTGGCCAAGGGGTTTTGAGGCGTTTACCGCACAAAATTGCCAATCCGGGACAGAAAGAGTTGACAATATACGGTGCTCTCTGTATATTGCCGTTAAGCTCAATCAGTTTCAATGAATGCTATGTCCAAGATTGGTACGCGGATTCGGCAGGCCCGTAAGCAGGCGGGGAGTTCACAGGAAGACCTGGCCGAACGGATAAATGTGAACCGTTCCTATCTGTCACTGGTAGAGAACGGCAAATCTTCTCCGACGTTTGAGTTTCTGGAGAAGATTGCCACGGGCTTGAGCATAAAAGTTGAAGATTTGGTATTGGGGCAGTCCATTGCGGGACTGGTGAATCTGGATTCTGATGAAGGCCCGCTGTATGAAGGGTTGGCGGAACTTCTGCGGGACGAAGAGCAGATGCTGCTCATGAACCCTTCACCCGACGAGATGAACATTTTGAGAAATATCCGCGTGGATGCACGCTATCACCCGTCCAAGAGGTTTTTCGTCGAAGCCCTGCTGGACTATCGGAAGAACAGGTTGGCGCGGTAGGTCGGCACGGATAGTTCATAAACGACTACATTCCTAAAACATTTTTAGAAAGACGCTTTGACATGAAATTCTCCAACACCGTCAGAGATGGTATTCTGGTTTTTTCGTTGAAGGGCAAGATCATGGGCGGGCCGGAGTCCGCGGCCTTTCACGAAGAGTTGCGCAAGTCCGTTGCCGGCGGGCAGCGGAAGGTCATTCTGGACCTGGGCGAAGTGGAGTGGATGAATAGCTCGGGCCTTGGGCTGCTGATTTCGGCGTTGACGACCGTTCGGGCGGGCGGCGCGGAGATGAAGCTGGCGCGGGCCACGGACAAGATCACGTCGCTGCTGGTCATCACCAAGCTGAATTCGGTTTTCGAAGCTTATCCCGACGTTGAAGATGCCGTTGCCAGCTTCTCCTGACCGTCCCCCAAAATCGCTGGTGCACGACCTCGGCCTGCCCGGTTTGCGCGCGCAGGCTGAGGATGCTCCGTTCGGCGACCGGCTGCGCGTGCTGGATGAGCGGCTGCGGGAACTCTCGGATCTGTCCGCGGAGTTGCTCGAGTCGTTGCGCAACGGCCAGCCGGATCCGGTCCTTGCCGAGCGCTTTGTCGCGGTGTGGCGGGAAGCGGTGCGCGGCGACGCGGTGCTCGAACTGTTCCGTGAAGTGGAACGCGAGCGCCAGGAGAATCAGACGCTGATGGACATCAGCATGAAGCTCTCCAGCGCGTCAGCGATTGAGGACGTGCTGCGCACGATTCTTGACCTGTTGAAGCAGGTGGTGGCATTCGACGCGGCGGGCATCTTCGTGTACAACCGCGAGATGGGGCAGATCGAAATCGACATGCTCTCAGGCTATGAGGGCGCGTCGCGCGAACTGATTCACCGCAAGTTTCAGGAAGCGGTGAAGGCCGGGCAGGGGATTGTGGGCACGGTGATTCAGACCGGGCATCCGATCTATGTGCCGGACATCCGCGAAGATCCGCGCTACATTGCGGTGCGCGAGACGACTCTGTCGGAACTGGCGGTGCCGATTGTGCTGCGGGACGAAGTGGTGGGAGCCTTCAACCTCGAATCGGATGAGGTGGATGCTTTCACCGAGCGGGATCTGCGCAGCCTGACGACATTTGCCAACCATGCGGGCGTGGCCATCGAGCGCGCGCGCACGGACCGGTTGCGGCAGCATTCGCGGCGGATTCAGGAAGAGATTCATCTGGCGCGGCGGATTCAGATGTCGTTTCTGCCGGGTACGCTGCCGAGTTTTGCGCCCTATGATCTGGCGGGGATGAATTTCCCGTCGAGCGAAGTGGGCGGCGACTACTTCGATTTCATCTGCATCACCGACAACGACATGGGAGTCGCGATCGGTGATGTGACGGGACATGGCGTCGGCGCGGCGCTGTTGATGGCGAATTTCCGCGCCTGTCTGCGGATCGAATCCCGCAACAATTTTGCGATCCGCACGATTCTCGGCAAGGTGAACGATTACCTGTACGAGACCAACATGCCGGATAGCTTCGTGACGGCGGTGTACGGCGTGCTGGACCGGCGGCACAACACCTTCAGCTATTCGAACGCGGGGCACAACCCGCCGTTCCGCATGAGACGGGACGGGAGCGTCGAACAGCTCGAAGTAGGCGGCCTGATTCTCGGAGCGTTTCCCAGCGTGATCTACAAGGAGACGACGATCTCGCTGCAGCCGGGAGACCTGCTGGTGTTTTACACCGACGGCGTGACGGAAGCGCACGACGCCGACGGCAACGAATTCGGCCTGGAGCGGCTTGTGGATCTGGTGCGCGAGCACCGGGATCTGCCCGCGGCCCACATGGTTCGCCGCATCTGTGATACGGTGCATGATTATCAGTCCGCCGCTTCGACACAGGACGACCTCACACTTTCCATCATCAAGTATGTCTCAACCATTGAAGGTTGATATGCTGCGCATCCCCTCTTCCCTTGAGGAACTTCCGCACGTTGATGCGGAGGTGGAACGTATTGCCCTTGAAATGGGCTTCAACGACGACGCGCGCGCAGATCTTGGCATCTGCGTGACTGAAGCGGCCGGCAATGCGATCACGCACGCTCACCATGAGCGCCCGGATCTGTTTGTGGAAATCCGCTTCGAACAGTTTCCCGATTCGCTGCGCGTGGTGGTGCGGGATCACGGGCCCGGCTTCGACGTGGAGAAGGTGCCCGATCCGACGCTGCCCGAGAATCTGATGAAGGCGAGCGGGCGGGGGCTGCATGTGATCCGCATGCTGATGGACGGAGTGGAAGTCAAGCGCCTGCCCGACGGCATGTGCATTGCCATGACCAAGAAACTGAACTCCAAAGCCGCGTGAGAACTGCACTCTATCCGGGCACCTTCGATCCCATCACCTTCGGGCACATGGATGTGATCCGCCGCGCGGCGGAACTGTTTGACCGCGTGATCGTCACCCTGGCCGTCAATTCGTCGAAGACCACCCTGTTTACGGTGCAGGAGCGGCGGGCGCAGATTGAAGAGGCGGTGAAGGGAATCGCGCATACCGAAGTGGGCGAATGCCGGGGCTTGCTGGTGGACTATGCGCATCAGCAGAAGGCGGTGGCGATTGTACGCGGGGTGCGCGCGGTCTCCGATTTCGAATATGAATTTCAGATGGCGCTGACCAACCGCAAACTGGCGGAAGACATCACGACGGTATTTCTGATGCCGCACGAACGGTACACGTACCTGAACAGTTCCATCGTGCGGGAAGTCGCGCGGCTGGGCGGCCATGTAGAATGTTTTGTCCCGGGGTTTATCGCCGAAGCGATGGCCCGCAAGTTTTCTGAGGAGAAGCGGTGATCCCGCGAATCGGACTGGACCTGGAGCCGGGAGTGCAGATCGCCCGCCTCATCCCGGACCTTGATCTGCTGGACGTGGCGTACGGCGCGGTGCGCGGCGGGGCTCAGATCATTCTGCTGCCCGTTTCTGTCTTTGTGACCTCCACTACCTACACGCCGGACCTGTTCAACCGGCCCGGGCTGCCGTTGTTTGCGGTGAAGACGGAAGAAGACGATCTGGACCGGGTGCCGGGATTGGGTGTGGCGCCGGACCGGGTGGTGGTAACGGGAGCGCGCGGCACGACGATTTCGGACGTGAGCCGGGTGGCGGACGTGTCGCAGCGTGTGGTGGGCACGAACCAGGAGATCGGCGTGCTGGTGGCGCCGGATCCGGTGGCGATTAAGGAACTATCCCGCGCGCGGGTGCAGTGGGCGTATTTCTCCACGGAAAATGTGTACCACGCGGCCAGCCGCGAAGAGGCGGAAGCGGAAACGGCGCGAATCGCTTCGGCGGCGCTGGCTGCCAACCGGTTGAATTTGCGGGTGGCATTGTACGGGCCGACGGGACGGCATTTGCCGCCGAGTCTGGGCGCGATGGCGCACATTGAAGAGATTTATCCGGCTCCCGATCTGTGGGCGATGGCGCTGCGCCTCGGATGGGAAGGAGCCATTTCCGAATACCGGTTCCTGCTGCGCTGAATTTCCTTCTATGAAGCACCGCTACTTTGCGTGGCTCCTCCTGATTGCCGGCATGGTCTGGTGCCGCGCGGGATTCGTGGAGGATGTCTTTTACAACATCGACGAGGCGGAGTACGCGGTCGCAGGCAGCGCGATGAACCACGGCTGGCTGCCCGGCGTGGATCTGCTGGGGAGCACAAAGCCGCCGGGCATCTCGGCGCTGTTCAATGTGCTCTTTCATATCTTCGGCCACAATCTTGGCGCGGTGCACGTTGTCCATGTCGTGATCATGATCGCGACGGGCATGCTGGTGATGGAACTGGCGATAGCGCTGTGGGGGATGGCGGCGGCGATACCGGCGGCGGTATTGTTCTGGATGGTGTCCAACACGTACCACATTCCCTCGGAGACGCTGGCGCTGAATGTGGAATCGCCCGAAATGCTCTTGGCCGTGGCGGCGCTGCTGCTGGCCTGGATGAAACCGCAGAAGCGGTGGGCGCTGGTGGTGGCGGGTGCGGCGCTGGGGATGGGCGCGCTGTTCCGGCAAAGCGTGGTGTTTTTCGCGCTGCCCATGGCAGCGGCGATCTGGCGGGAACCTTCGCGGCGGCTGTATCGCATGTCGCACGTCGCGGCGGGTTTTGTGCTGGCGTGGCTGCCGTTGCTGGCGATTTATGCCGCGTCGGGAGCGCTGGGGTGGGCGTGGGATAGCTGGGTGCGGTACCCGATTGCCTATTCGGGCGACGGCGGCATGGAGATGTTCTTCGGCGCGTTGAATGATTACGGCTCGACCTTTGTAACCGAAGCGACCGTGCCACTGGCGCTGCTGATCGGCGGGATTATTCTTCAGTGGCGGGACCGCTCAACACCACGCGCAAAGTTCCTGTTGTGGATGACGGCCGCTGCGACGCTGGCGCTGTGTGCAGGGTCGCGCTTCTTCGGGCACTACTGGATACAGATTTTCCCCGTGGCAACGCTGCTGGGCGTGTCAGTGTGGCTGAAACTGGCGCAGGGCACAAAGGTCATGAAGCGGCTGCTGGGGGCGGCGGTGGTGATCGGCGGGATCATGGCGATACTGCATTTTCCCACGTGGCGGAGTTGGGACCCGGATCCGATCCCCGCGGGCTTCGGGCACTACTCGATAGGAGCGGATCAGCTCGAAGTGACCATCGGTCACTTTGCGCGGGCCAACACCACACAGGATGAGACGATTACAGTGTGGGGATATTGCCCGCAAATCTACTATTATGCGGACCGTCTGCCGGGAACACGCGACTACCTGTGCCATTACACCACGGGCTATTCTCCGGGGACCTTCGATCCGACGGCAGAGCGCGCGGTGCGGTCCGAAGGGCATCCCCAGGCCAAGCAGATGTTCCTTGATGATCTGGAGAAACGCAAGCCGAAATACATCATCGACTTGGTGCAGGTCAGAGCATACGCGTTTCCGTTTTACAATTATTCATTGCGGGACTATCCGGAGCTGGCATCCTACGTGCGCCGGAACTATCTTCCCGAAGGCAAAATCGGCGAGGCGCTGATCTATCGCCGCCGCACGGCGAGCGATACGTGGCAGCCTGCCGATCAGGATGTGAAGTAGGGAGGGGATCTTAGTCCGCAGATGATTGCAGCAGTGGACGGTCCCATGAGGCAGCGGTGGATTGCCTGGCTGATACTGGCCGCGGGCATGCTGATATGCCGCGCGGCGTTTCTCGAGAGCGTCGTTTACAACATCGACGAAGCGGAATACGGAGTGGCCGCGCGGGGTCTTGACCACGGGCTGCTGCCGGGCGTGGATTTTCTCGGGTCGAACAAGACTCCGGGGATTGTGTTTTTGTATGGCGCGCTGTTTCATCTCTTCGGCTCATCGTTGATCGTCACGCGGGTGGCGTACATTCTGATGCTGGTGGTGGAAGGCGGGCTGCTGGTGGAACTGGCTATCCGTCTGTGGGGCGCGACGGCGGCGATTCCGGCGGCGCTGCTGTTCTGGATGGTTGCCAACAGTTTCGATATTCCGCCCGACATGATTCCGCTGAACACGGAAGGCGCCGCCATGCTGGTGGCGGTGCTGGCGGTGTGGCTGGCCTGGTGGAGACCGAAGGACATCCGGGCGGTGCTGGGTTCCGGCGCGGCACTGGGACTGTCGGTGCTGTTCCGGCAGAGTTCAGTGTTCTTTATTCTTCCGGTGTTCAGCGTGCTGATGCTGGCGCCGGGACAACGCGTGAAGCGCAGCGTGATGCTTGCGACGGGAGCGCTGACGGTGTGGGCGCCCGTATTGGCGGTGTATGGGGCAAAGCACGGGCTGGGGTGGGCGTGGGATAGTTGGGTGCGGTATCCGCTGGAGTATGCGGGCGACACGGGCATCAACGGATTCGCGGCGCGGCTTGCCTACATGGCCAGTGAATTCGGATTTCAGTTGATGGTTCCTGTAGCCTTGGCGATCTATGGCGCGGTTTTGCTGATTCGCCATGGACGCAAGGAACAGTTTGTCTTGCTGGGATCGCTGCTGCTGGGTTCGTTTCTGGCGCTGTGTACGGGGTCGCGGTTCTTCGGACATTACTGGGTGCAGATGTATCCCATTGTGGTGCTGTCGGCTGTTTCAGCATGGCAGTGCATGGCACAGGGAACGAAACGGACGAAGCTGCTATTGACAAGCCTGGCACTGGTGGCGGGACTTGTGGCGCTGACGCACTACAACACGTGGCGGACGTGGGACCGTTATGCGCCGCCTCGCGGAATCTCCTTTTTCCGCCTCGGGGTGGAAAATGACGAGGTGAAACTGGGCGCGTTTGCCAAGGAGCACACGTCACCGGACGAGAAGATTTGCGTCTGGGGCTACTGTCCACAGATTTACTGGTATGCGGAACGGTTGCCTGCCGTGCGGGATTTCATCTGCCACTATGTGGTGGGATACTCGCCGGGGGTGTCCAATCTGGTCATGGGGCAGAGTGAGCGGCGCCTGGGTCATCCACGGGCCGTGCAGATGTTCCTTGAAGACCTTGAGCGCAACAGACCGAAGTATATTTTCGATCTGACGCCGGTCAAGCGGTACACGTTTGCGTTCACATACTATCCGATGTCGAGCAGTCCGCTGGTGGCGGACTATGTGCTGGCGAACTATGTGCCGGACAGCCGGATCGGAGAAGCGGAGATTTACCGCCGCCGGACTCCCGCAGACACGTTGCAGCCGGGATCATCCGATCTGGAGCCTGCCGAAGAGTAAGTGTTCGGATTCGTTGCCGGTCGCCATCTGGGAGGGTTCCCGTGAAACAGCGGTGGTTGGCATGGCCGGTGGTGGCGCTCGGTATGGTGATTTGCCGCGCGGCATTTCTGGAAGATGTTGTCTACAACATCGATGAGACGGAGTACGCGGTGGCGGCGCACGGGCTGGATCACGGCTGGCTGCCCGGTGTGGATTTGCTGGGCACAACCAAGCCGCCCGGTGCGGCCGTGCTGTACAATGTGCTCTTTCATCTGTTTGGCCCATCGCTGACGGCGGCGCACGTCACGCAAACGGTGGTGATGATTGCGGCGGGAATTGCCGTGATCGAGTTGGCGATAGCGTTGTGGGGATTGACGGCGGCGCTGCCTGCGGCCTTCCTGTGGTGGGTGCTGTGCAACAGTTACGGCCTGCCGCCGGAGATGTTCAGCCTGAATGTGGAATCGCCCGGACTGGTTTTGCTGGCGCCCGCGCTGCTGCTGGTCTGGAAGCGGCCGCAGCGCAGGTGGTCGCTGATTGCGGCGGGAGGTGCCGTGGGGTGCGCGGCGCTTTTCCGGCAGAGTTACGCGGTGTTTCTGCTGCCGTTGATGGTGGCGGTGTGGGCGATTCGCCCGCAGCGACTGAAGCGCGCGGTGGGGACGTTGGCGGGGTTCGCGCTGCCGTGGGTGATAACGGGCATCGTGTACGCGTCATCGGGCGGACTGGCCTGGGCGTGGGATTCGTGGGTGCGGTATCCGCTGACCTATGCCGGGGATGTGGGTGTTTCCGGGTTTATGCAGGCGCTGCTGATCAACGGAACGGAATTTTTCAAGCAGGCGATTATGCCGCTGTGCCTGGCGGTATTCGGCTGCGGATTGTTGATGCAGAGGTGGCCGTCGGCGCGGACGAAGTTCGTGGCGGCGACCGTAGTGGCGTCCTTTCTGGCGCTGTGCGCGGGCTCGCGGTTCTGGGGGCATTACTGGCTGCAGGTGTATCCGGCGCTGGCAGTGACGGGAGTGTATGCGTGGTTATGGCTGAACCGGCGGTTTGCGCGGTATCGCGTGGCGGTGAGCGGCGCGATTGTGATTGCCGGGCTGATTCTGGGGATGCGGCTGCCGACGTGGCGGACATGGGACTTTACGGCGCCACCGCGCGGCATTTCCTATTCGCGGCTGGACGATGAGCAGACCGAGCGGGAGATCGGACGGTTTGCCATGGCGCACACGGCAAGCGATGAGACGATTGTGGTGTGGGGCTATTGTCCGCAAATCTATTATTACGCGCGACGGCTGCCGGGAGTGCGCGATTATCTTTGCCACTACATTACGGGCTATTCTCCGGGCTCATTCGATCCCTTTACGGAGCGCGCGCCGCGGGAGCAAGGGCATTCGATGGCGCAGCGGATGTTTATCGAGGATCTGGAGCAGCGGCGGCCCAAGTATGTGTTTGACCTCGTGCTGATAGACGATTACCCGTTTACATTTCTGAATTATTCGCTGCGGGATTACCCTGACCTGGCCTCGTACATGCGCGAGACGTACCTGCCGGAGGGCCAGGTGGGGCGGGCGCTGGTATACCGCCGGCGTACGGCACAGGATACGTGGATTCCCGACGCCAAGGATGTCGAGTAGATTACTTACCCGGAGAGCACCTATGCCAGAGAGACTGATTTCTAAGTTCCCCGAGATCGCCGAGATTACCGACCTTGACCTGCGTCAGAAGACCATTGCCGTCTTTCAGGATGCTCTGACCATGGGCGGCTGGAGTGTCGATGACCTCGAGCGGATCCCGTTCACGCTGCTGATTCCCAATTGCGAGGTCAGCCTTCTGGCGCATACCCGCAGCGTGGTGCAGACGGCGCTGAAGATCGCCGAGGTGCAGGAAGCCTTCTACAACAAGTATTATCAGCTTGACCGCGACATTCTGCTGACGGGCGCTATCTTGCACGACGTGGGTAAATTGATGGAATACGCCGAGACGGAGAAGGGATTTATCAAGAGCCCGGCGGGCAAGATCATGCGCCATCCATTTTCGGGCGCCGCTCTGGCCATGAAGCACGGGTTGCCCGTCGAAGTGCAGCACATCATCGCCGTCCATGCGCACGAAGGCGACGGCGCGTACCGTTCGCCCGCCGCCGTGATTGTTCACCATTCCGATTTCATTAACTTCGAGCCGCTGCGCGATTTGCTGAAGTGATGATCGCGCAGGCTTACCTTTTTTTCACCCTATTTGAAAGACCGTGCACCCCGCACGCACACCGCATGAAATTTCCCGTAGAACCTTTCCGCATCAAAACTGTCGAACGTATTCGCCAGACGACGCGCGAAGAGCGCGAAGAGTATTTGAAGAAGGCCGGATTGAATATTTTTGCCGTGCCTTCGGATTCGATTTATGTTGACCTGCTGACGGACAGCGGCACGTCCGCGATGAGCGATCAGCAGTGGGGCGGGCTGATGACGGGCGACGAAGCCTACGCCGGCTCCCGCAGTTTTTACCGCTTCGAAGCGGCGGTAAAGGACATCACCGGATTTCCGAACGTGATTCCCACGCACCAGGGACGCGTGGCCGAGAACCTGCTGTTTTCGACGATCTGCAAGCCGGGGAAGATTGTCCCCAGCAACACGCATTTCGACACCACCCATGCCAACGTGACGGCCAACGGCGGCGACGCGCGCAACCTGCCGATCGATGCGGCGCTGGTGCCGTCCGAGCAGCATCCCTTCAAGGGAAACATGAACCTTGAGGCTCTGGAAAAGACGCTGGCGGCGGACGCGGCGAACATTCCGATGGTGGTGATGACCGTCACCAACAATTCGGCGGGCGGACAGCCGGTGTCGATGGAGAATATCCGGGCGACGTCGGTCCTCTGCAAGAAGTACAAGGTGCCCTTCTTCCTCGACTGTGCGCGCTACGCGGAAAACTGCTGGTTCATCCACGAACGCGAAGCGGGCTACAAGAACAAAAAGGTGATCGACATTGCGCGGGAGATGTTCAGCTACGCGGACGGCACGTGGATGTCCTCCAAAAAGGACGCGCTGGTGAATATGGGCGGCTTCATTGCAATGAAGGACTCCGCGCTGACGCAGACGATCAAGACCAAGCTGATTCTGATCGAAGGCTTTCCGACCTACGGCGGTCTGGCGGGACGTGACCTTGAAGCCATTGCCATCGGTTTGTACGAAGCGCTGGACGAAGAGTATTTGAACTACCGGACGTCGCAGGTGCGGTATCTGGGCGATATGCTCACCGACGGCGGCGTGCCCATCGTGCTGCCCGTGGGCGGGCATGCGGTGTTCGTGGATGCGGCGAAGTTTTGTCCGCATATTCCGCCGGAACAGTTCCCCGGAGTGTCGCTGACGGTGGCAATGTACCGCGAAGCGGGCATTCGCGGCGTGGAGATCGGTTCGCTGATGTTCGAGGAGAAGGACAAGGCGACCGGCAAGGCGATTCATCCGCCGCTGGAACTGGTGCGGCTGGCGATCCCGCGCCGCGTCTATACGATGTCGCACATGCAGTATGTGGGCGAGTCGATTCTGGAGATCTACAAAACGCGGAACACGCTGCGCGGCGTGCGGCTGACCTATGAAGCTCCGCTGCTGCGGCATTTCACGGCGCGGATGGAGGAGATCTGAGCGGCGTGGCAGACCACAACATCAAGGCGGTTTTTTTCGATCTGGACGGCACGCTGATCGACTCGATGCCCGCGCACGTTACGGCGTGGCAGACGGTGCTGCGGGACGTGGGGATCGAGATGGACGAGCTGTTTATCAAACTTGCCGAAGGCGAGAAGGCGGACGATACGCTGAAGCGTTTGCGGCAGGACTACGGCCTGGCGGCAACCGACGCCGATTTGCAGGAGATGCTGAAACGCAAGCGCGCGCTGTACTGGGAGCTGGCGCCGCGCGGCATTATTCCGGAGGCGCGGCGGATGCTGGTGGACCTGTGGGATCAGGGTGTGGAATGTGACATTGTGACGGGATCCATCCGCGCCAATATGGACGGCGTGGTTCCGGAAGAAGATATCGCGCGGTTCACGCACATTATCACGCCTGAAGAATACACGCATGGAAAACCTGATCCGGACCCGTATCTGACCGCCTTGCGGCGCAGCGGTCTGGCGGCGGATCAGTGTATGGTGCTGGAGAATGCGCCGCTGGGAATTCGATCTGCTCGGGCGGCCGGACTGTTTACCCTGGCCATCACGACGACGCTGCCTGCGGACTATCTGACTGAAGCCAATGTTGTGATTTCGTCGTATCATGAGCTTCTAAATTATGTGTAGAAAGGAGTCGAGTCGTGCAGTTGCCGAACCTCGTCACCATTGAGCGGCACATCCTTGATCAGGAGCGACAGAACCCGGAAGCTACCGGCCAGTTGTCGCGGCTGCTCTACCAAATTGCGTTTGCGGCCAAAGTGATCAGCCGCAACGTGCGTCGGGCCGGTCTGCTGAACATTCTCGGCGGCACGGGAGACACCAACATTCAGGGCGAAGCGGTTCAGAAACTGGACGTCATTGCCGAAGAAACCATGAACGCAGCATTCGACCACACCGGAGTGCTCTGCTGCATGGCGTCGGAGGAGTCGGAAGGATTGATTCCCATTCCTCCCCAGTTCGACCTGGGCAAGTATACGATGGCCTTCGATCCGCTGGACGGCTCGTCGAATATCGCGGCCAACGTCAACGTGGGCACGATCTTCTCGGTGCACCGCAAGGTGACGCCGGGGCGTGAAGGCACAATGGACGACATGCTGCAATGCGGACGCAAGCAGGTGGTGGCGGGGTATGTGATGTACGGATCGTCGACGATGATGGTGTATACGACGGGCAAGGGCGTGTACGGGTTTACACTGGAGCCGATGCTCGGCGAATTTTTGCTGTCGCACCCGAACATTCAGGTGCCCCAGCACGGAAGCATCTTCAGCGCCAACATGGGCAACTACCACTACTGGAGCGAAGGGGTCCGCAAGTATGTGGATGACATGATGAAGCCGGATACGGAGCGCCGCCGGCCCTACAGCAACCGTTACATCGGATCGCTGGTGGCGGATGCGCACCGCACGCTGCTGTATGGCGGAATTTTCATGTATCCCATGGACTACAAGGATCCGAAGAAGCCGAAGGGCAAACTGCGGATGCTGTATGAAGCCTCGCCGATGGCGATGATCTTCGAACAGGCGGGCGGCATGGCATCCAACGGGAATGAAAATATTCTCGATGTCCGGCCCGGTGGATTGCACGAACGCACGCCGGTGTATCTCGGCTCACGCGATGAAGTGACGGAAATCGAAACCTATATCAAGAATTTCGGGTAAGCCTGTTCTGCCGGACGATACGCAAGAGGCGCACGATTTGTGCGCCTCTTCTACGTTTCCGCCAGTGAAAATGCTTCAGTGATGCAGCGTCGCGGCGAAGGGCCGGGCAATGACGGGGCCGAGCAGGCGGCGAAGGCGGAAGAGGCAGAGGATGCCCAGCAGACCCATCATCAAACCGGCGGAAATGTAGGGGGCATCTGGCTCATAGGCTTGGAAGAGCCATGTTCCCCAGACCGGTCCGAGGACGCGGCCCAGTGCACCGATTCCCTGACCAACACCGAGCGTGTCCCCTTGCCGGTCTTCGGGAGCAGCGCGGGAAAGCAGGGAACTGATGGAGGGATTGAGCAGGGCAGAGCCGATGGCATAGAGCGGCAGGACCATCAGCATGGTGGCTACGGAATGTACGAGCACCGTGAGCAGAAAGCCGATGGCTTCGATGATCAGACCCCAGATGGTGAGGTTAATTTCTCCGAAACGTTTGGTGAGCTTGCCGATCATAAATCCCTGCACAATGACCGAGATGACTCCTACTTCCGCCAGCAGTCCTCCGACACCGAACGGGTGCAGGCCGATCTGGTGCTCACCGAAGAGGGCGAAGGTGGATTCCATATTGGAAAAGGCAAACACGCCGAAGAAAAAGATGATCAGCAGGAAGGCAATGCGGGGGTCACCGAAACTCTCCTTGAGATGTGTCGGCGACATGTAGGACGGCCGCACGCGTTCAGGACGATGGTGCAGGGACTCGGGAAGGGCAAACCACGCCCAGATCAGGTTACCTCCGGCGAGCACAGCGGCTACATAGGAGGGCGCGCTGTAGCCGTAGTGAGTCAGCAGGCCGCCCAGCGCCGGGCCGAAGATGAAACCCAGGCCGAAGGCGGCGCCGATGAGGCCCATGCCTTTGGCGCGATTTTCGGGGGTGGTACTGTCGGCAATAAATGCCTGAGCCGTGGGAAGAGAGGCACTGGAAAGCAGTCCGGCCAGCGAGCGGGCGACAAAAAGCAAGGCCAGGCTGCGGGCGAGGCCGAACAACAGAAAGGCGGCACAGGATCCGGCCAGACTGAGCAGAATAATGGGCCGGCGGCCCACCCGGTCGGAAAGCCGGCCCCACATCGGCGCAAAAATGAACTGCATCAGGCTGTAGGACATGGAAAGCAGGCCAACCGTCAGCGGGGTTGCACCGTAGCTTTCCGCATAGAAGGGCAGAGAAGGCAGGATCAGCCCGAACCCGAGCAGATCAATAAAAATGGTGATAAATATGATGCTTAAGGGCGAGCGAGGCTTAGACATAAGTAGAAATGGGTCTTGAATATGTCAGGTTTCACATCAGAATGGGAGTAAAATACGAAAGTTTGCCGACGTCCGCAACAAGGGCTGAGCCCTTGACCCGGGGCCGCCTTTGGCGGGGGGACAGCGCGGGAATACCGCGCGGTCCCTCTCTTGCCCGTGCTGCTCCCTCTCCAAGACTAGGCGCCACGCTCCGGCGTGGCGCGAACCGGGAACCAAGGAATCCGGCACGACGGAGCGTGTCGGCTAGTTTTCGTGGGAGGGGGACGGAGAAACGCGGGGCCTGACGTAGTTGAAAATTGTGTTATAGATACCTATATTAACAATTTCCGCGAGAGTGGCGGAACTGGCAGACGCGCCAGATTTAGGATCTGGTGCCCGAGAGGGCTTGGGGGTTCGAGTCCCCCCTTTCGCACCGGTCAAAAACATGGAGTTTCTTTGGAAGTACAGGTTCAGACTGAACAAAAGAGCCCCACGGAATACGAACTGAAAGTGACTATTCCGGCGGAGGTGATGGAGCAGAAGGTCAAAGCCGCCCTCGATGAGATGGCCGGCAAGATTGTATTGCCCGGCTTCCGGCAGGGGCATATCCCGCGCAAGGTGCTGGATCAGCGCTTTGGCACTGCCGTGGCTCAGGAAGCACTGCAGGAAGTCCTGCAGGAAGGCTATCGGGATGCTTTGACCGAATCCAAGCTGGAGCCGGTATCCCCCGGCGACATGAAGGATGTACAGTACACGCCGGGCGAGCCGCTGACGTTCACGGTGGACGTGGAAGTAGCCCCGGATTTTGAACTGCCCGTCCTCTCGGAGATCACGGTGGAAGCCCTCCAGCCGGTGGTCGAAGAGGAAGATGTGTTGAAGATGTTGGACGAGTTGCGCGAATCGCACGCGGTGGTTGCGCCGAGTGACGATCCGGTGGATCGTGACTCGATCATCACATTTGATTTGCAGGAACTCGACGAGACCGGACTGCCGATCCTGGGCCGGGAACAGAAGGACGCGGAACTTGATATGTCACGTTCACGTCTTGGCGAGGAATTTGCAATAAAAGTTATAGGCTTGATTCCCGGCGAAACGGCGGTGGTGGAATTCCCGGCGCACAGCCACGAGCACGAAGGGCAGACCCACGAGCACAAGGCGCAGCGCTACCAGATCACGATCCGCACGATCCGCCGCAAGGAATTGCCGGCGCTGGACGACGACATGGCCAAGCTGCTGAATCCGCAGATCGAGTCCCTGGATGCTCTGAAGGCCGATCTGAAGCGTTATCTGGAAGCCCGGGCCAATCATCAGGCCCACGAGCGGATGTTCCGCGCCGTGGCCGATGAGTTGTTGCGCAAGACGGACTTCACGGTGCCGCCGCGGATGCTCGACGATTATCTCGACCATATGGCCAAGGACGCCGTGAAGGGCCGCAAGGGCCGGGCGGTGGATCCCAAGGAAATCGAGCGCTTCAAAGACGAGTACCGGACGTCGGCAATCTGGAATCTGCGCTGGCACATGCTGCGCAAGAAGATCATCAGCGACCGGCAGATCGAGGTCACGGACGACGATTACAAGGGCGAAGTCGAGCGGCTGGCGAAGGTGGACGAGATGAAGAAGTCCGACTTCGAGAAGAAGCTGAACGACGAGCAGAAGGACCGGATCCGCGAAGATATCCTTGAGCGCAAGGTGCTGGCGGTGATCGAATCGGAAGTACAGACGGTGCCGCGACAGGTGACTCTGGCCGAATTCGAAGGCCGCGCGACGCCGGAGAGCGATATAGTTACGGCGTAATTGAAACCCAATAGAGGAGTATATTCGCACATGACACTGGTACCGATGGTCATTGAGACAACGGGCCGCGGCGAACGGGCGTACGACATTTATTCGCGTTTGCTCCGCGAGCGGATCGTGTTTATCGGGACTCCCATCGAAGATCACATGGCGAGCCTGATCATCGCCCAACTCATCTTCCTCGCCGCCGAAGATCCGGAGAAGGACATTTCCCTGTATATCAACAGCCCGGGCGGAGTCGTCTCCGCGGGACTGGCGATTTACGATACGATGCAGCACATCAAGCCGGACGTGGCCACGATCTGTATCGGCCAGGCGGCGTCGATGGGCGCGTTTCTGCTGGCGGCGGGAGCGGCGGGCAAGCGCAGTTCGCTTCCCAATGCACGGATTATGATCCACCAGCCGTCGGGCGGCGCGCAGGGCCAGGCATCGGACATCGATATTCAGGCCAAGGAGATCCTCAAGATCCGCAGCCGTTTGAACGACCTGCTGGCGATGCATACCGGCCAGCCGATCGAGCAGATCGAGAAGGACACGGACCGCAATAACTTCATGTCCGCGGAAGAGGCCAAAGCATTCGGCATCGTTGACGAGATCATCTACCCCCGTGACCGCAAGAAGAAAGCGTAGCGCCGGATCCTTTGACTGAAAACGAACACGTCGAACAGTTCTGTTCGTTCTGCGGACGCACGGAGCGCCAGGTCAACACGCTGATCAAGCACCACGACGGCATCGCTATCTGTGACGTGTGCGTCGAGCACGCGCACCAGATCGTGGCGCTGTCGCGGGGCAGCCGGCGGGTGCTGCCGCTGGAGAAATTTCCGATCCCGATCGAGATCAAGCGCAAGCTCGACGAGTATGTGATCGGGCAGGACGACGCCAAGCGCAAGATCGCGGTGGCCGTGCACAATCACTATAAGCGGATCAGCGCCGAGGATTTCGGCTCGGACGTCGAGCTGGAAAAGTCGAACATCATGCTGATCGGACCGACGGGCACGGGCAAGACGCTGCTGGCGCAGACGCTGGCGCGCTTCCTTCAAGTGCCGTTCGCCATTGCCGACGCGACCACGCTGACCGAAGCGGGGTACGTCGGCGAGGACGTGGAAAACGTGCTGGTGCGGCTGCTGCAGGCGGCGGACTATGATCTGGCGCGAGCCGAGATGGGCATCGTCTATATCGACGAGATCGACAAGATCGCGCGCAAGGAATCCAACGTCTCGATTACCCGCGACGTGTCGGGTGAAGGCGTGCAGCAGGCCCTGCTGAAGATTCTCGAAGGCAGCGTGGCGTCACTGCCGCCGCAGGGCGGACGCAAGCATCCCGAGCAGAAGCTGATCCAGATGAACACGAAGAATATTCTGTTCCTCTGCGGCGGCGCGTTCGAAGGTCTGGATAAAGTTGTGGCGCGGCGCGTGAACAAGCGACGCATGGGCTTCGGTGCGGACGTGCAGACAGGCGAGGCGGCGGACCAGGTGCTGCATCAGGTGAGTTTCGAAGACCTGCACCAGTTCGGTCTCATTCCCGAGTTGATCGGACGCCTGCCGGTGGTGTCGGTGCTGGATCCGCTGTCGGATGAAGCCTTGCTGCGAATCCTGACCGAGCCGAAGAATGCCCTGGTCAAGCAGTATGCGCGGCTGTTCGAAATGGAAGGCGTAAAGCTGACCTTCGACGATCCATCGCTGAAGGCGATTGTCGCCCGGGCACAACAGCGCAAGACCGGCGCACGTTCCCTGCGGTCGATCACGGAAGAAGCGTTGACGGACATTTTGTTCGAGATCCCCAGCGCCAAGGATATCGGCGAGGTGATTATTACCGCCGGAACCATTGAGCGCCGGGAACAGCCGAAGCTTATCCCGCTCAAGAAACGCAAGAGCGCCTGAGCAGGGCTAAGCCCTGCACCTATGTCGCCTGCTCGGCGGCAAAGGGGTTCTGCGTGGAGACTGCGTGGTTCCACGCGTGCGGAATCCGTTGTCTGTTTATGCCGCGATGACATTTCGGGTGACGGCTGCCACACAGCCGTCACTTTCTCTATTCAGCCCACTCTACTCCTCACACCGCGTGTTTCGAAGCATCCTCCAGATCATCCTGTTGCCGTATTGCGCCGTTATGCTTTGTCTGCCGGCGATGGCGGCGTTGACTCCGCCGCGGGCGATAGGCATGCCGGACAGCAGCGGAGTGCAGGTAGAAAAGGGGATTGAGTTTCTGCGGATCACGGAGCGGCTGAATTCACAGGTGAAACTACCGATGCGGTTTATGGTGGATGCCAACGCGCAGTGGAAGACGGAATGGCAGACGCCGGAAGGGCAGACGGACCGCGTGCGGCAGGATGGCCGGTGGTATGCGGGGATGAGCCAGCCTGTGGTAAGCTGGGCGAGCGCGTGGCTGGCGGCATCGGGAGAACACTTAGATGACCGGCCGTACAATTTGCCGGCGCGCATTCCGACCCGCGTCGATCTGTTTCCGAGAGCCCACGACTACGCGGAGGCCGCGGTGTTTGCTCCCACGCAAAGCGCGGCTGCGGTGCGGATTCTGCGGGGCGGAATGGGTCTGTCGGCCAATCCGTGGAAACCGTTGCGGGCGGATGCCGGCATCGGCCCTGTGCAGGACCGGCGCATCGGTCAGATGAGCAGCGGTGTGGGGGTGTGGACGCATCTGGGGCTGGATCACTGGAACCTTGCGGGCTACGACCAGTCATTGTCTCTGGACTATGACCGGGAGACGCCCCGGCACCACAACAGCGAGGATGTCAAGGGCCGCTACGAAGTTTACCGCGAGTTCTTCGAAGGCAACAGCAACCGCGCGGAGTTGTCGTTTACGTCTCTGAATCAGGACGTGTATCTGGATGCCAGCGGACGCACCGGGCGGCGGGTGGAAAAGGGCTATACTCTCAAAGACGTGCTGCGTTACAGCATCTCGCGCGGGATGAGAGTCGAAATGGGCGGGGATATCGTCCGCGAAAAGACGGACCAGAGCCAGCCCGACGCGGCAACCTCATCGCTGGAGGAGAATCAGGCGGGATTCACGTCGGCCTTGCAGGCGGAGAGCGGCATTGCATCGGGCGAATTGCAACTGGGAATGCGCACGATCACGCAGAACATCCGCGGCGACATCTTGCAGGGACACAAGAGCGATCTGGCGCTGCAGGGACAGCTTGCTCTGGCGGGACACACGACGCTGAACGCGAGAGCATCGGTATCGAAGTACTCCCTGGACACGCGCAGCACCTCCAACTACGATGACCGCGACGAGTTGCGATACAATTTGGAAGCAATGGTGTCCAGGCCGTTTCTGAAGACCTTCGTCTATGAACTGCACGGCCTGACGCAGCTCGATCATCTGGTGTACATTTTCCGGCAGAGCAGCGCCAACAATCGCTGGACGCGTCTGTTTCTGCTGGGCTCCTCCATCCGGCACAGGCCGACGCAGACGTTTGAGCAGACGGTGACGGCAAGCGTATCGGCGAACTACCAGGCCTATGACTATGATCTCGACCCGCGCACGTCGCGTTCCACGGTGCACCGCCGCGTGCTGCTGGGCGACAGCGTGGGGTTTGATCTGATGTCGCGGTTCGGTCTGAGCGGGAAGGTCCTGTGGCAGCAGGAGGAATTCGGCAGGCTCTTCTGGTCGTCCTTCACCGAAGAGCGCAGCGACCAGACACGCTCGGTGACCGCATCGCTGGAGATGATCATGAACGTCACGCGTTCGCTGCAGGCAGGCACGGGCGTGCTGTGGGACAGCCGGCGTGGCGAGCGGTTTCCGGGCACGTCTACGCGGACGGCGCAACTTGTCTTCCAGGACGTGCGAACCTATGGGCCAATGGTCACGCTGCGCAAGACCGGCTACCGGGGACTGTTTCTGGATATGAATGCCCGCGTGCTGCGCCAGTTTCAACTCGAACACAAGACCCGCTGGGTGACCCTCGGCGAAATGGTGGGAGGCTTTCGATGGTGACGATGGAATGGGGCGAGTTTGTGTATGCACCGCCGGCGGCCCGAGTGGATGATCTGATTGTGCCTCCGGAGGATGAAGCGCACCACCTGTTCCGCGTGCGCCGGATCGCCGCCGGGGACGAAGTCTATGTCACGGACGGCGAGGGCATGGTCTATGGCTGTCTGGTGTTGCCGGATCACAGTCTGAAGATCCTCCATGAGTTGCCGTTCTTCGGCGAGCCGGTGCGGCCCATCCTTCTGTGCGCCGCGGTATTGAAAGGCGACAGCAACCGCGAAATCATCGACGCCGCGACGCAACTGGGCGCGTCCACGATCATTCTGTTTCACGGGCAGCGCAGCGAAGGGCGGCTGCGGGAGGACAAACTGGTCAAGCTGCGGAGGATCACGGTTACCGCGATCAAGCAGTGCGGGCGGGCGCGCTTGCCGCAGATTGTGCTGAAAAACAGCCTTGAGGCGGCCTTGGCATCCATTCCGGCGGGCTGCATGAAATTTCTTGCGCATCCTTTCGAAGATATGCGGGAGATAGGAACGATGCCCGCTGCGACCGCCGCAGACAGCTCGATGGTGATCGTGGGGCCGGAAGGAGGCTTTACCGACGCCGAAGTGGACGTCGCGCTGAAGGCGGGGTGCCGGCCCTTGATTCTGGCACGGAGACGGCTGCGCGCCGAAACCGCCGTTGCCGCGGGATTGACGTTTCTGTTGACACGGCGCGGCGAGTTTCAGGCGCCGTAGCCCAACGTACTGTGGATTCCAAACAAAGCAAGCCACCGTTAACCGGTGGCTTGTTGTACTCAGGTGCGTGGGTATGCTTCAGGATTTGACGCGGCGGCTAAGTTGCTCCGCGACTTCCGTAAGAATATCCGGGCGATTGTAATACCCTTCCCGTATCCGCTTGCGGATTCCGGACATAAGTTCGATCTGCCGCATGACCTCACTGACATGCACCACGGTTCTCGCGGTGGTGGGTCCGGTGTCATAATGTAGATCGCGCTTGAGACTCATGGTTCGCCCGTTGTCCGTTCCACAGAAAATAATGTTCTCAGTTACATTATCGGCGGATACGGGGAACACTTAATGGGTTTCCGGATCTAAACGATGCGGGTTGCGTTTGGCCCGAGGCGATGGATCAAGAGATGCACAATCTCATCATCCAGCTCGTGCGCCATCTTGCCGAGGATTGTTTTCAGGGCCTCGTAGCCGCTCATGGCGGGTTTGTAGACGCGATGCGACGTAAAGGCGTCGAACACGTCGGCCACGCTGCAGATGCGTGATTCGAGGGGGATCGCATGGGAGGGCAGATGGCGCGGGTAGCCGCTGCCGTCGAGGCGCTCATGGTGGTTGCGGATAATCTCAATCACTTCCGGGCGCATATTGGGGTGGCCGGCCATCAGGCTTACACCCAGCTCCGGATGCTTCTCCATCTGGCGGATTTCCCATGGCGAGAGCATGCCGGGCTTGCGCAGAATGTCGGCGGAAACCTGGCATTTGCCGATGTCGTGAAGCAGAAACCCCATGGCGATGTCGCGGATCTCCGACTCCGTCCACGTGCCTGTTTCCAAAGCCAAACCTGTCCCCAGCACCGAAACGTGCACCGAATGGGAATAGAGGGAATAGTCGAAGGAAAAGAGCGACACCATCGTGCGCAGCATGGCGGGATCCGCCGTGATGGAGGCCACCGTATGGGCGACGACCTTCTTGTTGGCGGACATGATGAGCGGCGATTGCGGGCGCTCGAAGGTGGATTTGATCAGGGACTGCGACGTCTCGTAGAGCACCGCGGACTTTTCGGCGGGCGACATCTGATCGGAGGCCAGCACCTGGCCGACGGTGCGGTCTACATAGGTATAATAGTCGCTGGCGTCTTCATCCCGCACATAGAGAGTCTTAACGCCGTTCTCGATGAGTTCGCGCCGCTTTTTGTCGGTAAACTCGAACTCGGCGGCTTTGTAGAGGAGGTAACGGATCCCGCCGCGTCCCGGCATGCCGAGATAGAGTTCGAAACTCGCGCCCATTCCGGGGCGCAATGTCGCCAGCGGAGCCGGATGAAAAATATTCTTCCGGTTCTCAATGGCGGTGGTCAGTGGGAAGTTGGCATGCATCACCGGAGAAAACTGGCAAAGCGCGTGCCCGCTGATGTCGTAAAAAAGCGACCCGTGGTAAGGGGTACCACGGGTCGCTTGTGTGTGAGAGCGGCGGGGCTCGAACCCGCGACACCCGCCTTAAAAGGGCGATGCTCTACCTACTGAGCTACGCTCTCACGGAAAACAAAAAGCGAAAAACGAAAAGCGAAAAGCGAAAAAAAAGTCTGAGTTTACTTTGTAATGGTCTGGTTGCGGGACGGGCCGACGGAAATCATGGCGACGGGGACTTCGGTGAATTCCTGAATGAATTCGAGGTAGTCCTTGGCGGCCTTGGGGAGGTCGGCAAAGGTGTGAATATCGCCAAGTGGTTCATCCCAACCAGGTAGCTCTTCGTAAACGGGCTTGACTTTGGACAGGATGCGCGAATCGGACGGGAAGTGGCGATAGGTGCGGGTCTCTTCGGCGTAAGCCACACATACTTTGATGGGGTTGATACCCGTCAACACGTCGAGCTTGGTGATGGCCCACGAATCCACGCTGTTGACACGGGCGGAAAAACGGGCCACCACGCCGTCAAACCAGCCGCAGCGGCGGGGGCGTCCAGTGGTCGCGCCGTATTCATCACCGCGTTCGCGGAGATTGACGCCTTCCTCGTTGTCTGCCAACTCGGTGGGGAAGGGGCCTTCACCGACACGGGTCGTGTAGGCTTTGATGATGCCCATAACACGATCAATGTGGCGCGGACCGATTCCGAGCCCTGTGCACGCGCCTCCCGCCGTGGGATTGGACGATGTGACGAAGGGATAGGTTCCCATGTCGACGTCCAGCAACGTGCCCTGCGCGCCTTCAAGGATAATGCGCTTGCCGGCATGCCGGGCATCGGCGAGAAGGACGGACACATCCTTGACGAATGGATCGATCCGCTTGTCAAAGGCGAGGTATTCGTCGACAATGGCCTCGACATTCAGTTCCGGTTTGTCGAAGATCTTGGCCAGCAGGCGGTTCTTTTCCTGCACATTGGACTGGATCTTGTCGCGGAGGCACTGGGGATCGAGCAGATCGACGATGCGGATGCCGACGCGAGCGTGCTTGTCCACGTAAGCGGGGCCGATGCCGCGACCGGTGGTGCCGATCTTGGTGCGGCCATTCTCGGCTTCATAAAGCTGATCGAGCAGCTTGTGGTAAGGCATAATCAGGTGGGCCTGATGGCTGACGAACAGCCGACCTGCCAGCGAGATGCCTGCCGCTTCCACCTGCGCAATTTCCGTGAGCAGCGCGACGGGGTCCACAACCACGCCGGCACCGATCAGATTGACCGTATTGGGCCACAGTACTCCGGCGGGGAGCAGGTGCAGCACGATCTTCTTTCCTTCGTGAACGACCGTGTGGCCGGCATTCGCGCCACCTTGATAGCGGGCCACCACATCGGCGTCCGCACTGAGGTAGTCTACGATCTTGCCTTTGCCTTCATCTCCCCATTGAGCGCCGAGGGCTATGGTGACCATAGGTGAGAGTCCTTAGAACAAAACAGCCTCGCTCTCGCGAGGCTGCGAGGGGTTTTCAGAGCGAACTTACCGTTTTTTGCCTTTAATGGCGGTTTTCTCCGCCCATTCCAGCACGATAGGCGCCGATACATAGATCGAGGAATAGGTTCCCGTGATCACACCGATAAGCATGGTGAAGCTGAAGCCGCGCAGCACCGGGCCGCCCCAGATGAACAGCACCAGCACGGTGAGGAACACGGTAAAGGAGGTGATGACGGTACGGGACAGTGTTTCGTTGATGCTGAGATCCATAATGGAGGCAAGGTTCACGCTGCGAAGCTTCTTCAGGTTCTCACGAATACGGTCATAGACCACGATGGTGTCGTTGAGCGAGTAGCCGATGAGGGTGAGAATCGCCGCGAGTACAGAGAGCGAGAACTCATACCCGAAGAAAGAGAGGAAAGCCAAGGTCAGCATGGTGTCATGGAACAGACCCACGACGCCGCCAACGGCAAACTTGAACTCGAATCGCCACGAGATATAGACGAGCAGCAGAACCATGGCTACGATTGCAGAGAGGAGGGCCTGTCCGCGCAGTTCGCGTCCGACCTTGGGGCCGACAACCTGAACATTACGCACCTCGACCGGATTGCCGGGGAACGCCGCCTCGAGTTTCGAACGGATCTGCTGCACGACCTGATTGCTGTTCTCCGAGGATTTCATACGGATGGACATTTCCTCGCGCGCGCCCAGTCCGGAGATCGTCTTGACTTCGTCCACGCCCGCACCGGTCAGAGCGTCACGGACCTGACCATCGGACACGGGTTTGTCGAACCGTACTTGAACGTCCAGACCGCCCGTGAAGTCAATGGACCAGTTCATCCCGCGAATTGCCATGGAGACGATGCCTGCCACGATGATAATGATCGAGATCGTGATGCAGACCCAGCGGGCCTCGATGAACTTGATATTGGTTTTGGGAAACAGGTGAGGCATTAGATACTCAGGGTCTTGAGTTGACGTTTCTCGGTGTAGATGTCATACACCACGCGTGTGATCACGATGGCTGCGAACAGGTTGACCGTGATCCCGACGGTGAGGGTCAAGGCGAATCCCTTGATGGAACCGGATCCGTAAATCAGCAGGACGATGCCCGCGATAGCGGTCGACACGTGCGAGTCGATAATCGTCGTCCAGGCGCGGGCGAAACCGGTGTCAATCGCGGCGCGAATGGTCTTGCCCAGCCGCAACTCTTCCCGGATACGTTCGAAGATCAGTACGTTGGTATCTACGGCCATACC